>NZ_JBVIPA010000004.1:143775-332458 GCF_055578365.1 Streptomyces sp. NPDC033131
GCCCGGATCCGCCGGAGTCGTCACCGGGCTCGCCAGAAGTACCGGGCTCCCCGAGCGCCGCCCGGTACTCCGCGTCCCGCCACAGCTCCTCGTGCGGTCCCACCGCCCGCAATCGCCCCCCGTCCAGCCACGCCACCGCGTCTGCGCGCGCTGCCGTGGCCGCGCGGTGGGCGATCAGGAGCCGGGTGCTGCCCGGACCGCCGCTCACCAGCGCCTCGGTGATGTGCGCCTCCGTCACCGTGTCGAGGCTGGAGAGGGCGTCGTCGAGGATCAGCAGCCGGCCGCCGTGGGCGAACGCCCGTGCTAGGCCCAGGCGTTGGGACTCGCCGCCGGAGCGCGGGGCGTCGGCGCACAGCGTGTCGTAGCCGTGGGGGAGACGGCGGACGAAGTCGTCCGCGCGGGCTGTCCGGGCGGCCTCGCGGATCCGGGCGGGGGAGGGGGACGGCAGGCCGAGGCCGATCGCGTCCTCGACCGTGCCGGTCAGCAGCGCGGGGCGTTCGAAGGCGTGGCCGACCGCGCGGCGCAATTCGTCGTGGGTCAGTTCGCGCAGCGGCACCCCGTCGAGGAGGACCTGTCCGGCGTCCGGGTCGGCGAGCCGCCCGGCGACCGCGGCGAGCAGCGACTTGCCCGCTCCCGACCGGCCGACCACCGCGAGTGTCGTCCCGCCGGGTACGACGAGGTCGACGCCGTCGAGCACGGCCCGCCCGCCGCGCCGGGCGGTCACCTGGCGCAGCTCCAGCCGGCCCGGGCCTGGAGGCAGCCGGCGCGGGCCGTAGGCGGGGGCGGGCTCGGTGAGGACCTCACCGAGGCGTCCGGCGGCCGCCCGGGCCCGGGCGAGCCCCGCGAGCTGTCCGACCAGCACGCCGACACCCGCCGCGAGAACCGCGTACCGCCAGGCGGCGAGCATGTCGCCCACCGACAGCCGGTGCCGGGTGAGCAGTACCCCGGCCACGGCCACGACCGCGAGCTGGAGCAGCGGGGCGACGGCGACGGCCTGGCCGGCCGCACGGCCCTGCACCTGCCACATGCGATGGCCCGCCCGGGCGAGTTCGGGCAGCGGCCGCAGGATCCGCGCGGTCTCCCGGTCCGCCGTACCGGCCGCCGCGATGGTGCGATGGCCGGCGACGGCCTCGGCCAGGGCGGACGCGATCCGCCCCTGTACCTCCTGGTAGTGCGTCACGCACCGCGAGGTGTCCCGGGACAGGGTCCGCAGGAGCAAGGCCAGCACCGGCGCTCCGGCGAGGAACACCGCCGCGAGCCACGGGTCGATCAGGGCCAGCGCCACGACGCCGCCGACCGGCCCGGCGAGCGCGGCGACCAGCGCGGCGCGTGCGGCGGGTGCGGTACCGGCCTGGGCGGCGTTGCCGACGAGGCGCGCCACGAGGTCGCCCGGCCCGAAGCGGGCGGCGGCCCGGGGGCCCACGTCCAGCACGTGCCGGGTCAGGTGCCGGCGCAGCCAGGCCGTGGTGCGGGCGTCGACCGTGCCGCCGAGCACGGTCTGACACGCGTCGAGCAGGGCGATCAGCAGGACCAGGCCGGCGCAGTACAGCACCCAGCGGGTCGCCGGGGTCTGGGCAAGCAGCTGGTCCAGGGCCCGGCCGAGTGCGGCCGGCAGCAGCAGGCCGGCGCCGGTCGCGGCCGTGCTCACCAGGCACAGGGCCACGCAGTGGGTGATGCTGTGCCGGGCGGCCGGTGCCGTCAGGCCCTTGTCGGCACAGGTGGTCATGCGGCCTCACATCCGGGGGTGGTGCACAGGGCCCCGGGCGGCCCTCCCGTGAGGGAGCGCACCGCCCGGGGCCACGGTTGCACGGTGCTCGTCAGAGACAGAGCGTGATGCTGGCCGCGCTGACGCAGGACAGCAGGCTCAGCGTGCTGTTGCCGCCGCCGCCGGTGTGCTCGTCGGACTCCATCGTCTGCAGGTCGAGAAGTGCCATCTCGTGTCCTTCCTCTAGGTCGTCCACCCGTGGGGACGGGGTTGGGTCACGACTCCGTCAGGTTGCGGAGCCGCGTTCTGTGGGCCGCCCGAGCGGCGGCAGGAACGGCAGGTGCGCGGTCGTCCGGTCGTCGAGGGCCGCGCCGAGCGCGAGCAGGCACCCTGCCGTTCCGGTGCCCAGGTCCATCGACAGCCGCATCATCTGGTGGCCCGGGAAGGCCAGTTGGCCCTGGTAGGACATCGCGTACCAGCCGAGCCCGGCGATCTGCTCGCCGAGCCGTGCGTCGCCGGCACCGGGCGTGCCGGTACGGGCGAGGTGCAGGATCATCCCGGCACGGCCCTGGAAGAGGCCGGGCTGCGCGTAGAAGCGGGAGGTGGCGGCGGTGAGTACGCCGGCGCGGGCCCGCTCCCACTCCCCGGTGTCGTCGGCGACGTGGGCGAGGTGGTCGTCGAGGACCATCCCGATGCCGGCGCTGCCGTCGCCGAGGTACGGCAGCGTCCGCCAGCCCTCGTCGACCTCCAGCGAGCCGCCCTCGCGGGTCACACAGTTCTCCAGGTCCCGGCGCAGCGCCCCGCCGGCCGCCGCCAGCAGCTCCGGCTCGCAGGTGTGCTCGTACTGCCGCAGCAGGAACAGCGCGGGCCCGGTCCAGCCCCGCAGGAGTCCGGCCCGGCGCCGGGACGTCGTGGGAGGTGGCTCCGCGAGTCGCCGTACGAGGATCCGAGCGGCCTCGGCGGCCCGTTCGGCGAGCTCCTTCTCGCCGGTGGTGTCGGCCAGGCCGCGCAGGACCAGGCCGAGTCCGGCCAGTCCGCCGTGCAGGTCGGAGGAGAGGTTCTGCCAGCGCTCCTTCAGGATCCCGTCGATCAGGTCGAGGGCGCGCTGCCGGTGGCCGAGCCGGTCCAGGACGTGGGCGACGCCCGCGAGACCGTCGTACAGGCCGAGCGAGGTGCCGATCGGGGCCGGCGCGGTGTGGTCGAGGAGCCAGCGTTCGCCCTCGTCGTACCTCTCGGCGCCGACCGCGTCCAGCGCGTACAGCACGCCGGCCGCGCCGTGCGCGAGTCCGAGGCCGCCGCCGTCGGAGAACTGGGTGATGTCGCCGGGGAAGAGCCGGTCGTCGCGCTCGGGGGTGGCCGAGGCGAGGAGCGCCTTGACCATGGAGTCGCGGCTGTAGGGCCAGTCGCCGGGCTCCACGAAGGAGACCGGGGGCGGCGACGGGCGCGCGGCCACGTCCCGCGTGATCTCCGTGACCGCCTCCTGCAGGAACTCCTTCGGTACGTCCGGGAACTGGCCGGCGATGACCTCCGCCAGGTGGGCCGCCTTGCCCCGGTCCACGACGAACAGCGTCGTGACGGGCAGGAAGAGGGCCAGGCGCAGGCAGGCCAGCGCATACCGGTCCACGTCGATGCCCGTACGGTCCGGCGGGGCGAAGAAGCCCGGATGGGCGACCACTTGCCGGCCCTGTTCCGAGACGGGGGCCGCTGCCTCGAAGTCGAGCAGGGACACCGACTCCTCGTCCGGGCCGACCATGATGTTGAAGACATGCAGGTCGTTGAAGACGATCCCGCGCGCGTGCACCGCTTCCACCGCCCGCTCCACCGCCTGGTGGATGCGCACCGCCCACGCCGAGTAGGCGGCGACCGCCTCCGGATCCGGGTCCGGGGTCAGCAGGGGGTGCCGCTCGGCGAAGAAGGAGTTGAGCGGCCGCCCCTCCAGGAAGTCCATGACCAGGAAACGGTGGTCGCCGAGCGTGAACCAGTCCCGCACCTCCGGCACCACACCGGTCCCGGACACCTGCTCCAGGGCGTACTTCTCCCGTTCGAGGCGGGTGATCGCGTCGGCTCCGTCGGAGGCCAGTCCCGCGTGCGGCCGCCCCTCCTTGAGGACGACCTTGCTGCCGTCCCGGAGGTCGGTGCCCGCGTACACCCCGCCGCCGTTGGAGAAGTGCAGTGCCTTCTCGATCCGGTACGGCAGCTCGCCCACCGTCGTGGTGTTCCGCGCCGCCAGATGCGGCTCCAGGAAGGCCGGCAGGGTGACCCACTCCGGCACCTGGAAGGAGGGTGCCCGCCGGTCCGGCACCAGTCGCCCCTCGCCGTCGCGCACCGCCGGCACGAGCGAGCCGCGGTCGTCGACGACGAAGGTGCGTGCGAAGGCGCCGTAGCGGACGTACAGCGGGCCGTCGTACCAGCGCAGGTCGGTGAGGATGTACGGCCCCTCGAAGCCCTTCAGGAGCCGGCCCAGCTCGCGCAGCACGTCGTGCAGCTGCTCCTCGTCGGCCGGGTAGACGGTGACGAACTTGCCGCTGGTGTCGCGACCCGCGTACTTGGTGTTGCGCAGGTGCAGCAGATGCGGGCCGGGCACGAACTTGAACGGGATGCGGCGCGGCACGCAGTAGTCCCACACGATCGCGGCGATCCTCTCCGCGTTCGCCCGGACGGCCGAAGCGTGGATCTTCCAGCCCTGGGCCGGACCCGCCACCCGTGAGCCGTCCGGGCCGAGCGGCGTGAGCGCCAGCCAGTCGCCGATCCGCGTCGCGTCCCAGCCCTCGGGCACCGCGCGCCGCGCCGTCTCGTACAGCGGTGCCGCTTCCTGTCCCTCCGCGGACAGCCGGTCCGGCGTCTCGTAGAAGTGTCTGTCGGCGAGTGCGTAGACCTCGTAGCGCTTGTCCATGCGTCCCCCTCCGTGGAACCGGCACTGAGCTTTCCAGTGAGCCCACGGCCACGGACAGTCACGTCTGTCACGAGATCGCCGTGCGGTACGCATGCGTAAAGACATGTTCGGGGAGTTTCGAGCGCGGACCGCCCGGTGACTCCACGGAACGGTCACAGGGGCTGCGCAGGTGCCCCATAAGCGTTGTAATGGCGGACGTGGTCAGTGAGGGCGCGGCGGGACGCGGAGCGAGAACGCTGCGTGCCGAAGCTGCCCTGACCTCGCTCACGGACGAACCGGGCTCACCGCAACGGCTGCACCACCTCCTCGAACTGGCGCTCGTTTTCGCGGGGGCGACCTTCGCCGCCGTGTACATCCCGGCCGAGGACGACGACCTGTTGTGCCTGATCGAATCCGCCGGCGTGCCCCGGACGCTGTACGGGCTGCGCGACACCTACGCCCGCTCCGGCCGCTCCCCGGTGGCCACCGCCCTGCGCGACGGCCGGCCGGTGGTGCTCGGCCCCGGAGAACTCGCCGCCTGCCCCGAGTCCCGGCGCGCGCTCTCGCAGGAGTTCCATCTGGCGGCCCTGCCCGCGCACGGCGACGGCGGCGGGGCCTGCCTGCTCGCCGTCAGCGAGGACACGGCCGGTTTCGGCACCGACGGCCGCAAGTGCCTCGAACTGATCGCCGGCGCCGTCGTCCGCCCGGCCCCCGCCGAGCGGACCGAGGGCGGCGACCTGGCCGCCGGTGCCTTCAGCCTCGCCATGGACACCGGCCGCGTCGAGGTCGGCGACGAGATCCTGGAACTGTTCGGCATCAGCGCCGACGCGTTCGACGGCAAGGTCGAGACCCTGCTCGGCCTCACCGTGCCGGAGGACCTTCCCTCGCTGATGTCGGTGGTGGAGGCCGACCACATGTCCATCGGCGACCGCGAGCTGGAGTTCCGCGTCCTGCAGCCCACCGGACCGCCCAGATGGCTCAGGCTGCGCGGTCGCCTCCTGCCCGGCGGCGACGGCCGCCCGGTACGGCTCGTGGGCACCGTCGGCGACGCCACCACGCTGCGCTCCGACGTCACCGACGTGGCCCGCGTCCAGCGCCTGGCCGCCGTCCTCGCCATCGCGGGCACGGTCCGCGACGTCAGTCACGCCGTCGTCGCCGCGCTGCGCGCACCGCTGCGGGCCGACCGGATCGCCCTCGCCGAACTGGAGGGCGACCGGCTCGTCGTCACCGTCCTCGACCCGCCCGAACCGGAGGACTGGCCCGAGCTGTGGCGCCTGGAATGGCGCTCCGAATGGCCCGACGCACCCGTGCGCGCCATGCCGACCCTCGCCGCCGCGCTGCGCGAGGGCCGCGCGCAGATCTGGCCCGCCGGCACCGCCCTGGAGCCCGCCCTCGCCGAGGTCGGCCCCGGCGGCCTCGCCGTACTGCCGCTACCCGGAGTGGGCCGGATGGCGGGCGCCTGTCTCATCGGCTGGGACACCCCGCACGACTTCGGCACCGACGAGCGTGCCCTGCTGACCGCCTCCGCGGGCCTCGCCGGACAGGCCCTGATGCGCGCCCACGCCTTCGACGCCGAGCACGAACTCGTCGGCATGCTCCAGCGCCAGCTGCTGCCGCGCCGCCTGCCCAGACTGCCCGGCGCGGTGGCCGTCGCCCGCTACCTGCCGAGCACGGCGGGCCTCGAGCTCGGCGGCGACTGGTACGACGTGATCCCCCTGCCGGACAATCACGTCGCCCTCGTCATCGGCGACGTCCAGGGCCACAGCGCGGCCGCCGCCACCCTCATGGGCCAGATGCGCACCGCCCTGCGCGCCTACGCCGTCGAGGGCCACCCCCCGGACGTGGTCGTCTCGCACGCCAACCGCCTCCTGATGGACCTGGAGACCGACCTCTTCGCCACCTGCGCCTACGTCGACGTCGACCTGGAGGAGGGCTCCGCCTGGTACGTGCGCGCCGGACACCTCCCGCCGGTGCTGCGTCACCCGGACGGCAGCACCGAGATCCCCGAGGCGGACGGCGGCCCACCGCTCGGCGTGGTGAGGCAGGGCGAGTTCCCGATGAGCCCGCTCAGGCTGCAGTCGGGCACCGTCCTTGCCCTGACCACGGACGGTCTGGTCGAGTCCCACGATGCCGACATCGACGAGGGCATGGACCGCTTCGCCCACGGGCTGGCCGTCTCCGACCCCGGCCACCTCGGCCTCGTCGCCGACGCCCTGCTCGGCAACGCCCGCCGCAGCGACGACGTCGCCCTGCTCCTGCTGCGCTACGACGGCATGGCCTCCCGCCCGCAGCGCGAGGCCTGGACGGTGTGGCGCGTCCCCCAGGCCGTCGGGCAGGCCCGCCGCTTCACCCGCCGCACCCTGCGAGCCTGGGGCATCCCGGCGCACGCCATGGACGCCGTCCTGCTCGTCGTCTCCGAACTCGTCACCAACGCCCTGGTCCACACCGACGGCCGGGTCCGTCTCGACCTCACCCTCGTCAACCACCGGCTGCGCGTCGCCGTCACCGACTCCTCCGCGCGCACCCCCGTCAAGCCCACCAGCATCGGCTGGGAGGCCACCGGCGGCCGCGGCATCCTCCTCGTCGAGGCCATGTCGGCGACGTGGGGAACCGTGCCGGTCAGCGGCGGCAAGCAGGTCTGGAGCGAGATCTCCCTGGAGGGGTACGACGTCGCGCCGACCGGGGTACCCGGGGCCCAGAACCCCGAGCAGAGAGGCATGCCATGACCCAGCACGTCAGCGACATCATGACCAGCGCGCCGGTCACCGTGGAACCGCAGACGTCCGTGACGGCGGTGGCCCGGATCATGCGCGACCAGGACCTCGGAGCCGTCATCGTCACGGACGGGGACGAGCTGCGCGGCCTGGTCACCGACCGCGACCTCGTGGTGCGCTCGCTCGCCGAGGGCGGCGACCCCGAACAGACCACCGTCGTCGACGCCTGCAGCGGCGACCTGGTCACCCTGACCCCCGAGGACGACGTGGACCACGCCGTCGAGCTCATGCGCGAGCACGCGGTACGCCGTCTCCCGGTCGTCGAGGGCGGCCGCCCCGTCGGCATCGTCGCCCTCGACGACCTGGCGATGGAACGCGACCCCGAGTCGGCCCTGGGCGACATCAGCGCGGCCCGGCCCAACACCTGAGGACGACAGCCCGAACGGAAGTGCGAAATCGGTGCCTGAGAAGGGGGGCGCCGGTTTCACCGCACCGTCTCGGGGGACTCGGTGGCGCAGCTCGGAAGGACGGAGCGCCCGGCCCCGGAGCGGGCCGGGAGCAGGACCGGACGCAGAAGGAAGATGAAGTGCCGTGACCGCGCAGACCAGTGAGAAACCCGCTGCCCGCAGGCCCGAGACGGGCTGGTCGAGGGCCCGCCGCCTGCGCGACGGACGTGCCCTGCGGACGTGCCTGCCCGCCGTGGCGGACGAGAGCACCCAGCGCGCCGCGCGGCCGGACGGCGAGGGGAACATCTTCAGGGGTGAGGACTGACCGTCCCACACGGGCCGTGACGCCAGGGCCAGGTGTTCGCCACGGTCCGTTCCGCCGGGCTATGGTGACGCAGATGAAGGCTCTCGTGTCGTCCGGCGGCGCCGGTACACGGTTGAGGCCGATCACGCACACGTCGGCCGAACAGCTGGTGCCCGTTGCCAACAAAACTGTGCTGTTCCACGGCCCGCAGGCCCGGATCCGCCTCGCGCCCCCACCAGCGGCCGCCCCCTCCGGAACCCTGGTCGGCGACTCCCACGTCGGAGATCGCAGCGAGGTGCAGATCCACCCATGAACCTCCTCGTCACCGGCGCCGCCGGGTTCATCGAGCCGGCCCACCTCCGCATGCCGCGCGCAGACGAAGCGTCCGACGCGGCCCGGACCGCCGCGCTCGACAGGCTCGCCCGCGCAGTCACCCTCGCCCTTCCCGAACTCGGCCTTCCCCGGCTGGAGTTCGTGCAGGGCGACATCCACGAGGCCGGACCCGTCGACGAACCGACGGCCGAAGCCGCCCGGATCGCACCCTTGGCCACCCAGTCGCAGACCGATCGCTCGATCGCACGTGCGAACAACTTCGTCCTCCGGTCGGATGCCTGCGGCGCCGACCGGAACCGCGTCGACCGGTTCAAGGTCCGCACCGAACTCGGCCACCGCGGGTGGAAGCCCCTGAAGCGACACACGCAGGGCCTGGCATGAGGCGGCCGGTCACCGAAGCGGGCGGCACCCCCGGACCCGACTCCGCCCGTACGACGACCCCGTTCGCACCCCGCCGCGACGCGGGCGGTTCCCCGCCCGCCCCCAGCTCCGGCGAGGCCACCTGGTACGACCCGGCCCGTGAGGTGTTCCGCCTCCTCGGCGCCGGCCCCGACCGGGTACGCCCCGTCGGTGGCGAGGCCCTTCCCCGGCCCGCCCCCCGCCCCACCCCGAATGAAGCCCCTCCACGGATCCGCAAGGAGTCCCCTGCGTGAAACGCCATGAGTTCCTGCGGGAGCTGCACAAGGTCAGCGCCAACCGCAACTACCTCGAGATCGGGGTAAACGACGGACGCAGTCTTGCCCTCTCCCGCGTCCCCAGCATCGCGATCGACCCCGCGTTCAAGGTGGTCACCGAGATCCGGTGCGACGTCCACCTGGTGAAGGCCACCAGCGACGACTTCTTCGCCCGGCCCAACCCGATCGGGCACCTCAAGGGCGGCCGTCACCCGATGCGCAACCTGCGCCGGGGCCGCAGCCCGATCGGCTACTGGCGGCGCACCACCCTCGACCTGTCGTTCATCGACGGCATGCACCTGTTCGAGTACGCGCTGCGCGACTTCATGAACGTGGAGAAGCACTCCGACTGGTCGAGCGTGATCGTCCTCGACGACATGCTGCCCCGCAACATCGACGAGGCCGCCCGCGACCGGCACACCGGCGCCTGGACCGGGGACGTCTACAAGGTCGCCGAGATCCTCCGCCGCTACCGCCCCGACCTGGTCACCGTCTTCGTCGACACCCAGCCCACCGGTCAGCTCGTCGTGTTCGGCGCCGACCCGGACAACAGGGTCCTGGACGACAAGTACGACGAGATCATGGCCGAGTTCGACGTGCCGGACCCGCAGAAGGTGCCCGAGGCGATCCTGGAACGGGTCCAGGCGGTGCCGCCGAAGGCTCTGGTGGAAGCCCCCTTCTGGGGCCCGCTGGCCAAGGCCCGCAACCTCGGTGTCAGCCGCTCCCGCGGCTGGGAGCCGCTGCGCACGGCCCTGGAGAAGGTCACCGGCACTCGCTGACCCCCCGGGCCGCGCCGGCCCTCACAGAACACGGAGCGGGTCCGGGACCACCACAGTGGTCCCGGACCCGCTCCGCGTTGGCGAGCGCCGGCGCCGCGTGGCGGCGCACGCACGTCTCACGTCACGCCCGCCAGGCTCTGACCTTGGCCGCGGCCTTCCTCCGGATCCGTCCGAGCAGCGGCCGCGCCGTGCGCGCCAGCCGCTCCACGACACCGGGCCCGGGCGGGTGCACCACCTGCACTCCGCCCGCCCCGACCCGCAGGGCCGGTGACAGGGAGAGGAAGCGGGGCACGCCGGCAACCGGGGCCGGGCACAGGGCGACCTGCCAGGTCGTGCCCTTGAGGTCGCCGACCGGCAGCGCGGCCTCCAGCAGCGCGCCGGAGCCGTCCGGGGACGGCGACAGCGTGCCGGGGACGTCGCGGGAGGCCGAGCCGGTGAGCCGCAGCAGCACATCGGCGTCGCCGGGGACGTACAGCGGCAGGGGCGCGTGCAGCCGGCCGTCGGTGACGGTGACGTCCTTGGCGGGCACGCCGGCGAGGCCCAGCCGCTTGTCCGCGCTGTCGACGGACAGGGCGAGACCGGCGTGCGGGTCGGTCCAGTACGGCAGTACGACCCGGCCGGCCACCACACCGCCGAGCGCGGCCGTCCGGTGCCCGCGGGGGGCCGGACGGACCGGCCCGAGGCGGCAGTCCTTGGTCCAGCCGCCCAGTTTGACCCGGACGTAGAAGTCCCACAGCCCGGCGTTCACGGGAGCGCCGTCGGCCGCGGCGGCGGGGTCGACGACGGCCGTGACGCGTAGCACCAGCTGGACCTGGTCGCCCTCCTTCACCGGGATGATCTCCCGGGTGATCTCGCCCGGCTGGAAGTACTGGGCGGAGGTGGCGCGTTCACGCAGCAGCAGGTCCGCCGTGGCCGTCCCGAACCGGGTGACGCTGTCGGCGGCCACCCGGGCGACCGCCTCGGCGACGTCCCGCGGCGGACCGGAGGGCGGGGTACCGGCCGGGTCGGCCGGGAACGTCATCGGTTCGCCGCCGACCGTGTACTCGACGGCGAAGTCGACGCGCAGTGTCCCGTCCTCCCACCGCACGCCGGCGGGCTCGGCCTTGAGGGCGACGGAGGCCTCCCACTCGGCGAACGCCACCACGTCGTCGTAGCGGTCGGCGGCGATCAGCGCGGCGACGATCTGCTGCGTCGGCTGGAGCCCCGCCGCGACACCCGGCCCGAAGCGCTCGACGACGACCCCGTGGATCTCGTCGAAGAGCTCCCTGCGGTAGTCCGCGGGCAGCTTGAGCAGCCGTCGGCCGCGCATCCGCTCGACCATCTCGTTGCGCAGCCAGCGCCGCAGCAGCCGGTCACGCACCGGTCCCGGCTCGGTGTACTGCTCGACGACGTCGAGGGCCTCGCGGAGGTTCTTGAAGTACCCGCCCGGATCGAAGCGCTGGAAGCCGGCGTTGGACGCGTCGTCCCGCCTGACGTGGTAGTAGCAGACGTAGTCGCTGAGCACGGAGACGTTGTCCGCGCGCAGATACGCCTCGGTGACGAAGACGTGGTCCTCGAGCCGCCGCCTGCCCTCCGGGAAGCGCAGCCCGATGTCGTCGAGGAACTTCCGGCGGAACATCTTGTGCGGGGTGAGGCTGTCGATCAGCGGGGCGTTCGCCACGCTCGCGCGCGGGTGGTTGCGGCGGAACAGCTCCACCGGCACCGGCCGGCCCTTGCCGGCCATCTTGCCGACGACGACGTCGGCGCCGTTGGCCACCCCGTAGTCGTACATCCGCTCGAGGGCCTCGTCCCCGAGGTAGTCGTCGTTGTCGACGAACATGACGTACTCGCCCTGGGCTGCGGCGATCCCCACGTTTCGGGGCTTGCCCGACCAACCTGAGTTCTCCTGGTGGACGACCGCGACCCGGGGGTTCGCCGCGGCGACCTCGTCGAGTCGGGCGGGCGTGCCGTCGGTGGAACCGTCGTCGACGAAGATCACTTCGTATTCGTCGGGAGGCAGTGACTGCCTCAGCAACGAAGCGATGCAGTCCTCGATGTAGGTCCCCGGGTTGTAGACGGGAACGATGACGCTGACCTTCACCGGCATCGGGCTCCGGGCCCCCTCAGTTCGCTTGCCGTGGGTGATGTCGCTGGTACGCGTTGGCAGATGCTAACGCCACCGAGCCCTTTGTCCATCGTCGGCCCACCGGCGGGGACACGCGGCGTGTCCCGTCGGCGGGGGCCCGGCGGGCCTGCGGATGCCGTCACCCCGGCGCGGGTAATCTGGCGCGGTGCGCCTGCTGTTGATGTCCGACACCCACCTGCCGCGACGCGCCAAGGAGCTCCCCGCGCCGCTGCTGGCCGAACTCCCGCGCGCGGACGTCGTGTTCCACGCCGGGGACTGGGTGGACACCGCCACCCTCGACCTGCTGGAGGCCCGCAGCGCCAGGCTCGTCGCCGTGTACGGCAACAACGACGGGCCGGAGCTGCGCGCCCGGCTCCCGGAGGTGGCGTACGCCGAACTCGACGGCCTGCGTTTCGCCGTCGTCCACGAGACGGGTGCCGCCCAGGGCCGTGAGACCCGCTGTGCCGCCCGCTTCCCCGACGCCGACGTCCTGGTCTTCGGGCACAGCCACATTCCCTGGGACACCACCGCGCCCACCGGCCTGCGCCTGCTCAACCCCGGCTCGCCGACCGATCGCCGCCGCCAGCCCCACTGCACCTACATGACCGCGACGGTGGCCGACGGCCGTCTCACGGACGTACGGCTGCACCGTCTGCCCCCGCGGTAGGAAGGGGGCACCGAACGCGCTCACTTCCCGAAGTGGCCTGCACCGCATATTCGTTGGACGTCCGGGGCCTGGCCCCGGTCAACTGGACGGCGTGCTGATCGACACCGCCCTCGTACGCCGCCTGCTCGCCGCCCAGTTCCCGCAGTGGGCGCACCTGCCCGTCGCCCCCGTGGAGCGGTCCGGCATGGACAACGCCACCTTCCGGCTCGGCACCGGTCTGTCGGTGCGGCTGCCGCGCTACGCCCACTGGGTGGGCCAGGTGGAGCGCGAACACCGTTGGCTGCCGCACCTCGCACCGCGGCTGCCGCTGCCCGTCTCCGAGCCGGTCGCCAAGGGCGAACCCGGCGAGGGCTACCCGTACCCCTGGTCGGTGTACCGCTGGCTGGAGGGGGACACGGCGACGACGGAGGCACTGGCCGACCCCGTCCGGGCGGCTCGTGATCTCGCCGGGTTCCTCAGGGCCCTCCGGCCGATCGACGCCACGGGCGGGCCGGGTCCCGAGCAGAGCAACGCGTTCCGCGGGGTGCCGATGGGCGACCCACGGGATTCGGTGGCCGAGGATTCACTCGTACGAGTCAAGATCGAAGCTCTGAAGAAGGCACGCCTGGTCGACACGGACGCGGTGACGGAGGTGTGGGAGGCGGCCCTCGCCGCCCCCGCGTGGGACCGGCCGCCGGTGTGGATCCACGGCGACCTCGACGCGGGGAACCTGCTGACCGTGGACGGCAGGCTCAGCGCCGTCATCGACTTCGGGACGCTGGCCGTGGCCGACCCGGCGGTGGATCTGCTGCCCGCCTGGAAGTTCCTGCCCGCCCGGGCACGGGACGCCTTCCGGGAGGCGGTCGACCTCGACGACGCGACCTGGGCGCGCGGGCGGGGCTGGGCGGTGGCCGGGTCGCTGCCGGTGCCGGACGACCCGTTCTTCCAGGCGGACCCCGCACGGGTGACGGCGGCGCTGCGTCACCTCGAGGCGGTCGTCGAGGACCACCGCCGGCACGGTTCCTGACGACCGAAGCGCCCGCCAGGAGTCACCGACGGGGACCGGGTCTAGGGCCCGCCGGATGGATCGCTCCCGCCGTCGCCGTCAGTGGGGCGCCGCTGCCGCCCCAGCGCAGCGCGACGATCTCCGCGGCGACGGACACCGCGACCTCCTCCGGGGTACGGGCCCCGAGGTCGAGGCCCACGGGGGAGCGCAGCCGGGACAGCTCGCCCGCCGCGAGGCCGGCCTCCGTCAGCCGTCGCAGCCGGTCGTCGTGGGTGCGACGGCTGCCCATCGCCCCGATGTACGCGGCCGGCCGGCGCAGTGCCTCCTCCAGCAGCGGCACGTCGAACTTCGGGTCGTGGGTGAGGACGCAGATCACCGTGCGGTCGTCGGTGCCGGTGCCCCTGAGATAGCGGTGCGGCCAGTCCACGACCACCTCGACGCCCTCCGGGAAGCGCTTGGGGGTGGCGAAGACCGGGCGGGCGTCGCACACCGTGACCCGGTAGCCGAGGAAGTCGCCGATGCGGGCGACGGCGGCCGCGTAGTCGATCGCACCGAACACCAGCATGCGCGGCGGAGGCGCGAAGGAGTGCAGGAAGACGGTGACCGCGTCCTCGCGGCGTTCGCCGTGGGGGCCGTAGTGCCGCAGGCCCGTCGTGCCGAGGGCGAGTTCCCCGCGCGCGTCGGCCGTGACCGCCGCGTCCAGGCCCGATGTGCCGAGCGTGCCGGCCACCCCGTCCGGCCACACCGCGAGGGTGGCTCCGCGCGGCGCCGGCCCGTCGGTGACCGTGGCCACGGTGACCGGGCGGCCGTCGGCGACCGACTCGGCGACCGCGCCGAAGGACGGGTCCGACCGCGGGGTGACGGGCCGGACCAGCACGGTGATCTCGCCGCCGCAGGTGAGCCCGACCGCGAAGGCGTCCGCGTCGCTGTACCCGAAGGTCTCCAGGCGGGCCTCCCCGCTCGCCACCACCTCCTGGGCGAGCTCGAAGACCGCCCCCTCGACGCAGCCGCCGGACACGCTGCCCACGACCTCGTCGGCCGGACCCACGGCCATGGCCGCACCGGGATCGCGCGGCGTGCTGCGGCTGACCGCCACCACCGTGGCCAGGCCGAACGGTGCACGGGCCGCGTACCAGCCGCTCACCACCGGAAGAATGTCACGCACGGTTCCGCTCCTTCCACGCAAGCCACGTGGGCTCCTGGCACCCGCGTCGCGTGGCCACTGGTCGAGCGTTAATCCGTTGCCCCGGTGGCCCTGGACCTGCTGCACTTCAAGTGAACCTCGTCCCGGCCTCACCGCACGATTCAGGAGAAGCAATGCGCGCACCGCTCATGTCCGCCCCGGAAGGAATCACCCCCTCTTCAAAGGACATGACGCTCCGTGCACTTGCTCAACCTCGGCATCCTCGCGCACGTCGACGCGGGTAAGACCAGCCTGACCGAGCGGCTGCTGCACTCGGTCGGTGTGATCGACGAGATCGGCCGTGTCGACGACGGGAACACGCAGACCGACACGCTCGCGCTGGAGCGCCGGCGCGGCATCACCATCAAGTCCGCCGTCGTCTCCTTCGCGATCGACGACGTGACCGTCAACCTCATCGACACCCCCGGCCACCCCGACTTCATCGCCGAGGTGGAGCGGGTCCTCGGCGTCCTCGACGGCGCCGTGCTCGTCGTCTCGGCGGTCGAGGGCGTCCAGGCCCAGACCCGGGTCCTGATGCGGACCCTGCAGCGCCTGCGCATCCCCACACTCGTCTTCGTCAACAAGATCGACCGACGGGGCGCCGGGTACGAGGGCGTGCTGCGGGCGGTCGCCGAACGGCTCACGCCCTCCGCCGTACCGATGGGCACCGCCGCCGGGCTCGGCACGCCGGGCGCCCGTTTCACCCCCGGCCTCGGCCCGGCCGCGCTCGACGTCCTGGCCGACCACGACGACGACCTGCTGTCCGCCTATGTCGAGGGCACCGTCTCCGAAGCCCGGCTGCGTGCCGCGCTCGCCGACGGGACCCGGCAGGCCCTGGTCCACCCGGTGTACTTCGGCTCCGCCGTCACGGGCGCGGGCGTCGGCGAACTGATCGGTGGCATCAAGGAGTTGCTGCCCGCCGCGGGCGGCGACCCCGACGGCCCGCTGTCCGGCACCGTCTTCAAGGTCGAACGGGGCCCGGCGGGGGAGAAGGTGGCGTACGCGCGGATCTTCTCCGGAAGCCTGCGCATCCGTGACCGGATCACCTTCGGCGACGCCCGTGAGGACGGCAGGATCACCGCGATCAGCGTCTTCGACCACGGCACCGACGTCCGCCGGGACACGGTCTGCGCGGGCCGCATCGCCAAGCTCCGGGGCCTCGCCGACGTCAGGATCGGCGACGCCCTCGGCGAACCCCGCAAGGCGTACGGCCACTTCTTCGCCCCGCCGACCCTGGAGACGGTCGTCGTCCCCGGCCCGGGCACGGACGGCAGAGCCCTTCATCTCGCGCTCGTTCAACTGGCCGAACAGGACCCGCTGATCGGCCTGCGGCACGACGAGGTACGGCGGGAGACCTCCGTGTCCCTGTACGGCGAGGTGCAGAAGGAGGTCATCCAGGCCACCCTCGCCGACGAGTTCGGACTCGACGTCACCTTCCGCGAGACCACGCCGCTGTGCGTCGAGAGGCCGGCCGGGACCGGGGCGGCGGCCGAGTTCATCAAGAAGGACGCCAACCCCTTCCTCGCCACCGTCGGCCTGCGCGTCGACCCGGCGCCGCCCGGGACGGGAGTCGGCTTCCGGCTGGAGGTGGAACTCGGCTCCATGCCGTACGCCTTCTTCAAGGCCGTCGAGGACACCGTGCGCGGCACCCTCGGACAGGGTCTGCACGGCTGGCAGGTCACCGACTGCACGGTCACGTTGACCCACTGCGGCTACTGGCCGCGGCAGAGCCACTCCCACCAGGGTTTCGACAAGAGCATGTCCAGCACCGGGGCCGACTTCCGGGGGCTGACCCCGCTGGTCCTCGTGGAGGCGCTCAGGCGGGCGGGCAGCCAGGTGTACGAGCCGATGCACCGCTTCCGCGCCGAGGCCCCGGCGGACACCCTGGGGGCGCTGCTTCCGGTGCTGACCGCCCTGCGGGCCGTCCCGCAGACCACCGAGACGCGGGATGAGACCTGTGTTCTGGAGGGTGTCGTTCCGGCGGACCGGGTACACGCACTGGAGCAGCGGCTTCCGGGGCTCACCCGGGGTGAGGGGGAACTGGAGAGCGCCTTCGACCACTACGCGCCTGTCACACACGGCACGGTGCCGCGCAGGCCGCGCACGGACAACAACCCGCTGCACCGCAAGGAGTACCTGCTGAACGTGACACGTCGGGTGGGCGGGTGAGGTTCCGGTCGCCGAGGCGGGTGCGAGAAGTTGACACTTACTCAGCAGTCAGATGTGTTGACGTTGTCAGGAAATCACCGGACTGTAATGGACATGCCGAATATACGCGCGCGTCTGCTCGTTGTTCTGGTGGTCCTCTCCGGATTCCTGACGGCGACGGGCGTGAGACCCGCCACCGCCGAAGCCCTCCCCGACTCCCTCTGGTTCGACGACACCCCCGTCACCGTGCAGGACGGCCGCTTCACCGACGGCCTCGGCCGCGAGGTCGTCCTGCGCGGCTACAACGTCTCCGGCGAGACCAAACTGGCCGAGAACAACGGCCTGCCCTTCGCCTCCGTCGCCGACGCGAAGAAGTCCGCGACCGCGCTGCGCGCCCTCGGCGGCGGCAACACGGTCCGCTTCCTGCTCTCCTGGGCCTACGCCGAACCCGTGCGCGGCCAGGTCAGTACGGCCTACCTGGCCGCCGCCACCGACCAGATGCGCGCGTTCCTGGACGCCGGGATCCGCGTCTACCCCGACTTCCACCAGGACCTCTACTCCCGCCACCTCTTCGACTCCGACAGCTGGTACACGGGCGACGGCGCCCCCAAGTGGGCCGTGGACGCCGGGAACTACCCGGACGAGAACTGCGGGATCTGCCTGTTCTGGGGTCAGAACATCACCCAGAACGAGGCCGTGAAGCAGGCGTCGTACGACTTCTGG
Organism: Streptomyces sp. NPDC033131; assembly: GCF_055578365.1. Taxonomy (NCBI): domain Bacteria; kingdom Bacillati; phylum Actinomycetota; class Actinomycetes; order Kitasatosporales; family Streptomycetaceae; genus Streptomyces; species Streptomyces sp. NPDC033131. The sequence goes on from NZ_JBVIPA010000004.1 coordinate 161,413, forward strand.
CACAACGCGTACGGCCTCCAGGACGCGTTCCTCACCACCGCCCAGAAGACGATGGCGTACGTCAAACAGCACGTCGGCGCCGCCCAGTTCGCCGGCATCGTCGGCTTCGATCCCTACAACGAGCCGCACGCCGGCGTGTACGACTCCGGGCAGACCAGCCGGGCCTGGGAGCGCGACGTGCTGTGGCCCTTCTACGAGAAGTTCCGCGCCCGCATGGACACGGCCGGCTGGCAGGACAAGCCCGCCTTCGTCGAGCCGAACCTGTTCTGGAACGCCAACATCAGCTTCCAGAAGCAGGAGGGCGGACTCCTCGACGCCGGGACCCTCGGCCCGGACTACGTGTTCAACACCCACTTCTACGACCAGAAGGCCATCTCCGGGATCTTCATGCCGGGCAAGGCCGGGGACGGTCAGTACTCGACCGACTTCGGGACGGTCCGCGACCGCGCCGCGGCCACCGACACGGCCGGAATCATCAGCGAGTTCGGCCACCCCCTGGCGGGCAACGTCTCCGACAAGGCGCCCACCGTCCTCAAGGCGATGTACCAGGCCCTCGACTCCCGCCTGCCGGGCGCGAGTTGGTGGTCGAACCCGACGGCGTCCGGCCCGGTCCTGTCCGGTTCGCAGTGGCAGTGGGACATCTACAACGGACGTCACCGCGAGCTGATGAACAACAACCCCGACAAGGTGCTGACCACCGGCGACGCCTGGAACGACGAGGACCTGTCGGCCGTACGCCTGAACGACTCGGGAACGGCCGTACTGCGCCAGGACGCCCGGCTCCTCGACCGCCTCTACCCGAGCGCCACCGCCGGGACGACCGTCGCCTTCACCTATGAGGACCGCTCCCGCGACGGCTCCACGACCCTGACCTGGAACCCGGTACCGAGCTCACTGCCGAACGTCTCCCGGCTGGTGGGCTCCGGACAGTACGGGCTGCTGCTGTGGCGCTCCGACGGCACCTCGGCGCCCACCGAACTGCACCTCCCGGCATCCTTCCCCACCTCCACCACCACGGTCGTCTCCGACCTGGGCACCTCCTACGGCCCGCCGGCGTACACCCGGACGACCCCGGTCGCGGCGGCCGCGGAACCGGGCGCCACGGGCAGCCGCCGCCTCCTGCTCACCGCTCCCGACAACGGGGTCCTGCACTACGCGCTGGTGACCAACGGGGCGACCTCGCCCCCGGCGGACCTGCTCGCCGCGGCCCGGTCCGAGCTTTCGGCATGGGCGGCACAGCGCGTGCGCTGACCGCGTTCGACCCTTCCCCTCGCGTCGGGGTCCAGGCCGAACCCCGACGCGAGGGAAGGTGCGTGAGCTGCTGCTCCGGAGGCAGGTCGCGTCCTTGGCCGGAGAGTGGTGGTGCGCACGCTGCACCACCACGACAAGGCCGGCCGGCTTACGCCGGGCGAGGCGGGCATGAGGTTGGTTGCCCTCACCGCCCTCGCTGTCGGCCACCACGGCTCCGCGCGGCCGGCACCTGGCCGAGGGCGTCGGCGCATCGCCGGTCGGCGCCTGCCTCCAGCCCACCGCACCGCCCCACCGCACCGCCCCGGCCCGCGCCTCCTCGGTTCGCCGCGCAGCGCACGGCGGAGCGAGGGCGGAACGGGCCGGGGCGGTCAAAAACACTTGCCCGGCTGACGGGTGGGTAGCCTCAGGAGGCCGTGCCCGTCCAGCCGGCGGTCACGTGGCCGAGGCGTACGCGCTGCGGGTGGTCGCCCACCGGGACGGACACCGTCTTCCTGCCGGTGGCGAAGTCGATCGCCGTGACCTGGTCGGCGCCGCTCTCGGAGACGACACAGCTCTTGCCGTCACCGCTGACGGTCGCCCAGTAGGGCTTGGCGACGGGGACGAGCGGGCCCTCCTGGAGCGTGGCGCGGTCCACGACCGTCGCGTAGTCGTCCATCGTGCCCGCCACGCACAGCTTGGAGCCGTCCGGCTTCATCGAAATGCCGTGGTGGCGCGAGTCGTTGACGAACGTGGTGCGGTCGTCACTGGTCGCCGGGTTCTTCGGCAGGGTCTTGGTCCGGGTGATCTTGTCGGTGGCGATGTCGTACTCGAAGAAGCCGTTGAAGAACGACACCTGGAAGTACAGCTTGGACTCGTCGGGCGAGAAGACGGCCGGCCGGACCGCGTCGGAGTGGTCCTTCAGACCGATCGCGTCCAGCCGCTGCCGCATGTCGATGACCTTGACCCGCTTGTACGTGGTCGCGTCGACGACGGTGATGAGCCGGTTGCCCTTCGTCCAGTCCAGCCACGGCGCGTCGGTCGCCGTGTTCACGTCGCCGATGGACATATTCCAGATGTACTTGCCGTCGTTGCTGAAGATGTTCTCGTGCGGCTTGTCGCCGGTGGCGAAGGAGCCGAGCTGCTTGCCGGTCACGATGTCCAGCACGTGCACGGTGTTCCCGGTCGACGCGGACACCGCGACCCGCCTGCCGTCGGGGGAGACGGCCATGTGGTCCGAACGGTAACCCGACACGGGGAAACGCCAGTTGATGTTCCCGGTGGCCAGGTCGATCGAGACGACGTCGGCGAAGCTCGGCCGCGAGACCACCACCGACCTGCCGTCCGGGGTGGAGTACATGTCGTCGACGAACTGGTCGTGGCCCTCGCCGACGCTGTTGCGGATGGTCATGAAGGCGATCCACCGGATCGGATCGGCGTTGATCTCCGCCATCCGCTGGTCCTTGTCGGGAATCACGTTGATCCGGCCGACCTTCGCGAAGTCCCCGGTCGACTTGATGACGTCGGCGGTGCCCTCCCAGTTGTTGCCCACGAACATCACCTCGCGCAGGGCCGCGGCCGAGGAGTCCGAGGCGGCGCCGGCGACGGTCGCGGGGGCGGTGACGGTCAGGACGAGGGCGGCGGCCATGGAGCAAAGGTGCCTGGATCTGAAAGCAGGCATGAGTGCTCTCTCCTCTGGGGTGGGCGGGTGCCGGGACGCGGCGATGATTCTGAACACGACTGCATTCAGAGTTGACTTACTCGAAAGTAAGGAAGGGGTGGCCTTCTCGACAAGACCGCGTACACGACAAACTTGGTGTCCCAGGACGGGGCGAGGCAGCGGGGAGGCACGGTGGCGGGCAGACTCAGGGCGCCGAGCGGCCGTTACGGCGGCAAGTCGGCCGAGGAACGGCAGGCCGAGCGGCGCCGCCGCTTCCTGGACGCCGCACTCCAGCTCTTCGGCGGCGTCCCCGGATACCGGGCCACGACCGTCGCCGCGCTCAGCGAGGCCGCCGGGCTGTCCACGCGCCAGTTCTACGAGGAGTTCCGCACCCTGGAGGACGTCCTCGCCGCTCTCCACCTCCAGGTCAACGACTGGGCCGAGGGGGCCGTCGTCGCGGCGGTCGCCGACGCGCAGCACCTGCCCATCGCCGAACGCGCCGCCGCCCTCTTCCGCGCCTACGCCGCGAACGTCACCGCCGACCCGCGTCGCGTCCGCATCACCTTCGTCGAGATCATCGGCGTCAGCGCGCGCCTGGAGGAACAGCGCCTGGCCCGCCGTGCCCGGTGGGTCGACCTGGTCTGCGCCGAGGCGGAGGCGTCCGCCGCGCGGGGAGAGGCGGCGCCCCGCGACTACCGGCTCGCCGCGACCGCGTTCATCGGCAGCGTCAACGGCCTGCTGCACGACTGGAGCGCGGGGTGGGTGGAGGCCACGCTCGACGAGGTGGTCGACGAGCTGGTCGGACAGTTGCTGGGAATCCTGCGGCCGCCGGGGTGGGTGCCGGGGGCCGGCTAGGGGTGGGCGCGTGTGTGGTGGAACGGCGGCTGTCGGCCCATTCGCCGCGGGGCGGGTCCGGCATGGGAGCGCCGGGGCGGACGGCGTCCGCAACCCGGTTGCCTGCGGTCGGCCGGACCGGCCGGACCGGCCGGACCAGTCGGACCGGCTCAGCGTCGGCGCGATGCACCACCGGCGGGACCCTCATCCGAGCGTGGCGTGCCTCGTCGTTCGGCCGGTGCGCGTGGGTGGCTGCCTCGTCGTTCGGCCGGTGCGCGTGTGTGGCTGCCCTTGCCGGTCGGCCGGTGCGCGTCTGAGCCTGTCTAAGTCTTCAGCCGGTTCACCGCCTCCAGCACCGGCGTGACCCCGTCCTCGCTCCGGATGCGTGCCCCCAGCGCCCGCGCCCGCTCCCCGTGTCCGGGATCCCGGGTGGCCCGTACGAGCGCAGTGGCCAGCGTGTCGGACGTCAGGCGGCGCAGCGGCAGGGCGCGGGGGGCCACGCCCAGGCCGACCAGTCGTGCCGCCCAGAATCCCTCGTCGAACTGGACCGGTACCGGAACGGCCGGTACTCCTGCCCGCAGCCCGGCCGCGGTGGTGCCCGCGCCCGCGTGGTGGACGACGGCCGCCATCCGCGGGAAGAGCAGGGAGTGCGGGACCTCGTCAATGGTCAGCATGTCGTCGCCGGAAGCCTCCAGTCCGGCCCAGCCCCGCTGGATCACCCCGCGCAGCCCGGCCGCCCGCAGGGCGCGCACGATCTCGGCGCCGAGCCGCCGTGGATCGGGCACGGTCGCGCTGCCCAGCCCGACGAAGACCGGCGGAGGTCCGGCGTCGACGAAGTCCTCCAGCCGGGCCGGCAGCCGGTCCGTGCCGTCGTACGGCCACCAGTAGCCGGCCACCTCGAGGCCCGCCCGCCAGTCGCGCGGCCGGGCGACGACCAGCGGGCTGAAGCCGTGCAGGACCGGCCGGCCCTGCCGCTCCCGGGACCACGGCCCCGCCGTGGTCCGGGACCGGGGCATACCCAGCCGGGCCCGCAGGGGTGGTACGGCCGTTGCGAAGACATGCTCGAGGGCCAGGCTCACGCCCACCCCGGCGACGCGGTTGCCGACGGAGCCCCAGGAGCCGACGCCCAGCATCGGCGGCGCGAACTCCCGGGTGGGGGAGAGGGGTTGGAGGTGGACGCCGATGCTCGGCAGGGAGAGCCCCTCGGCGATGGTGTGCCCCAGCGGGCCGAGAGAGGCGGCCACGAGCAGGGCGTCGCTCGTGCGGGCCGCGGCCACCAGGTCGTCGGTCATCCGACCGGCCAGCGCCCGCGCCATCGCGGCCACCCGCACCAGCTTTCCGACGCCGGACGCGCTGCGGTGCAGCCCCTGCCCACGCGAGGACTCCAGCTCTGCCCGTGGGTCCACCGGCAGTGGATGGAACCGCAGCCCGGCCCGCGCCGCGAGCGGCTCGAACCGGGCGTGGGTGACCAGGGTGACCTCGTGTCCGGCACGGGCCAGACCGTGCCCCAGGCCGGTGTAGGGGGCCACGTCACCCCGGGATCCCGCTGTCATGATGGCTACGCGCACGACGGCCAGTATGGCGGCGGACCGCCCGTCCCGGGCGAACGACCGCATCAGGAAAGCGACTTCACGCCTGTCGCATCCGTTGACTTGACTCCCTGGTGGCTCTACGTTCGGCGCGCACAGTGTTCGGAACACCGATCTTCGTTCGAGATATCGACCGCGCTCGGGGTTCCTCCCCCATGAAGGAGCCGCATGTATCCCCCGCCGCGATCACCCCGCGCGACCCTCAGAGGTCTCGCGCAGCGCTGCAGAGCCACCGCCGTCCGCGCCCTCGTTCTCGCCCTGACCGCGACCGCCGCGCTGCTGTTCGCCCAGCCGACCCCGGCACAGGCGGCGACGACCCGTCAGATACCGGTGACCACGGCCCCGATGGGCTGGGCCTCCTGGAACAGCTTCGTCGCGAAGATCGACTACAACGTGATCAAGCAGCAGGTCGACGCGTTCGTCGCGGCGGGCCTGCCCGCGGCCGGATACCAGTACATCAACATCGACGAAGGCTGGTGGCAGGGCACCCGGGACGCCGCCGGCAACATCACGATCGATGAGACCGAGTGGCCGGGCGGCATGAAGGCCATCGCCGACTACATCCACAGCAAGGGCCTGAAGGCGGGCATCTACACCGACGCCGGCAAGGACGGCTGTGGCTACTACTTCCCGACGGGCCGGCCCGCGGCGCCCGGCTCCGGCAGCGAGGGCCACTACGACCAGGACATGCTGCAGTTCTCCCAGTGGGGCTTCGACTTCGTGAAGGTCGACTGGTGCGGCGGCGACGTCGAGGGCCTCGACGCGAAGACCACGTACCAGGCCATCAGCGACGCCGTCACGAAGGCCACGGCCACCACGGGCCGCCCGCTCACCCTCTCGCTCTGCAACTGGGGCTACCAGAACCCGTGGAACTGGGCCCCGGGCCAGGGCGCGATGTGGCGGACCAACACCGACATCATCTACTACGGCAACAAGCCCTCCATGGCGAGCCTGCTGACCAACTACGACACCAACCTGCACCCCACGGCCCAGCACACCGGCTACTACAACGACCCGGACATGCTGATGGTCGGAATGGACGGGTTCACCGCCGCCCAGAACCGCACCCACATGAACCTGTGGGCGATCTCCGGCGCCCCGCTCCTGGCCGGCAACAACCTGGCCACCATGACCGCGGAGACCGCCGCGATCCTCAAGAACCCCGAGGTCATCGCGGTCGACCAGGACTCGCGCGGTCTCCAGGGCGTCGAGGTCGCCGAGGACACCGCCGGGGCGCAGGTCTACGGCAAGGTCCTGTCCGGCGCCGGCAACCGTGCGGTCGTCCTGCTCAACCGCACCTCCGCCGCCAAGAACATCACCGTGCGCTGGTCGGACCTCGGCCTGACCAACGCGGGCGCCACCGTCCGTGACCTGTGGACGCGCGCCGACGTCGGTTCGTACGGCACGAGTTACACGGCGAGCGTCCCGGCGGGCGGCTCGGTGATGCTCACGGTCACCGGCGGCACGGAGGCGGCGAGCAGTACCTACACCGGAACGTCGGACTTCACCGGCGTGGTCGCCGGCAGCACGGGCCTGAAGACCGTCGACGTCTCCTACACCAACGACACCTCCACCGCCCGCACGGCCACCCTGAGGGTCAACGGCCAGACGCCCACCACGGTCTCCTTCCCGCCGACCGGATCGACCCCGGGCACCATCTCCGTCGCGGCCTCCCTGTCCAAGGGCTCCGCCAACACGCTCGCCTTCTCGGGAGCGTCCGGCATCGACTCGATCACCGTGCGGCCCCTGCCCGGCACGAACGGCACCCTGGCCGTCGGCAAGCAGTCCGGCCGCTGCCTCGACATCTACGACAACACCATCACCAACGGCACCCAGGCCGAGCTGTGGGACTGCAACGGCGGCCCGAACCAGTCGTGGACCCACACCTCCCGCAAGGAACTCGTGGTCTACGGCAACAAGTGCCTGGACGCCTACGACCGCGGCACCACCAACGGCACCAAGGTCGTCATCTGGGACTGCAACGGCCAGAGCAACCAGCAGTGGAACGTGAACAGCGACGGCACCCTCACCAACGTCAACGCCGGCCTCTGCCTCGACGCGAACAACAACGGCACGGCCAACGGCTCGCTGCTCGTGCTGTGGTCGTGCAACGGCGGCGACAACCAGAAGTGGACGCTGACCTAACACCCGCCCAGGCGGACACACCGGCAACGCCACCGCGGCGCCGCCCAGCAGCCAACAGGCGGCGCCGCACAGGCCGCGAAGCGACGCCCCTCGATGTTGTGGCGAGCGACGAGGGTCACGAAAGACAGGTGTGACGATCACGAAGGTGCCGGACACGAACGGAACATGAGCAACGACGAAAGCTTCGCCGCTGCCTATCGCGAGCACTACTGGGCGGTCAGCCGCTACGTCGCGCGGCGGTTGGACGGGCGGACCGGCGAGGTGGAAGAAGTGGTGGCGGAGGTCTTCACGGTCGCCTGGCGCCGCCGGGCCGACCTGCCGGTGTCCCCACTGCCCTGGCTGTACGGCGTGGCACGCAACTGCCTGGCCAACGCGGTACGCGGCCACGGCCGCCGCCGCCGGCTCGTCGCCCGGCTCGGAAACGACGACACCGCGCACGGGCGGCACATCGCGGCAGGTCCCGACACCGAGACACCGGGCGGCTGGGTGCACGACGCCCTCGCCCGTCTCTCCCCGGCCGACCGGGAGGTACTGCGCCTGACGGCCTGGGAGGAACTCGGCATCGACGAGGTCGCCGTCGCCCTCGGCTGCGGCCGACGGGCGGCCTCGATGCGGCTGCACCGGGCCCGCCGCCGGCTGAGAGCCGAGATCGACCGCATGTCCCCCGCGAGCGCCGCGGACCCACACGTGCCGAGCCGGGTGACTTCGTCGAGCCGGGCGATCCCGTCGGACGCGGCGGCCTCGGCAAACGCGGCGGCCTCGTCGCATGCGGCGCCCCCGTCGAACCGGGCCATCTCCTCGCACGCGGAGCCCTCGTCGAACCGGCCCACCCCGTCGCACCCGTTCAACTCGCCGAAGGAACAGGGCCATGGCTGACGAACTGGAACTCCTGCGCCGCGCCAACCCGGTCCCGATCGACGCACCCCACTTCGGTGAGGGACCCCTGGACCACCACGCCGAGCGCCACCTCAACCGGCTGCTGCACGAGCCGGCCCCGGCCTCCCGGAGCCGCGCCCGACTGGCCTGGGGCCTCGTCGCGACCGCCGTCGTCGCCGCCCTCGCCCTGGCCCTCGTGCTCGGCAGCCCGAACACGCCCCCCGCGGCCGCCGCCCCCCGCCCGCTGGTCGTGCAGGCCGGCTCCACGCCCCTACCCCTTCGGGTGCTGGCCGAGCGCGCCGGGCAGGACGCCGTCGACGGTTCGCCCGTGCTGCGCAAGGGCACGCACGTCCTGTCGTGGAGCATGGGCATGTCGCAGGACAAGCCCCCGGTCACGCTCGCCGAGGAGCGGGTCGTGCGCTGGAAGGCCGACGACAGCCACACGGAACTGGTCGTGGCGACCGACCCGCGGTATCCCGGTCGGCCGGTCCTGTCCGACGAGGACGGAGAGCCCCGCCTGGTCGAGGACGGCCACGTCGTCAGCAGACGTACCTTCGGCCCGAGCTGGAGCGACGCGCCGCCCCAGTCGCCGCCGCCGCACGATCCGACGCGGCTGCGCGCCTACCTCCAGGAGGCGCAGTACATCGACACCCCTCTGACCACGCCCGAACTGCTCGACGCCGTGGGCGTACTGCTCGACCACTGGACCCTCGGCGCCCGCGAGGACGCGGCGGTCGCCCGCCTCCTCGCGGACACCGAGGGGCTGCGGCCGGTCGGCCAGGTGACCGACCGTCTCGGCCGGCGCGGGCAGGCGTACGTCTGCGACGATGACGGCGCCCGCCGGATGCTGATCATGGACCCGGTCTCCGGGGCCGTCCTGGGGCTGGAAGCCACCTTCACGGTCGACGAGCCGGAGTACGGCGTCAGCGCGGGCGACGTCATGGAGTACAGCGTCTGGATGCGCTGATCACTGCCTCAGCCGCCGGGTGGCGGCGTCCACGGTCTGTTCCGGCAGCGTGGCGATCGTCATCGATCCGACGCCACCCGGCACCGGCGTGATCAGGGAACCTCGGCGCCGGTCACAGCCCGCCGCCGAGACTAGGACCTGTCCGGCCGATCAAGTCGCAGGGAAGCGACGGTGCGACATCAGTGCCGGTGAGCGGGGTGTGGTGCGTGCAGCTGCAAGGCGGAGGAGGGCGTCGACGCGATGGGGGTGCCCCCGCTCGAGCGAAGTCGGGAGTGGGGGAGTCGGCAACCGACGACAACGCGGCAGATGCGCGTGCCACACCCCGCGTCTGCGGCATGACCGGCCGGACAGGTCCTAGCCTCCCGCCTCCTCGTCCCAGGCCTGGATCATGGTCTGGTCGACGATCTTCCCGTCCCGCAGCGACATCATCGACTCGGCGAACACGCGTACCCCGTCGGAGTACTCGCAGCTCTCCGTGAAGGCGACACGGTCCTCCTGGACGACGCACTGCTCCAGCTTGTGACCCTTGATGTCGCGGCTGTAGACGTCCTCCAGCATCTCGCTGATCTCGTCCCGGCCGTGCAGGACCTTGGGGTGGCTGGGCTGGGTGTTGCGGTCCACGACGCGAATCTCCGCGTCGTCCGCGTAGAGCGACAGAAGACCCGCCGCGGTGTGTCCTTCGATGGCCCGGCGCAGGGTTTCGGCGTCGAACCCGGAACGTGCCGCACTGCCCATGGTGACCTCCTTCGAAGGCCGCGGCCCGGCGAGGAGCGGGCCGCGAGGTGCCTCTCTCTTCGAGACTCCTCCGCCCCGGCACGCTCGGCAAGCGCAGTCCGCGCGCTGCGCCTGACGAGTGAGCGACGGCCGCCGCCCGTGTCCGGCACGGCCCCGCCGGCGTTGCTGTTTGCATGATCTCAACACGACGTATCGTCGCCGCCGTGGGTCTCGCCGTCGGGGTCACCGGCCTCGCCGCTCCGCTCGCGAACGCGGCCGACGCTGCTGCTCCGAGCGCCGGTCAGCTGAACCCCATCACCACGCTCGACTCGCTCGCCACGAGCGACATGCCCGCTGAGCACCAGGCGGAGATGCCGCGGGTCTCGCAGCAGTTGTCCCAGCTCAACCGCCTCAACGACCTGAACGAGCTGCAACAGCTCACCGACCTGGTCGCCCCGGTCACGAACGTGCTGCCCGGCCTCAGCTAGGCACTCGCGCACCGTCGAGGGCCGCCCGTAACCGGGCGGCCCTTTCCGTTGCCCGGTGTCACACGTCCGCGTCCTTGTCCTGGTCTTGGTCCTTGTCCACGTTCCCGTCCTCCGTGTCGAGGAAGTGGAAGCCGGGCCGCGGGTGCATCAGGAAGTCGTGATGCGAGATGTTCCAGGCGTAGGCACCCGCCAGCGCGAACGCCACCCGGTCCCCGGCTCTCAGCCCGGGGGCGCGCACGTCCCGGGCCAGGACGTCCTTCGGGGTGCACAGTTGTCCGGCCACGGTGATCCGCTCACCCTCCGCCGCCGGGCGTGGCCACGGGTGCTGCCAGGCGTCCACCGTCAGTACGGAACAGGGCTGGTCGTGCCCCTTCGTCGCAGGGGTCCGCAGATGGTGGGTGCCGCCCCGCACGACGGCGAACTCCTCGCCGTGGCTGTGCTTGACGTCCAGCACCTCCGTGACGTACCAGCCGCAGTACGCCGTCAATGCCCGCCCCGGCTCAATCCGCACGGAGAGGCCCGGATGCGCCTCGGTCAGCCGGGCGAGGCCCTTGCCGTAGGCGGCCCAGTCGAAGAGGCGCTCCGGGCGGGTGTAGTCGACGGTCATGCCGCCGCCGACGTTCACTTCGGCGAGCGGCACGCCGAGCCCCGTCGCCCACGAGACGACGGTCCCGGCCACCGCCAGCTGCTCGGCCGCTTCCAGGCCGCTCGCCAAGTGGGCGTGAATGCCCCGCAGTTCGAGGTGGGGGTAGGTGCCGTCGGCGAGCGCACGGACGGCTTCGCGAGCCTGCGCGGGGTCCATGCCGAAGGGCGTCGGCCGCCCTCCCATCGCCAGTGAACTGCCCGCCAACGAGCCGTCGGGGACGGGCAGGTTGACGCGTGGCAGCACTCCCACCCGCCGCCCCGGCGCGTACCGTCGCGCCAGCTCGGCCAGCACGCGCAGCTCGTACGGGCTCTCCACGTGGAAGCGCTCGACGCCCCGTTCCAGCGCGGCCGTCACCTCGTCCGGCGTCTTGCCCGGCCCCCCGAAGGCGAGCGGGCGGCCCGGGACCGCGTCGGCGACATGGGCGAGCTCGCCGCCCGAGGAGACCTCGTAACCGTCGACGTACGGACCGAGCGCGGCAAGGATCTCCGGCTCGGGGTTGGCCTTGGCCGCGTAGTACACCTCGACGCGCTCGGGCAGGGCGTCCCGCACGGCGGCGGCGTGGGCGCGCAGCGCCGTCAAGTCGTACACGTAGGAGGGGAGTCCGGTGGAGGGAAGGGAGCGGGCGCGGTCGTGGACCGCGGGCGTCGGGCCGGTCATCGGGTGCTCCCGGCCGTGTCGCGCGGGATGCCCTCGACGAGAGGGGACGGCAGCCGGACGTAACCGGCCTCCCGGTCGGCCTTGCGCTCCCAGCGGGTGAGCAGGTTGGCCTTGGCGGGCAGCGGCACCCCGGCGAGCAGGGCGGCCAGGCGCGGCGGACAGCCGCTGCGGTCGGCGTACGCCCGCAGGGTGTCCCGGACGCGGCCCCACAGCTCGGCCTCGGCCCGCGGGTGCAGGTCGGCGAGGGCGGCGAGCAGCTCGGCGACGTGGTTGACCAGCAGGCAGTACACGACCCGGTCCCAGCCGCGCTGGGCGTCGTACGTCAGCGGGCCCGCGACCTCGGGCGGCAGGGCGGCCAGCGCCTCGGCGTGGTGCTCGGGGACGAGCTTGGTGCCCTCCAGGTCGCGGAAGAGGACCTGGGCGGGCATGCCGTCGCCGTCGACGCAGATCAGGACGTTCTGCAGGTGCGGTTCCAGGACCAGGCCGTGGTCGAAGTAGGCGGCCAGGACGGGTGGCAGGAGGAGACCGAGGTACGCCGACCACCATGTGAGGGCCCGCTGTTCGTCCGCGCCGGCGAGGAGGCGGGAGATGTGGGCGGGGCCGGTGGGGTACTCGTCGGCGACGGCGCCGGCGAGCAGGGGAGTGGTGCCCGGGGCGAGCCGGCGCGGCAGCCCTTCGCGGACGATGACGCCGAACCCTTCGAACAGCGCGCGGTCCGGTGTGCCGTCGGGGCCGGGCAGGGTGAGCGTGCGGTAGGCGGGCTCGCGGAGCACCGCGCTGCCGGGGAAGCGCCGGGTGAGGTCGGCGAGCGCCGGGACCAGGGCACGGGTCAGGGCGACGGCGCCGGACAGCTCGTAACTGCTGTTCTTGCGCAGGCAGTTGGTGATCCGCACATTCAGGCTGAACTTCAGGAACGTCTGGCCGTCGTAGAGGGTGCGCACGGACGCGGTGGCGGCGAAGGGCTGTCCGCCCGGGCCGAGGTCGAGGATGTCGCCGTCGGCGAGGGCCGCGCGCAGGGCCGGATGCCCGCTGAGCGTCTCGTACTGCCAGGGGTGGGCCGGCAGCAGCCGGTACCCGTCCGGGACGTCCGCGCGCTGCCGGTCCAGCGGGGCGACGGCCTGGGGGTCGGCGTACTCCTCGGCGACCAGGTGCGTACGGACGGCGAGGTGCCGCAGCGGGAACGCGGCCCCGGCCTCCGGGGCGTACGCGGACCAGGCGCGTGGGTCACCGGTGCGGGCCTTGGGTGTGGGGTGGAAGCGGTGCCCGAACAGCAGCGACTGCTCGGAGGCGAGGTACGCCGAGAGGCGGTCGTTAGGGGCTTGGTCGGCTCGCACGGTGAGCAGGGCGGCCCCGACCGCCTGGTGGCTGGAGGCGATCTGCTCCAGGAACTCCTCGTTGCGCACGCCGGTGCGCAGCCACAGCTCGTCGTGCGTGTACTCGGCCAGGCGTCGCCAGTCCATCTCCGCCCAGCCGCCCCGGCTCTGTTCGCTCACCGGGCCGGTGAACCGGTGGGCGCCGAGCAGTGAGCTGCGGCGCAGGGCGACGCGCAGCAGGACTCCGCGGCGCGGCAACCGCAGCAGCAGGCGGCCGTCGGTGACGACGGACTGGTGCTCGGGGCCGGACACCTCGCGCAGCAGACAGTTCAGGAGGGTGTGGGCCACCACCTCGTCGGCGGTGGGCAGCCCGGCGGGGGCGGCGGTGCGGGCGGGCGGATGGGTGAGGGAGGGCATCAACGGCTCCAGCGGGTGCGGAACTTCAGCGGGGGGAGGGTGACAGCGAGGACGGTGGCGGCGGCACCGCCGGTCGGTACGGGTGCGGCCGGGCCGAAGCGGGCGCTGCCCGCCACCGCGCGCACCCGGCCCCGGCCGAACGAGGAGCGCGGCATGCGCAGGGTTCGCCACTCATGCCGGACCCTCGGCGAGAAGCAGGTAGTTGGGGCCGGTGGTGTAGTGCTTGTTGATGTCGGCGGCGCCCGAACGTGCCTTGGTCAGCAGCGTCCCGGCGGTCACCATCGCCTTCACCGGCAGGGTCGGCGCGTCCAGGATCCGGGCGCGCAAGCCGGCCCCGGCCTCCCCGCCGAGCCGGTCCACCGCCTCCGCCAGCCGGTCCCGTACCAGCCCCAGCAGCACGGGCAGCGGGGCGCGGCCCCGCCGGGCCAGCCCGAACGCGTAGGCACCCGCACAGAGATGGACGGTGATGGTGGCGAACAGGTCGGCGACCGGCCCGTCGTCCCGTCCGAAGGTCCGCACGTCGTCGAAGGCCCACGGTCCGGGGAGCAAGGGGTCCAGCCGCCCGGTGTTGACACGGGGACCGTCGTTGTCCTTCAACAGCAGCCGCACGCTGCCCCGGCGCAGCACCAGCGAGATGTTCTGCTGGTGCGACTCCAGGGCGATGCCGTACCCGAACAGGGTGGTCTGCCAGTCGAACAGCAGCGTCAGACAGGCGTCGAGGAGGGCGAGGGGGTCTCCGTCGTGGAAGCGGTCGGCGAGGTGGTCGAGGATCAGGCGTCCGTCGGGGGCCTCGGCGAGGAGTGCCGCCATCGGTACGACCGCCGAGTCGTCGAGCCCGGCCGGGTGGCGGCGGCACAGGACGGCGAGCAGCTCGTGCCCGGCGTGCGCGTACGTCGTCTCGTCGGCGTGCAGGATCGTGCCCCGGAACCGGGGTTCACGGGCCATCACCGCCTCCAGGAGCCGCTGCCCCACCGCTCCGTCCACGAGCGTCCCGGGCTTGATGGACCGCTTGTTGCGCAGCCCCAAGGTGGCCGTGACCAGGGGCAGTTTGAGGTGCACCGACGGGTCCGCGGCCGTCGCCACCGTACGCATCGACAGCGTCGGTACGACGCCGAGGTGGGCCCGCTCGGCGAGCACGGCGCTGTCCGCGAGGCCGGCATCCCGCAGCGCCGCGTCCAGCGGGGCACCGACGGTCAACGGGTGCACCGGCAGCGCCACATGCGTGTGCTCCACCCGGGGCAGGCCGAGAACCTTCGGCGTCGGCCAGAACCGCGGGAGCGTGCCGGTCAGGGTGACCGCGTCGCGCGGCACGGCGAGCCAGCGCAGTGCGAACCGCGGATGGAACTCCGGGGCGTACCGGCGCAGTTGCTCCTCGGTCAGGCCCGAACGTCCGCGCGCGGTGGGATACACGGGATGGTCGAGCCGGGCGGCGAGCGTGTCGTACGCCAGGCCTGCGGCCGGGCCGGTCCAGCGTGCCGGGGCGTCGCCGTACCGGTCGGTCAGGTGCCTGGCCACCTCGGACCGGGTCGCCGCGTGCAGCCGCAGCGTGGCCAGCGTCTGACGGCACTCCTCGGCGAACGCGTCGAAGCCGCCCCGGTCCTCCGGCTCGGCGAGCGCACGCAGCGCGCCCAGCACACTGTCGTACGAGGTCAGCTCGGCGCCGTCCGACTCGCGCACGAGGAGGGGCAGCCGTGCGGCGTACACGCACTGGTAGCCGTCCTCGGCGACGGGCATGAGCAGGGCGTCGCCCTCCGGTGTCACCAGCCGCAGCCAGTCGCCGTCCGACTGGGGCACCAGCGTGCTGCGGGTGCGCAGTCCCACGACATCCTCACGCAGCAGGGCGCCCAGTACCCGGGTCAGCAGCTCCGCCTCGCAGGTGTCCGTGACGCTCGGCGCGGTCACGGCTGGATCTCCCAGCGCCGGGCGGCCAGGAACTCGGCCGTGACGCGGTCCACCGCGCACTGGTCGGTGCCGGCGGCCCGCAGGACACCGAGGTAGTCGCGGTTGGTGCGGTACAGCTCGTGCCGCTCGCCCACCGTTCGCAGCGGACGGTACGTCAGATGCACACCGTCGACCGTGAGTTCGGTGGCGGCGGGGGCGCCGACCAGGGTCCCGGCGCGGTCGGCGCACGGGTACTCCAGACGCGCCGCCCCGTCACTGCGGGCGCCCAGGCCGGCCGGCAGCGGCTCGCCGAGGTGGGTGCGCAGGATGTGCTCGAAGAGCGGTATCTCCAGCAGCCGGGCCAGCAGCAGGTCGCACTGGTCGCCGATGGCACGGTAGTTGACCTCGATGATCCGCGCCCGTCCCGCGTGCACGACGAACTCGGTGTGACAGGCGCCGAACCCGACGCCCAGGGCGTCCAGTTGCGCCAGGATCTGCGCGACGACCGGCTCGGGGTGCGCCGGGACGAAGGTGAGACTCTTCTCCACGAAGTACGGCGGCGGCGACAGCTCGGTGTGGAAGCCGCCCAGAACATGGCGGGCGGTGCCGTCGCCGAGGGTTTCCAGGGTGTACAGCTCGCCGGGGAGGTACTCCTCGACGACCAGTACGGCGCCCGGGCGCCGCCCCAGGATCTTTGCGGAGTACGACACCAGTTCCTCGGCGTTCCCGACGAGGACGACGTCCTCGCTGGCCACGCCCTCGCGCGGCTTGAGCACGCAGGGGTAGGGAGCGTCGAGCGCGGCGGGTTCGGTGAGCTCGGCCGACCACACGCTGTCCACGCCGGCCGCGGTGAGCCGGCGGCGCATCTCGGCCTTGTCCTTGGTGCGCAGCGTGACCCGCCAGTCCTTGCCGGGGAGGCCGAAGTAGGCGGCGGCCAGGGCGGCCTGGGTCTGGAGGTGGTCGCTGTTGGTGAAGACGGCGTCGGGCCGGTGGTGCGTGGAGATCCGCGTGATCACGGCCCGGAAGTCACGGACGTCGCACTCCAGGATCTCCACGTCCGGATACGTGGCACGGTGCGCGTCGGGCTGGTCGGTGAGGACGGTGACGTCCAGGCCCAGCCGTGCGGCGGCGGGCAGGAAGCCCTCCGTGACGGAGTCGGTGGGATTGAGGGCGAGCAGGTACAGGCGCATGACTGGGCAGGAACTTCCGCTAGCGGGCGGGGGGCGAAGGTACGGGCCGCGCTCGTGGCGACGGCCCGCCGCGAGCGCGTCAGGCGGTGGTGGCGCAGTGCCGTATCGCGCTGCTGTTCCTGACGACCAGCCAAGTGCCGGTGAGCTCAGGCGCGAGGACGGCGACGAGCGCGGCGGCGACCGTGGCCGGGGGCGCGGGGCGGGCGCCGGGGGCGAGACTCGGCGCGGCACGGAGCAACAGGGCTCCGGGTCCGGCGAGAAAGAGAGGTCCGTGCCTGGTCGCGGTCACGAAGCGTGAGCTTAGGTGAGGCTTGCTTTGCTGACCAAATGGCTGTGGCCCCGCTGTGACGTGCGCTTCTTTCGGTCGTGCACGGGAACCCCCTTGATCACCACCCGAGATTTTATAGATAAGGTAAGCCTTGCCTACCTCGATTCCGCCGATTTCCCTGCCCTGGAGCGTCGATGTCCGTGGCCCTGAAGACCTCTCCGGACGGTGCCGTCGCCCACGCCCTCGCCGATGCCTACCGGCGCCTGACCGGCGTGTGCGAAGCGCTCGACGTGCGGGTCGCGGAACCGGGCGACGCGGCGGCACAAGAGGGCGTGTCGGCAGGAGAACTGACTTCCGATCAGCGCGTGCTCGACGCCTTCGTCGACGCCGAGGCCGCCCGGATCGAGGACCGCTACGGGACCGCCCCGCGCCGCCACGTCGCCGCCTCCCGCGCCCTGCACGACTACGCCTGGACCGTCGGGCTGCTGATGGGCGGCGTCTGGTACCTCGAACGGCGGGTACCCCGGATCCGGCCCGAGGATCTCCGGCTCGACCTCGCCTCCGCCACGTACGTGATCACCCCGGGCACCGACCTCGCCTGTCTCCCGGGCGACCCGGTGGCCACGCTGCCGGGAGTGCTGACGCTCCCTCAGGACGAGCAGCTGCGGGCCGCGTTGCGGATGGCGGTCGCCGATCACATGCGTCCGCTGCTGGCCGCGATCGGCCCGACGGCACGACGCGGCGCGCGCACCCTGTGGGGCATGGTCTCCGACGACCTCGTCTCCGGGATCTGGTACCTCGGCCGGATGCTCGGCCAGGAGGACGACGCCCTGCGGGCCGCCACCGAGGTCCTGCCGGCCCCCGTGCCGCCGTACCCCTCCGGCGCAGGCTTCCGCCACCTGGTGGGCGACGACGGCCGGCGGCACGTCACCCGCACCCGCGCCGGCTGCTGCATGTTCTACGCCATCCGGCCCGCCGAGGCCTGCGTGACCTGCCCCCGCACCGGCGACGCGGAACGACTGCGCCGCCTGGAGAACTGAGCGGCCGGACGGCTCACCCGGCCGTCGCGAGGAACTGCGTGGCGGCCAGCTCCGCGTACAGCGGGTCGGCGGCGACCAACTCCCGGTGCGTGCCCACCGCCCGTACCCGCCCCGCGTCCATCACGACGATCCGGTCCGCCATCGTCACCGTCGACAGCCGGTGGGCGACCACGAGCACCGTGGTCGTCCGGGCGACATCGGCGACCGTGTCGCGCAGCGCCGCCTCGTTCACCGCGTCCAGCTGCGACGTGGCCTCGTCGAGAAGGAGCAGCCGCGGGCGGCGCAGCAGGGCGCGGGCGATGGCGACCCGCTGGCGCTCACCGCCCGACAGCCTGGTGCCGCGATGGCCGACGAGCGTGTCGAGGCCGGCGGGCAGGCGGGAGACCAGGCCGTCGAGCCGGGTCGTCTTCACCACCCGAGTGACGGCCTCCTCGTCCGCGTCCGGGTTGCCCAGCAGCAGATTGTCCCGCAGCGAACCCGACAGGACCGGGGCGTCCTGCTCCACGTACCCGATGGCGGAACGGAGACCGGGCAGATCCCAGTCCGCGAGGTCCCGGCCGTCCAGCGTCACCGTCCCGGACTCCGGGTCGTAGAACCGCTCGATGAGGGAGAAGACGGTGGTCTTGCCCGCCCCCGACGGCCCGACGAACGCCGTCATGCCCTGGGCGGGCACGGCGAACGTCACGCCGTGATGGACATACGGCAGATCCTCCGCGTACCGGAACCGGACGCCCTCGAAGGCGACGGACGCGGGTTCCGCTCCTGTGGACGGCAGCGGCGCGGGCGCCGCCGCGGGCTCGGCGGGCAGCCGCATGGCCTCCTGGATGCGGGTGAGGGCCGCGGCGCCCGTCTGGTACTGCGTGATCGCGCCGACGACCTGCTGGATCGGCGACATGAGGTAGAACACGAACAGCAGGAACGCCACCAGCGTGCCCACGTCGATCGCCCCGGTCGCCACCCGCGCCCCGCCGGCGGCGAGCACCGTGATGAACGCGATCTGCATGGCCAGTCCCGCCGTGTTGCCCGCCGCGGCCGACCACTTGGCGGCCCGCACGCTCTGCCGCCACGACTCCTCGGCCGCCTCGTGCAGCGTCCGCTCCTCACGGTGCTCGGCGCCGGACGCCTTCACCGTGCGCAGCGCGCCGAGTATCCGCTCCAGGGAGGCCCCCATCACGCCGACCGCGTCCTGCGCCTGCCGGCTGGCCCGGTTGATGTGCGGCACGATCACCCCGAGAACCGTGCCCGCGCCCGCGATCACCGCCATCGTCACGGCGAGCAGCACCGGATCCACCAGGCCCATCATGACCACCGTCGCGACCAGCGTGAGCCCGCCGGTGCCGAGGCCCACCAGCGAGTCCGTGGTGACCTCCCGCAGCAGCGTGGTGTCCGAGGTGATCCTCGCCATCAGATCGCCCGGTTCGCTGCGGTCCACGGCCGCGATCCGCAACCGCAGCAGATACGACGACAGGCTGCGCCGCGCCCCGAGCACCACCGACTCGGCGGTGCGCCGCAGCACGAACGAACCCAGCGCCCCCAGCGCCGCGTTGGCGATCACCAGCCCCGACATGAGGACCAGCCAGCCGGTGACGGCCCGGTCGTGCGACAGGTCGTCGATCAACTCCCGGGCCACCAACGGAAGCATCAGCCCCGTCGCCCCCGTGACGAGCGAGAGCGCGGCACCCGCCAGCAGCGCCCACCGGTGCGGCCGTACGTATCCGAGGATCAGCCGCCACGCGGGCGGTCCGGTCTCGGTCTCTGCGATGCTCACGATGCTCCCTCGGGCCTGCCTGCGGGCGGAGCGTTCAGGCTACGTCGGCGCCGATGCGAGGCGCCTTCCGGTGGGCGTCACCTCGTGATGCCGTCCCGTTACTGATCAGTCAGACGTAGGGTCGGGGCAGGGACAGACACGAGCCGAGGGAAGGGGCCGGCACCATGGCGCAGGAAGTACGCGGCGTGATCGCACCGGGCAAGGACGAGCCGGTGCGACTGGAGACCATCGTGGTGCCGGACCCCGGCCCCGGTGAGGCCGTGGTGCAGGTGCAGGCCTGCGGGGTCTGTCACACCGACCTGCACTACAAGCAGGGCGGCATCAGCGACGACTTCCCCTTCCTGCTCGGGCACGAGGCGGCGGGTGTCGTCGAGGCCGTCGGCGCCGGGGTCACCGACGTCGCCCCGGGTGACTTCGTGATCCTGAACTGGCGCGCGGTGTGCGGGCGGTGCCGGGCCTGTCAGCGCGGGCGGCCGTGGTACTGCTTCGACACCCACAACGCCGGGCAGAAGATGACCCTCGCCTCGACCGGACAGGAACTGTCCCCGGCCCTGGGCATCGGGGCGTTCGCCGAGAAGACGCTGGTGGCGGCCGGGCAGTGCACCAAGGTGGACCCCTCGGTCTCGGCGCAGGTCGCGGGCCTTCTGGGCTGCGGAGTGATGGCCGGCATCGGCGCCGCGATCAACACCGGACAGGTCGGCCGCGGAGACACGGTCGCCGTCATCGGCTGCGGCGGCGTCGGTGACGCGGCGATCGCCGGAGCGAACCTGGCGGGCGCGGCGAAGATCATCGCGGTCGACATCGACGCCCGCAAGCTGGAGACCGCCCGCACCATGGGCGCCACCCACACCGTCAACTCCCGCGAGACCGATCCGGTGGAGGCGATCCGCGAGCTGACCGGCGGGTTCGGCGCGGACGTCGTGATCGAGGCGGTCGGCCGCCCGGAGACCTACAAGCAGGCCTTCTACGCCCGCGACCTGGCCGGCACGGTGGTCCTGGTCGGTGTGCCCACCCCCGAGATGAAGCTCGAACTGCCGCTCCTCGACGTCTTCGGCCGCGGCGGCTCCCTGAAGTCCTCCTGGTACGGCGACTGCCTGCCCAGCCGCGACTTCCCCATGCTGATCGACCTGCATCTGCAAGGCCGCCTGGACCTGGGGGCGTTCGTGTCCGAGACCATCGAGCTCACCGACGTGGAGAAGGCCTTCGAGCGCATGCACCACGGCGACGTCCTGCGCTCGGTGGTGGTGCTCTGATGGCCCCGCGCGTCGAACGCCTCGTGACCTCCGGCCAGTTCACCCTCGACGGCGGCACCTGGGACGTCGACAACAACGTGTGGATCGTCGGCGACGACCACGAAGCGATCGTCATCGACGCCGCCCACGACGCCGACGCCATCGCCGAGGCCGTAGGCGACCGCCGGCTGACCGCCATCGTGTGCACCCACGCCCACAACGACCACATCGACGCCGCGCCCGCCCTCGCCGAGCGCACCGGAGCCACCATCTGGCTCCACCGCGACGACCTGCCGCTGTGGAAGCAGACCCACCCGGACCGGGACCCCGACGCCTGGCTGCAGGACGGCCAGGTCATCGAGGCCGCCGGCGCCGACCTGCGGGTCCTGCACACCCCCGGGCACGCGCCCGGCGCGGTCTGCCTGTACGACCCGGGCCTCGCCACCGTCTTCACCGGCGACACCCTCTTCCAGGGCGGCCCCGGCGCCACCGGCCGCTCCTACTCCCACTTCCCGACGATCATCGACTCGATCCGCGACCGTCTGCTGGCTCTGCCGCCCGAGACGAAGGTCCTCACCGGCCACGGCGACCCGACGACCATCGGGGCGGAGGCCCCGCAGCTTCAGGAGTGGATCACCCGTGGCCACTGACGAAGCCGCCATGTCCGCCGACGACGTCGTGCGCCTGAACGACGTGGGAATCCTGCGCTGCGCCCCCGACGGACCGGTCCTCGACGGCGAACGCGCGGCGCTCGACCTGATCGGCGACGCGTTCGGACGGGACGCCCAGGTGGTCGCCGTGCCCGTGGAGCGGGTGGCCGAGGAGTTCTTCCGGCTGCGGTCGGGGGTCGCGGGCGCGGTCGTGCAGAAGTTCGTGAACTACCGGCTGCGCCTCGCCGTCGTGGGAGACGTCTCCGCTCACGTCACCGGGAGCACGGCTCTGCGCGACTTCGTCCACGAGACGAACCAGGGCGGCCACATCTGGTTCGTGGCGGACTTCGACGCGCTGGAGGAGAAAGTGCGCGCGGCCGGGTGATCTCGCCCTGAAAGACGACAGGAGATGTCCGGCTTACCCGCCACCCTCGTAGCGAGACCCATCGCACACAGGGAAACGGGAGGCCGGACATGCCGGAACAGCTGACGGGCAAGGTCGCACTGGTCGCCGGGGCGACCCGGGGAGCCGGACGGGGCATCGCCGTGGAGCTCGGGGCGGCCGGCGCCACGGTGTACGTCACCGGCCGCAGCACCCGGACCCGCCGCTCGGAGTACGACCGCCCCGAGACCATCGAGGACACCGCCGACCTCGTCACCGAAGCCGGCGGCCACGGCATCGCCGTCCCCACCGACCACCTCGACCCGGCACAGGTCCGCACCCTCGTCGACCGCATCGGCGAGGAGCAGGGCCGCCTCGACGTCCTCGTCAACGACATCTGGGGCGGCGAGCACCTCTTCGCCTGGGACGCGCCCGTCTGGGAACACGACCTCGACAAGGGCCTCAGGCTGCTCCGGCTCGCCGTCGAGACGCACGCCATCACCAGCCACCACGCCCTGCCGCTGCTCCTGCGCCACCCCGGCGGACTGGTGGTGGAGATGACCGACGGCACCGCCGAGTACAACCGCGACACCTACCGCAACAGCTTCTTCTACGACCTGGCCAAGACGTCCGTCCTGCGGATGGCCTTCGCGCTCGGTCACGAGCTCGGACCGCACGGCGCCACCGCCGTCGCCCTCACCCCGGGCTGGCTGCGGTCGGAGATGATGCTCGACAACTTCGGCGTGCGCGAGGACAACTGGCGCGAGGCCACCGCCCGCGTCCCCCACTTCGCCATCTCCGAGACACCCCGCTACGTGGGCCGCGCGGTGGCCGCCCTCGCCGCCGATCCCGAGGTGGCGCGGTGGAACGGCCAGTCCCTCTCCAGCGGCGGACTCGCCCAGGTGTACGGCTTCACCGACCTCGACGGCAGCCGCCCGGACGCCTGGCGCTACCTCGTCGAGGTCCAGGACGCGGACAAGCCGGCGGACACGACCGGCTACCGCTGAGGTTCCGTGTCCCGCACCGGTGTCGGCGGCTCCGTGTCCCGCACCGGTGCGGGCAGCGGCCAGCGCGCCGAATGCCCCGGGGGCAGCGCCAGATCGTCGCGTACGGCCGCGTAGTAGCCCTCGCGTCCCCGGCGCTGCCGCTCCAGCAGCGCCTGCCACGCCTGCGGATCACGGGTTTCCTCGCGCAGGAACCGCTCCATCTCCATCACGGTGACCACCCACGTCCGGGCCCGCTCCACCACCTGCGGACTGCCCAGCAGGATCAGCGCCTCCCCGGACGGATCCCGGGCGACCGTGGCCTCGGCCATCAGCGGTGCCGCCTCCCGCGGGGACAGCGGGTGAGGGTGCGGGTCGTTGCCGAGATGCGCGGCGACCCGGTACGTGAGGGTGACGGACGTTTTCAACGTTCGTGCGTACTCGGCGTACACGGAGAGCTTGCGCTCCTCCCAACGGGCCGCCTGTTCACGGTGGAACCGGGCCCGGTCGCTGCGCACGACCGCGAAGTACGAGCCGAGCGCGCCGATCACGACACCCAACAGGGCGGGGAGTTGCTGCAAGAACGCGGACATGGCCGCACGGTACCTGCCCGGTTGATCGCTCCGGCACTACCTTCGGCATCATGACGCACACACAGCGCTTCGAGGGATACGGGGTTCTCGTCACCGGTGCGGCCCGAGGCATCGGCGCGGCCACCGCCCGCCGGTTCGCCGAGGAGGGGGCACAGGTCCTGGTCACCGACGTGGACCTGCCGGCCGCGGAGAGGACCGCCGCAGAACTGCGCCGACCGGGCCTCTCGGCGGAGGCCTTGTCGTGCGACGTGGCGGACCGGGCGTCCGTCGACGCGGCCGTGGCGCACGCCGTGACCGCCTTCGGCACCCTCGACGTCCTGGTCAGCAACGCCTTTCGGTGCACCCCCGACGCCCCGCTCTTCGAGGACGAGTCCGAGGAGGTGTGGGCAGCCGACCTGGACGTCACGCTGACCGGCGCGTACCGCTGCGCCCGTGCCGCCCTCCCGCACCTCGCGGCCTCCGGTCGCGGCGCCGTCGTCAACATCGGCTCGGTCAACGCACTGCAGGACTTCGGCAACCACGCCTACAGCGCCGCCAAGGCCGGCCTCGGCTCCCTGACCCGTACCCTCGCCGGACACGCCGCCGCCCGCGGGGTCCGCGTCAACCTCGTGGCACCGGGCACCGTACGCACGACGGCCTGGGAGGGCCGGGACGACCAACTGGACGCGGTGCGCGGGCAGTACCCCCTCGGCCGGATCGGCGAACCCGAGGACATCGCGGCGGCCGTCACCTTCCTCGCCTCACGCGACGCGGCCTGGATCACCGGGACGACGCTCACCGTCGACGGCGGCCTCACCGCGGTCAACACGGGGTTCCGCCAGACGATCGGCACGACGTAGGAACACTTAACGGTCTCCGGAGATCTTTTCACTTGTCCTGCGAGGACGGTGTCGTGCACCGTTCTTCCGTGCTGTCCGACTCCCCATGGCGCAACGCCGACTTCCGCAATCTGTTCGCCGCGAGCACGCTCAGCCAGCTCGGCGTGAACGTCACCTACGTCGCCGTCCCCCTGTTCGCCGTCGCCGCGCTCGACGCCGGCCCCGGCCAGGTCGGGGCCCTGGCGACGCTGAGCACCCTGGCGTTCCTGCTCATCGGACTCCCCGCCGGGGCCTGGGTGGACCGGATGCGGCACCGCCGGGTACTCGTCGCGGCGGACCTGGCCCGCGCGGTCCTGTTCGCCTCCGTCCCGCTCGCCTGGTGGGCGGACACGCTCACACTCGGCCAGCTCTACGCCGTCGTCCTGCTGAACGGGTGCGCGACCGTCTTCTTCGACGTCACCGCACAGAGCACCCTGCCCCAACTGGTGGGCCACGGAGCCCTCGTGCGGGCGAACACCGCCATGGTCAGCCTCCAGGCGACGGGCAACGTCGCCGGACGCGGCGCCGGCGGTGCCCTCGTCCAGTTGCTCGGCGCGCCCGTGGCCGTGTTGTGCGCGGCGGCCGCCCATCTCGCCTCGGCGCTCCAGCTCACCTTCATCCGCCGCGAGGAGACCCCGCCCGGCCGCCGTACCGGGCACGCCGGCCTGCGCGCCCAGATCGCGGAAGGCCTGCGGCACGTCTTCGGCAACCCGGAACTGCGCGCCCTCGCCCTCACGGCCGCTCTGACCAACCTGGGCATGCAGATCGTCAACACCATGCTGCCCGTCCTCTTCGTGCGCGAACTCGAGCTCCCCGCCAGTGCGCTGGGCCTGTTCTGGGCGGCGGGCGGTCTCGGTCTGCTCTTCGGCGCCCGCTGCGCCCGCGTGGTCTCCGGGCGCCTGGGACACGGCCGTACCCTCGGGCTGGCCGGAGCGTGCCTGGCGCCCGCCGGCCTCCTGGTGCCGCTGATCGGCCACGGTCCCTGGCTGTGGCTCGCCGGTGCGGGCTGGGTCCTCGCGCTGTTCAAGACCGGCATGGACAACGTCCTCGGGGTGAGCCTGCGGCAAGGGATGACGGCCGACGGCCTGCTCGGCCGCATGAACGCCACATTCCGGTTCCTGTTGTCGGGATCCCTCGCGGTCGGCGCCGCCGTGTCGGGCCTGATCGGTGAGCTGGCCGGCGTACGCCCGGCGCTCTGGGTGGGCGGGGTGGTGCTGGCGACGGCGTTCCTGCCGGTCTACCTCTCCCCGGTGCGCACCCGTCGTGAACTCCCGGTCCGGCGGCAGGCACCGACCGCCGGCGAGCCGGCACCGAAGTGACAGGGCCCGGTCCACGAGCGAATGTCACCGTTTCGTCGCAGCGTGAGCGGCGCTACAACCGATGGCTCCGGGCGCGGGTCTAGCTGGCGAAGAACGTAGAACCGCTTGAGCAAAACCGAGCATATTCAGGCAAAAGGGGAAGGGTCGTCATGGGGGACGTACGCCGACGGGGAGCCGTCGCACTCGGGGTAGCCGGACTGGTGGCACCGCTCACGCTCGCGCTGGGCGCCACGCCCGCGCAGGCCGCGAGCTGCACCACACAGACCGGCCCCTACCAGAAGCAGGTGGAGAAGTTCCTCGGCCGGCCGGTCGACGGCAAGCAGTCCGCCGCCGACTGCAAGGCGATCCAGGGCTTCCAGAACAAGCACGGCATCACGCCGAACGCCGGGTACGCGGGGCCCGTCACCTGGGGCGTGATGGACCTCATGAACAAGCAGAAGGCCGTCGGCACCAACCCCAACAAGGCCGGCAAGTGTCCGGTCAACAAGGGCCGCATCGCCTGCGTGAACCTGACCCTCCAGCTCAGCTGGATCCAGGACGGCAAGAAGCTCGTCTACGGGCCCGTCCCGGTCCGCACCGGCCGCAACGGGTACGAGACCCGCACCGGCCTGAAGAAGATCTACTGGCGGAACATCGACCACGTCTCCAGCATCTACGACGTGCCGATGCCCTACAGCCAGTTCTTCGACGGCGGCCAGGCCTTCCACTCGGTCGGCGTCAGCATGTGGAACCCGCCCGGTTCGCACGGCTGCGTCAACATGACGACGACCTCCGCCAAGAAGTACTGGGCGCTGCTGAAGAAGGGCGACGACGTCTTCGTGTACGGCCGCAAGCCGGGCACCTGACAGAAGCACCCGGCCCGCGCGTGCCCCCCTTACTGGGGCGCGTCCCCGAAGTCCGGGATCTCCAGCCTGGCCCCGCCCTGCCGCGCGGAATCGTGCGCGACGATGCCCGGCAGGGTGTAGCGGGCGGCCACCCACGCGTTCACCGTGGGCAGCGTCCGCGTGTTCACGGCGGTCACGAAGTCGTCCACCAGGAAGTGGTGGCTGCCCTCATGACCGTTGTGCAGGTTGTCGAACTCCCGCGGCAGCCGCGCCCGGTCGTGCACCGGCGCCGACCCCGAGGTGAAGGCGGCCCGGAGATCCGGGGCGATGTGCTGGAGTGACGGGTCGTCGGGCGACATGGTGGGCTTGGGCTCCAGCAGTTCGCTGATGTCCTTGACGCCGTTCTTGTCCTGCCACATGGCCACCGTGGCGAGCTGCTCCATGCTCCCCTCCGTCCCGAAGAACCGGAAACGCGACTCCCTTATGTGGGAGGGATAGCCCACCCGCCGGAACTCGTTGGTACGGAACGACCCGCCGCCCGCGACCTCGAACAGGGCCGTCGCGTTGGAGACGTCGTTGCCGAACTGGCTGACCTCCTTGTCGAACACCCCGTCGTCGCGGTCGTCGACCACCCCGATCGCCGACACGCTCACCGCGTGCGTCTGCCAGGCACCCAGCACCCCGCCGATCGAGTGCGTCGGATAGAGCAGCGGGGGATAGCTGGCGGTCGCCTTCCATCCCTCGCCGCCGCTGTACTGGTACGCCTCGTAGAAGCCCAGGTCCATGTCGTGGACGTAGTCGCCCTCGGCGTAGAAGATCCGCCCGAAGGCGCCCTCGGCGATCTGGTTGCGGGCGTGCACGGTCGCCGGGTTGTACTGGCTGGTCTCGCCCATCATGTACGTCAGCCCGGTCGCCTTGACCGTGTCGATGATCGCCGCGATCTCCTCGGTGGTGATCGCCATCGGGACCGCGGAGTACACGTGCTTGCCGGCGTTGAGGCCCTTCACGACCAGCGGTCCGTGCGTCCAGCGCTGGGTGAAGATCGCGACCGCGTCGACGGCCGGCGACTCCAGCATGGCCTCGTACGAGGGGAAGGTGCCGGTGAGGCCTTCGGCGGCGGCCAGTTGCTCGGCCCGTTCGGGGAGCAGGTCGGTGACGTAGACGTCGCGGACGCCGGGATGGGCCAGGAACAGCTTGGCGAACTGGCCCGAGAACTGTCCGGCGCCGACGATGCCGAGGGAGAACGTCATGTGTGGCGTGCCCTTCACTGGTCGATTGGGTGGTCGGTTCACTGGTCGAGAATCAGGTTGATCTGGTCGGTGGTCTCGTCGAGGCTGCTCACGGGCTTGCCGTTGCCGTAGATGTCCTGCATGGCGGGGTGCATCAGCGCGAACATGTCCGCCGAGTAGTCGGTGATCGGGAAGGAGAAGGTGGTGAAGTCCTTCTTGTCGGCGACCGGCCGGGTGAAGGCCGTGACGTCGATGCCCTTCTTCTTGTACGCGGCCACCGCGGCCTTCGTCCCGTCGGGCGTGGCCGGGAAGACGATGCCGTAGCCGCCCACGGACTTCTGGCACGCGTCGGACGACAGGTACTTCACCCACTTCAGGGCGCCCTGCCTGTTGGGGGCGTTCCTGGTGACGGAGTCGGCGAGGCCGTTCATCATGGTGGCGCGCCTGCCGGTGGGGCCCACGGGGGTGAAGGCGGTGCCCACCTTCAGGCCCTTGACGCCGTAGTACGTCGAGATCATCCAGGCACCGTCGAAGGCTGCGGCCGCCTTGCCCGCGGCGACCTGCGCGTTCGCCGGATTGGCGCCCGCGCTGTAGTCCGTGAGGGGGGCCAGGTAGCCCTTCTCGGCCAGGCCGAAGTACCACTTGATGACGGACTGGAAGGTCTCGCTGTCGTACTGGTACTTCGTGCCCCACCGCTTCTTGTCGGTGTAGGTCCAGCCCGCGGAGGCGGCGAAGTTGCTCCACTGGGTCTGGCCGTCGCCGTCCCCGCCGCCGCCCGTCGCGAGGCCGTACACCTTGACGTGGTGCCTGTCGAAGCCCGGTTCGTCACCGCGCTTGCCGTTCCTGTCGACGGTGAGATGGGCGATGGCCTTCTCGAAGGTGCCACCGTCCTGCGGGTTCCAGGAGAGGGTGTTCAGCTCCTGCGCGGTGAGCCCGGCGGACTTGGCCATCTTCTGGTTGTAGAAGAGGGCGACGGTGTCCCAGTCCTTGGGAGCGCCGTAGCTGTGCCCGTCCTGGCCGGTCCAGTTGCCGGCGAGCCCGGACTGGTAGTCGGACGGGTCGATGCCCAGGCCGTCGAGTGGTTCCAGCACCTTGAGATCGGCGAACTGGCCGAACTTCTGGATGTGGTCGGTGAACACGTCCGGTTCGGTGCCCGCGATGAAGCTCGCGGTGAGCTTGGTCCAGTAGTCGTCCCAGCCGAGCTGTGTGATCTTCACGTCCAGGCCCGGGTTCTCCGCCTCGAAGCCCTTCGCGCAGGCCTGGTAGGCGGGCAGCTGGTTGGCGTCCCACAGCCAGTACGACACCGTGTTCGCGGACGAACCGGCGGAGCCTTGCTGGGCGCAGCCGGCCGTCAGGGACAGCGCCAGCGCTCCGGTCAGTGCCACGACTGTACGCATTCGCATGCCCGTCCCCCTACTTGATTCCGGTGAAGCTGATGGAGCTGACGATGCGGCGCGCGAAGACGCCGAAGAGCACCACCATGGGCAGCGCGGCGATGAGCGTGGCCGCCATCAGGCCGGACCAGTCGTAGCCGGTCTGCGGCGTCTGCGCGCGGAAGATGGCCAGCGCCACGGTGAGCACCCGCGAGCTGTCGCTGTAGGACACCATCAGTGGCCAGAAGTAGTCGTTCCAGGAGGTGATGTACGTCAGGACGCCGAGCGTGAGGACGGGGGTGGACGCCATCGGCAGCATCACCCGGAAGAAGATCCGGATCTTTCCGGCGCCGTCGAGCAGGGCCGCCTCCTCGACCTCGCGGGGCACGTTCATGAAGAACTGCCGCAGGAAGAACACCGCGAACGGCGTCATGAACATCGTCGGCAGCGAGATGCCCAACAGGGTGTCCACCAGGCCGAGCTGTTTGATGAGGACGAAGTTCGGGAGCAGGGTGAAGATCGCGGGCACCATCAGCCCGGCCAGGAACAGCCCGAACATCTTGTCCCGGCCGCGCCACCTGAGGCGTGCGAAGGCGTACGCGGCCATGGCGGAGAAGAAGATCTGGCAGACGGTGATCAGGGTGGAGACGAACACCGAGTTGATCAGATAGCGCCAGAACTTCAGACCGCCGCCCGCCCCGCCCTGGGCTATCGCCTCCTCGGTGGACTGCAGACCCAGGGCTCGCTCGAAACCCCCGGACGTGAGGTCCACGGGCAGGGGATCGCCCGGGTGCGCTGCGAGCGCGGTGTTGGTGGACAGCGCGGTGCGCAGGATCCAGTAGAAGGGCAGCAGGGTGATGAGCACGATCGCGGCCATCGCCGCCCAGGCCATGATCCGGCCGAAGGGAGGCCGGCGCCTGGTGGTGGGCCGTACGGTCGTCGTGGTTGCCACGGCAGCCATGTCGGTGTCTCCTTCCCCGTCAGCCGAGGTCGGTCTGGCCGGCCCTGGTGAGCCGGTACTGAAGGAAGGTGATCGCGCTCAGCACGACCAGCAGGGCGACGGACATCGCCGAGGCGTAGCCGAACTGGAAGCGGCCGAAGGCGGCGCCGTAGATGTAGTACTGGAGCACGTTGGTGGCGTTCGCCGGTCCGCCCATGGTCGTCACGGCGACCGTGTCGAACACCTGGAACGAGCCGATCACCGTCATGATCAGCACGACCGCGAGGACCGGCCGCAGCAGCGGCATCGTGATCCGCCAGAACATCCGCCACTCGCTCGCGCCGTCCACCTTGGCGGCCTCGTACATGTCGTTCGGGATGGCCTGGAGCCCGGCGAACAGCAGCAGAGCGGTGTAGCCGACGTGCCGCCACACATTGATCAGCGCGATCGTCGGGATCGCCCAGGTGTCGTCCGCGAGGAACGGGATGCGGTCGAAACCCAGCCCCGAGATGATCTCGTTGCCGATGCCGAGCTGAGTGTCCAGGATCCAGAGCCAGACGATGCCTGCGACGACGTTCGCCATCAGGTACGGCGTGAGCACGATTCCGCGCAGCACCGCCGACTGCGTCAGCCGCTGGAGCAGGACGGCGATGGCGAGCGCCGAAACCGTCTGCACCCCGATGTTGATCAGCACGTACTCGACGGTGACCCTGAGCGAGGCCCAGAAGATCGGGTCCTGCACCATGCGGACGTAGTTGTCGAGGCCCACCCACTCGGGCGGTGTGAGCAGGTTGTAGCGCGTGAAGCTCAGGTAGATGCCCCGCAGCGTCGGCCACAGCAGGAAGACCAGGAAGCCCAGCAGGGCGGGCGCGATGAACAGTGCGGCGAGCCGCCCGTCGCCCCCGCGTTCGTGGACCTCGACCCGGCCCGTCCTCGGTTTGCTCGGTGCCCTCTCGGTGCTGCCCACGGGCAGACGCGACGGAGGGCTGCTGGAGGCGATGGTCATCGGGAGACTCCCTCGTCCGCGGCGGCTCGTCCTCGGCCACTTACTTTTGTTGCGGAAGAATCCAGGCGTCAAGGGGCGTGCAAACATCTTTTCCAGGCCTGACGAAACCCCGTAACATGGCCATGTTGCTTTTATAGCGAAAGAAAATCTCTGTGGGAGTCTGACCTACATGACCGCAGGTGCCGCAAGCTGGCTTCCCCTGAGCCCGGGCGAACGCTCGGTGGCGATCGAGGTGCTCGTCCACGGGCCCCTGTCGCGCACCGAGATCGCCCGACGGCTCGACCTCTCCGCGGGCAGCCTCACCCGCCTGACCAAGCCGCTGATCGAGTCCGGCCTGCTGGTCGAGGTCCCCGAGGCGGGCAGCCCGGCGGAGGTCCGCCAGGGGCGCCCCTCGCAACCGCTCGACGTCGTCGCCGAGTCCCGTTCCTTCCTCGGGTTCAAGATCACCGACGACATGGTCTACGGCGTCGTCACCACCCTCCGCAGCGACATCGTCGCCCGCCACGACCGGCCGCTCACCACCCACGAGCCCGCCCGGGTCGCGGACGTACTGGCCGAGATGACCGGGGAGCTTGCCCGTTCCCACCCCCGGATCGCGGGCATCGGCATCGGGGTCGGGGGCCTGGTCGAGGACCGGGCCGTGGTGGGGGAGTCCCCCTTCCTCCACTGGCGCGAGGTCCCGCTGGCCGCACTCGTCGAAGAGCGCACCGGACTGCCGGTCGTCGTCGAGAACGACGTGGCCGCCCTCGTCGAGGCCGAGACCTGGTTCGGTGCCGGCCGCGGCCTGGACCGGTTCGTCGTCCTGACCATCGGCGCCGGCATCGGCTACGGCCTCGTCCTGGGCGGCAAGCGGGTGCCGTACGCCGAGGAGGACCGCGGCTTCGGCCGCCACTGGATCGTGAACCCCAACGGCCCCCTCACCCCCGACGGCGAACGCGGCAGCGCCGTCTCGCTGCTGACCATCCCCAACATCCGCTACCAGGTCCAGGCCGCCACCGGCCGTGACCGCACCTACGAGGAGATCCTCGCCCTCGCCGCGGCGGCGGACCCGATGCCCGCCCGCGTCATCGAGGAGGCAGGGCGCGCCCTTGGCACCCTGGTCGCCCAGATCGCCAACTTCGTCCTGCCCCAGAAGATCCTGCTCGCCGGCGAGGGGGTCGGCCTGATGGACGTGGCCGGCAAGACGGTCGAGGAGACCATTCGTGCCCACCGGCACCCGCTGGCCGCCCCGGTCGGCCTGGAGACCAAGGTGTCCGACTTTCACGACTGGGCTCGCGGCGCAGCCGTCTTGGCGATCCAGGTGCTGGTGCTGGGGGCGGCGCAAGTGTGAAGTCCGCCACGGGGCTTGGCATATGGACGTGATCAGCAACACGGTCCGAAATGCCCCATTGGCTCGTGATGACTCACATCGCCTTCACGTCCGGAGCCGTATGCTTCACATCATGTCCACCAGTGTTGAACCCGCTACCGAACGTTCGGCTGACGAGGTCAACGAGGAGATCAGGGCCCTGTGGCTCCGGTCGGGCGGGACACTGAACGGCGAGCAGCGCGAGGAGTACCGGCGGCTCGTCCTGGAGTGGGCCGCCGCGGCCCCGCAGTCGTCGGAAGCGGCCTGAGCCTCCCCGAAGTCCCGCCGCCCTCCTCGAAGTCCCTCCACCTTTTCCTGATTCCCGGCGTCCGCTCCCGCCTCCGGGCGGAGCCCGCCGGGCATCACCGCGTCCGCCCGGGGCACCCCTGACCGGATGGGCCCCCTTCTGGCACTGACCTCGGCCGTCTGCTATGGCATCGTCGACTTCGCCGGCGGGCTGCTGTCCCGGCGTACCCACTTCGCCGCCGTCACCTTCCTCGGCCAGGCCGGCGGACTGCTGCTCGCCCTCGCGGCCGCCCTGCTGTATCCCGCCGACGCCGTCCGGTCGGCCGATCTCTTCTGGGGTGCGCTGTCCGGAGTGGGCAGCGGCACCGCCATGCACTTCCTCAACCGCGGACTGAGCCGCGGCGCGATGAGCGTCGTGGTGCCGGTGAGCGCGGTCACCGGGGTCGCGCTGTCCGTGCTGTGCGGGGTGCTCCTCGGCGACCGTCCGACGCCCCTGGCGTGGGTGGGCATCGCCGTGACCGTGCCCGCGCTCTGGCTGGTCTCCGCGGGTGACAGGGCGGCCCGCGGGGGAGTGCCCGACGGTCTGCTCGCCAGCGCCGGTGTCGCCGTCCAGTACATCGCGCTCGCCCAGGCGAGTGCGTCGAGCGGGCTGTGGCCGGTGGCCGCGGGCCGGATCGCCGCCGTGCTCGTCCTGCTGCCCGGCGCGGTACGGCACGCCGGCCGCCTGCGGATCCCGCCCGCGCTGTGCGCCCAGTCGCTCCTGGTCGGGGCGGGAGCCGCACTCGGACTCGTCCTGTATCTCCTCGCCGCCCAACGGCAGTTGCTGGCCGTCGCCGTGGTCCTCGCCTCCCTCTATCCGGCTCTGCCGGTCGTCCTCGGACTCGCCCTGCTGCACGAGAAGGTCACCCGGAGACAGACAGCCGGTCTGCTGGGGGCGGCCGCGGCCACGGGATTGCTGACCCTCGGATGAGCCGGGCCGGTCAGCCCCACGTGGCCGAGTAGTACCGCCGGTACGCCTTGCGGTCCTGCTCCGCCCGGATGTACCGGGTGGCCACCAGGGCGATCAGGCTGCCCGCGATGACCAGTAATCCGGGACCGACGTTCCTGCTGTCGGTGAGCCGGGTCAGCAGCGGCGCACCCGCCGTCCCGCCCGCCACCGGAGCCGACGCCCCGGGCGCGGCCGCGCCCGGGGCGATCGAGCTCTGCGTGGCCGAGGCCGACGGCGAGGGCGCCGCGCTGCCACCCGCGGCGGGGGGCGCCACGAGCAACTGCACGTCGAGGTCGGCCAGCGCCTTCGTCACCGGCTGGAAGAACGTCGTACCGCCCGACTGGCAGTCCCCGCTGCCGCCCGACGTCACGCCGAGCGCGATCCCCTCGGAGAACAACGGCCCCCCGCTGTCCCCGGGTTCGGCGCACACGTTCGTCTCGATCAGGCCGCTGACCGTTCCCTCGGGATAGTTCACCGTCGCGTTGAGCGCCGTCACCTGGCCGTCGCGCAGTCCGCTCGTACTGCCGCTGCGGAACACCCGCTGCCCGACGGTCGGGTCGGCCGCGGCCGTGATCTGTACTCCCTTGCCCTCACCGATGGCCACCACGGCGGCACCGTCGCCCGCCCGGCCGTCCGCGTACTGCACCAGGGAGAAGTCGTCGCCCGGGAAGCTCTGCGTGACCGTCTTGCCCACCTGCTCCTTCCCTCCGTCATCCGCGAACCAGACGGAACCGGTGGGCCCGCAGTGCCCGGCGGTGAGGATGAAGTCACGTTTCCCGTCGGTCACGTTGAAGCCGGCCGAACAGCGTCCGGCGGTCGACAGGATCGGCAGCGCGCCGTTGAGACGGGGGGTGAACGTGCCCTCGGTGCGTTCCATCCGCACGAAGGCGCCGATGCCGTCCGCGACCCGCGTCATCCTGGACCAGTCGGCGGCCGAGACGGTGCTGTCGCCTCGTACCACGATCTGGTTGGTCCGGTAGTCCATCGCCCAGGCCGTCCCAGCCACCCGGGGCGCCGAACGCAGCGCCTGTGTGGCCGACTTGAGCTCGTTCATGCTGTGCGAGACGACCTTCGGCTCGGCCCCCGCGCCGCGGACCTCGGCGGCGGCCTTCTCGTCGGTGACCGCGACGACCGGCCGGCCGTCGTCGCCGATCCAGGTGCCCGCCGTGCGGGAGCTCCCGAGCCGCGAGACCAGACCGGCCCCCGTGTCGGCGGCCTCCTGGGCGTACGTCCGCGGGACGGCGTCCGGAGACTCGCTCGCCATGGCCCGCGTGACCATCGTGCCTCCCAGGAGGAGTCCGCCGACGGCCGCCAGCCGTGTCACTCGCCGGACGACCCGTCGTCGTGCGTGCCTCATGCATGGCTCCCGAACCCGAACACACGGTGTGAACACCGCGGGGCCCTCCGGTCGTTGAGCACCCACTATCCATACGCGGCCCGGGACCGCCGTGTTCACGGCATCCGTGATCTCTCCGAATCCGGGAGGCGGACCCCATCCCCCCACCGGCCTCAACCGGCCGACGGGTCAGCTCACCCACGGCCCCTATCTTGTGGCCATGACCAGGATCCCGCACGAACCGTCCGGTGAGCCGAATCCCCTGCGCGCACTCACCCTCGACCGCCTCCGATGCCGTACGAGCATGAAGTGGCGCTCCTACCCCGACGACGTCCTTCCGCTGTGGGTCGCCGAGATGGACGTCCCCCTCGCCGGACCCGTGGTCCGCGCGGTCACCGACGCCCTCGAACTCGGTGACACCGGATACCCGGCCGGCACCGCCTACGCCGAGGCCCTCGCCTCCTTCGCCGACGAACGGTGGGGCTGGGGCGGGCTCGCGGTGGAACGCACCGCGATCGTTCCGGACGTGATGCTCGGGGTGGTCGAGATGATCAAACTGGTGACGGGGCCCGGTGACCCGGTCGTGGTGAACCCGCCCGTGTACCCGCCGTTCTTCCAGTTCGTCGGCCACATGGACCGGCGGGTGGTCGAAGCCCCGCTCGGTCCGGACGGGCGCCTGGACCTCGGCGTTCTGCGGGACACCTTCCGCCGGGCCGTCTCCGGCGGTCACCGGGCCGCCTACCTCCTGTGCAGCCCCCACAACCCGACCGGCACGCTGCACACCGCCGCCGAACTGGTCGAAGTTGCCGCCCTCGCCGCCCGGTACGGCGTGCGGGTCGTCGCCGACGAGATCCACGCGCCGCTCGTCGCCGACGGTGCGCGCTTCGTGCCCTACCTCAGCGTGCCGGGCGGCGAGGGGGGCCTGTCCCTCATGTCGGCGTCCAAGGGGTGGAACCTCGCCGGTCTCAAGGCCGGGCTGGCGGTCGCGGGCCCCGCGGCCGCCGCCGACCTCGCCCGGCTGCCCGAAGAGGTCGGGCACGGCCCGAGCCACGTCGGTGTCATCGCCCACACCGCGGCCCTGCGCGAGGGCACCGCCTGGCTGGACGCCCTGCTCGCCGGTCTCGACGACAACCGGCGTCTGCTCACCGGCCTGCTGGCCGAGCACCTGCCCGCGATCGCCCACCGCCCCGGAGAGGCCACCTATCTGGCCTGGCTCGACTGCCGCGCACTGGATCTCGGCGACGACCCGGCGGACGTCTTCCTGCGGCGCGGCCGGGTGGCGCTCAGCTCCGGCCTCCCGTTCGGCACCGGCGGGGCCGGACACGTACGCCTGAACCTGGCGACCTCGCCGGAGCTCATCGAGGAGGGCGTGCGACGGATGGCGGCGGCGCTGCGCTGACGTGAGCACGCGCGGCGCGGCTGTGGGGCGTTGCGGATCGCCGGGGCCGGCGCTCGGCCCTCCTCGCGTCCGCTGCGGCGGGCCTAGACTGCCCGCATGGACGACACGCCGCTGGAGCGGCTCGGTGCGGGCAAGTATCTGCTGATCACCAGCTATCGGAAGAACGGCACCGGAGTCGCCACCCCGGTGTGGGTGGTCCGCGACGGGGACGCGCTGGGTGCCTGGTCGGCCGCCGACGCCTGGAAGGTGAAGCGGATCCGGGCGCGCGGAGACGTCCTGGTCGGCCCGTGCGACCTGCGCGGCAACCCGACCGGCGACCAGGTGCCCGCCACCGCCGAGATCGCCGACGCGCAGACCACCGCCCGCTACCGCCGGCTGATCGCCCGCAAGTACGGCATCGTCGGCCGCCTCACCCTCCTCGGCAGCCGGCTGCGCCGGGGATCGGACGGGACCGTCGGGATCCGCGTGACGCTGTGACGTACGGGGGCACGGGCCGGGCGGTCCGTGCCCCCGTACGCGAGCGGCCTACGACGCGTCCAGCACCGTGCCCGTCAGCACCGGGCGGCCGGGCAGCGGCTCGCCGTCGTAGTCGGTCGGCGCGAGACGCATGGACTCGGCCGGCTCGGCCACCTGGTCCTTCACGGTCGGCACCGTGAAGTCGGCGCTGGTGCTCCCGGCCGGGACGCTCATCCACACCCACAGGTTGGCCTCGGACAGCGTGCGCTCCGGGTCCGGCGAGTCACCGAAGTTGTCCATGAGCCACTGCGGGTCCACGTCCTTGGTGGACAACTCGGCGCCCCCGGAGACCGGAAGCACCCGGACCGGCTGCCAGATGTCCAGGTCGGCGGCCTCGGCCAGGGACATCCGCCAGGTCAGCGTCTCCCCCTCGGTCACCCGGTCCGCGACCGGCGTCAGGGTGATCTCGGGTTCGGGGTCGTCGTTCTCCGCGGTCACGCCGCCCCGGTGCGAGCCGATCACCGCGTTGCGTACCGCCTTCACGACGATGTCGTGCCGTACGTCGTCGGCGAAGCGCGTGTTGCCCTTCACCTCGACCGGTATGTCGATGGCGTCGCTACCGGGCCGTACCGTCACCAGCCGGTTCGTGACGAGGTCGGTGTCCGGATCAAGGACGTACACACGGACCTGGCCGCTGCCGCGCCCGGAGATCTCGACCGGAACGCGGTAGGTGCGGCTGCCCGAGTCGCCCTCCTTGACGAGCGTGCGGCCGACGTCGACGCGCGGCAGCGGGGCCGCCTTCACCGCCGGAGTCCCGGGGGCCCAGCCCCAGGCGTCCATCAGCCAGGCCTGCCCCGACTGCGAACGCGGGGTCAGAGCGAGGGACTTGACGTGCCGCAGATCGAGACCGGCCCGGATGGCCGCGGTCAGCGGGACGCGCACCTCGCGTGCCCAGTAGGAGGAGGTGCGGCCGCTGCCGGGTAACCCGTCCACCTGTACCCGGCCGAGCGCGGCGCGGCGTCCGGCGGTGTCGGTGACGGACACGTCGAGCTGCGTGCCGGTCGTGTTCGGCGGCACGAAGACGCGCAGCGCCAGGTCCCTGGAACCGGCGAGGGAGAGCGGCTCGGCGGGGCTGACCCGAGCCGCCGAACCCGGCGCCGACCAGGTGAGCGCGACCGCGCGGCGGCCGGTCTCCTGTCCCGTCTCCCACCACGCGAAGTGCGGCGAGGAGCCGGCGGCCTCGGGGTCCAGACAGGCGACGGCCGGGTCGGGGTCGATCGCCGAACACAGCTTGGCGCCGGTCACCTCGACCGGGCCGTCCGGCAGGAACCCGGCACCGCGGCGTGCGCCGACCGCGTGGGTGAGCACGCGGGCGGGATCGGCGGAGGGGGCCCGCCTGCCCGAGCCGTCGAGCAGCGGACGCACCCGGTCGTCCCCGCCGACGAACAGCCCGGCCGCGGCGGCGATGTAGGTGGCCCCCGCCCGATGCTGCTGGTCGGCGGTCAGCCGGGTCGCGGTACCCGTCGAGCACACCGGGTCCGGTGCTTCCTCGTCCTCCCAGAAGTCGTCGTCGGCGGGCGCCTCGGCCTGGCCCGGGGTCCACTCGCTGTTGAAGTAGTTGTGGTTGGCGCCGACCATGTAGACGGCGCTGTGCAGGGCGGTGCCCCGGCTGATGCCGCGTGTCCCGTCGACGTAGACCTCGCCCTGGAGGTCGGACACGTCGCCGTCGCAGCCCGGCAGGATCGTCACCGACGGCACGTCCGCGACCGGATTCTGGCCGAAGATCGTCGGTCCGATGAGCACGGTGCCGCGTACCTTCCAGCGCACCGGGCCCCGGTAGCCGTCCTGGGCTGCGGGCGGCGGGTAGAGGCTGTCCATGGCGGCCCGGTTCACGCCCTCGCCGCCCCGCGAGTGGCCGACGAGCAGGACGCGGGAGAGGTCCGCCTTCGGGGCCTCGCGTACGACGGCCGGGGCGGTGGACCGGTGGGCGGCCCAGCCGGCCCAGCGGGCGAGGTGTCGGCGCACCAGCGACGAACGTGCCTGCGCGCCGCCGTCGTCGGCGGCCCAGTCCTGGGCGTTGATGCCGTTGGCCGAGATCGACACCGTCACATAGCCCTGGGAGGCCAGGAGCTTCTGGTCACGCAGGTAGCCCTTGTGGCTGGGGATCGGCTTCGTGCCGGCCGGGCAGGGCCATTCACCGGTCACGTCGTCGCCGCCCGGCTTGTAGCAGGTGGAGTGACGGCCGTGCAGGAACAGTGCGAGCGGGCGACTGCCCGTGGCGCCCTTCGGGGCCACCACCTCGGCGCGCATCTCGACGGGGGAGGGGAATCCGGGCAGCTTCACCGGGTCGAGGTCGTACGCACCGGTGACCGTGCGGTACGAGCCGGGCTTGCCGGGATCGACACCGCCGGCCGGCGGCGCGGCCGGCGGCTGCGTGGCGGCCCGGGAATCCCGCTCGCGGGGCGTGTCGGTCGTCGTCGCGTCCAACCGGCGCCCGCTCGCCAGCACCTGGAGGTCGGTCAGTCGCTCCGAGCCGGCCTCGCCGAGGTCCAGCCGGAACGTCCGGCCGTCCTTCCCGGCCTTCGGCACCCCGAGCAGCCGGCCCTCGGCATGGAACTCGACACGCGCGTCGCCCATCGGCACGGGCTTCGGTGCCCGCCAGACCAGCTCGCGCGCGGCACCCTCCCCGCCGAGCCGCCAGCCCGGCGGCAGCCCGCCGTCGGCGTTCGCGCTCGACGGCCCCGTCTCCGGTGGCTGTTGAGCCTGTGCCGGTCCGGGCGATCCCGCCAGGGCCGCCAGCACCGCCACGGCGGTCACACATATTCGCCGGGCACGGATCAATGGTTCCCCTCCTCAAAACCCAAGCGCGGGCACCCCGTTGGTCCCGGGGGCCTCTCGCGTCACACAGGACGGGAGGAATGGGGCTGTGGGTTGTCTGTGCAGAGGAAATGACCGCGGCCGAGCGATGTGATCAAGCCAGGGGGAGGGCGGGCGGAGGGCCGGTCGGGGAGGGGTGGAGGACTGGTCGGGAACGGCGGAGGACTAGTCGGGGACGCGGTGGGGGAAGCGCTTTCCATGAGCCGACCCACCCACCACCGCGCAGCGATCGTCGGTACCGGTCACCGCGCCCAGATGTTCACCCGGGCCCTCGCCGAACGTCCCGGCCACCACGTCGCCGCCCTGTGCGACCCCAGCCCGACCCGGATGGCCTTCCACAACCGGCTGCTCACCGAGGCCGGCGAACCCGCCGCCACCCAGTGGGACCCCGACCGCTTCGCCGACCTGCTCGCCCAGGAGGACATCGACGAGGTCGTCGTCACCACCGTCGACGCCGAACACGACCGCTATATCGTGCCGGCCCTGAAAGCCGGCTGCCGGGTGGTCACCGAGAAACCCATGACCGTCGACGCCGAGCGCTGCGCCCGCATCCTCGACACGGTCCGCGACACCGGCAACACCCTGACCGTCGCCTTCAACTACCGCTTCAACCCCGCCCACGAGAAGGTCCGGTCCCTGCTCGCCGACGGCGCGATCGGCGACATCCTGTCCGTCCACTTCGAGTGGCTGCTCGACGTACGCCACGGCGCCGACTACTTCCGCCGCTGGCACCGCGAGAAGCGGCACAGCGGCGGCCTCATGGTGCACAAGTCCAGCCACCACTTCGACCTGGTCAACTGGTGGCTCGCCGACCGGCCGCGGGAGGTCTTCGGCTACGGGCGGCTCGCCTTCTACGGCCGTGAGGCCGGCGAACGCCACGGCCTGCGCCGCGACTACGACCGCGCCCACGGCGCCGCCCCGGCCGCCGAGGACCCCTTCGCCCTGGATCTCACGGCCGACGACACCCTGCGCGCCCTCTACCTCGACGCCGAGCAGGACGACGGCTACGTCCGCGACCGCAACGTCTTCGACGGCCCCGTCACCATCGAGGACGACATGGCGGTCCTCGTCCGCTACGCCCGCGGCGCGACGATGACGTACCACCTGACGGCCTACTCCCCGTGGGAGGGCTACCGGGTCATGTTCAACGGCAGCGCGGGCCGGCTCGAGCTCGAGGTGGAGGAGAGCCGCTGGCAGCCGCCTCGCATCCGGATCACCTCCGGCAGCGGCGCGCTGCACGGCGACACGGCCGCCGAGCACGCGGGCGGGGCACGGCTCACCCTGCGTCCGCTGTGGCGGCCCCCGGTCGACGTCCCGCTCGCCACCGCTCACGAATCCCACGGCGGAGGCGATCCGCGCATGCTCGACGCGCTCTTCGGGGCCGGGGCCGCAGGGGCGCCCACCGGCCTCGGGGCCCAGGGGCACCCGACGGCCACCGAACGCGACGGCGCTCTCGCGCTGGCCGTCGGACTGGCCGCCAACCGGTGCTTCGAGACGGGACGGCCGGTGAGGGTGGGGGAGGTGGTGCCCGGAGTGTGAGTGCGGTGAGGCGCCGCGTCGGAGAGATCCGGCGGCTCGTGCGGCGGGAGCACCGCGGCGTTGCTTCAGCCGCCGCTTCGCGCCCGGCGGGCGGTTCCCGACGGGGACCGACGCGTGTCAGCTCCAGGCGCGGTAGGGCTCGTCGAGCAGTTGGAAGACCGGCTCGCCCCGGACCGGGTCCTTCGCGGTGGACAGCCGGACCCGGTCACCGCTGTGGATGCCGATGGGCGGGCCCATGACCCGGCCGCGCAGGACGAAGCCCTCGGCCATCTCGATCAGGGACACGTTGCGGGCGGCGGGGGTGTTGCGGTGCACCACCGAGGAGTGGCGGACCGTCCCGGTGCCCTCGCTGCGCTCCGTCCGCAGGTCGCTGCCCTGACACACCGGGCACAGCAGCCGGTGGTACATGGCGGTGCCGCACCAGGTGCAGCGCTGGAAGAGGATGGTGTCCGTGTCCGCGCTCCTGCGATCCGGGGTCTTCGGATCCAGTAGGCCCGTCGCGAAGCCGGCTGACTGACGGACAACGCTTCCTGAGGGGTGGTACACGTTGGTCAACTCCCTGCGCTCGGCCGGAATCCCACGTGCGCGGATCACCGTGCACGCACGTGCCCGGTCGCCGTGCCACCGTGCACGCCCTCAGGGTATGGCACTCAGTGCCACTCGTAAAGGCACTCCGTACCCCTGATCTGAGAAGGTGCGGGCGAGGTACCTGTCCTGGGGGCGACGTCAGTCGCGCGCGAGCGCCGTCTCGATCTCCTGGACGACCCGCCACAGCGGCGCCCCGCGCCGGGAGACGACGACCACCACGTCCTCCGGCTGCTCGCCGGCGAGAGACGCGGCAGGGCTGCCGAAGGCGGACTGCACATAGCCGAGCGCGTGGTCGACCGTCGTGCTCGCGTCACCCTGCCCGTCCGAACGCAGCCAGGAGCGCAGCGCGTTGTTGTGTGCCGCGACCACGGCGGCGGCGATCACGTCGGCCTGCAGGGTCCCGTCGCGGCGGCCGGCGAACCGGCCCCGCAGATACTCGGCCAGGGCCCGCTCGTAGCGCCACACCACGGACAGCTCGTACGCGCGCAGGCCCGGGACCTTCTTGGTCAGGCGGTAGCGCTGCACGGAGAACGTCGGGTTCTCGGCGTACATCCGCAGCACCAGCCGGGCCGCGTCACAGACCCGCCCCACCGGTTCGTCCGCGTCGTCGCCGGCGGCCAGGAACCGCGTCATGTCGGCCAGGCACCGCTCGTGGTCCGGGAAGACCACGTCCTCCTTGGAGGGGAAGTAGCGGAAGAAGGACCGGCGTCCGACCCCGGCCAGCGCCACGATGTCGTCGACCGTGGTCTGCTCGTACCCCCGCTCCAGGAACAGCCGGAAGGCCGCCGCGACCAGCGCGTCCCGCATGGGCGGTTTCGCGGCCGCCGCCTGCGCCTTGTCTCCGCGTCGGGGCGTCGCGCTGCTGGAGCTCATGGACGGGAAAGTAGCACCTGACCGAACGGGATGGCACTCAGTGCAACACCACGAGGGAACTGAGTGCTCTGTGTGCTCACGGTGTTCGCCTTCGCATACGATCGGCTCTCCGCGCTGCCGAGGAGCCCCATATGCCGCCCGCCCGCCCCCGCCTTCTGTACGTCACCGACCTGGCCTACCAGGCAAGCGGGCGGCGCTACTGCGACGAGGACATCTTCCTCACCGCCCGTCTGCGCGAGGACTTCGACCTGGCGCTGTGCGACCCGCGGGACGCGGCCGCTGTGATGGACGCCTTCGACGCCGTCGTCGTCCGCAACAGCGGTCCGGTGCTGACCCACCAGGAGGCGTACGACGGGTTCCGCGAGCGGGCGCTCGCCCGTGGCGCCCGCGTCTACAACCAGCTCTCCGGCCGGGCCGACATGGTCGGCAAGCAGTACCTGCTCGACCTGAGCGCCGCCGGACACCCGGTCATCCCCACCGTCGACCGCCCGGAGGACCTGCACCGGCTGCCCGAGACGCAGCGGTACGTCGTCAAGCCCAAGCTCGGCGCGGACTCCGTGGGTCTGCGGATCGTCCCCGCCGACGGCCTGCGTGACCTGGTGGACGGGCACGTCCTGGTGCAGCCGTGCATCGACTTCGCCTACGAGGTGTCCTTCTACTTCGTCGACCACGACTTCCAGTACGCCCTGTACGCGCCGCACCCGGACCGGCGCTGGCAGCTGGAACCGTACGAACCCACCGCGGACGACCTGGAGTTCGCCCGGCGGTTCATCGACTGGAACACCATCGACCACGGCATCCAGCGGGTCGACGCCTGCCGTGCCCCGGGCGGCGAACTGCTGCTCGTCGAGCTGGAGGACCTCAACCCCTACCTGTCCCTGGACGCCCTGAGCGACAAGGACAGGGACGCGTTCGTCAGCGCGATGAAGGCGTCCCTGCACCGCTTCCTCTCCGCGGAACCGCGCGCGGGCGGCCCGGGCCGACGCTGATCCTCCGCGGGCACTGAACTCCCCGACCGGCGGGCGCGTATCACTCCCCGGGGGATGCCGGAGATCCCTTGCGAAAGGGACGGAGGGAGAGCCGTATGCCGACACCGACCGATCGCGGGCAGCCGCCTGAGCGACCCGGCGGGGAGCCGCTCGAACCGGTCCGCGTGCTGCGTCCTCGCAACACCGACGCCCTCGCGGAGCTCATCAGGGAGTTCCGCGAGCAGACCGGGCAGTACCAGGAACGCGGCGACGGCTATGAGGTCGTCACGCTGCCCCGCCCCGAGGCGGAGACGCAGGAGATGGCCCCGGTCACCGGAAACGGGCCGGTGACCGGGCCCGGCGGCCGTGCGGTGGGGTTCGCCGACCCTCCGGTGCGGGCCGGTGGCCACCCGGTGCGGGCCGGTGGCCACCCGGTGCGGGCC
Organism: Streptomyces sp. NPDC033131; assembly: GCF_055578365.1. Taxonomy (NCBI): domain Bacteria; kingdom Bacillati; phylum Actinomycetota; class Actinomycetes; order Kitasatosporales; family Streptomycetaceae; genus Streptomyces; species Streptomyces sp. NPDC033131. Next base: position 205,542 of record NZ_JBVIPA010000004.1, read on the forward strand.
GGTGGCCACCCGGTACGGGGCGGCGGCCCCGTCGGACGCGTGCCCGGCCTGCGTCGCACCACCGTCGTGGCCGCCGTGGTCGCTGCGGCACTGGTCGGCTTCGGCTGCGCGTTCCTGCTGCCCGACCGGAGCGGTGCCGACGCGGCACAGCCCTCACCGCCGACGCCGACCGCGTCCGCTCCCGCCGCGCCCCCGCCCGCCGCCTCGGGCGCGACCGACCCCGACGGCCCGGGCACCCTCCGCGAAGGAGCCGCCGGGCCTGAGGTGACCGACCTCCAGCAACGCCTTCTGCGCATCCCGGACGTCTACGACCAGGGCTCCACCAGCGGCAGTTACGACGCCGACCTGACCGAGGCGGTGGCCCGCTTCCAGGTCTGGTACGGCATCCGCGGCGACGAGACCGGCGTGTACGGCGACGACACCCGGCTCGCACTGGAGTCCCGTACGGGCGGTTGACGCGAGGCCGTCCGCACGGTTCGTCCACGGGTCCGGACGGCATGGGCGGGCCGTGCCGTGCTCACCTGAAACCGGGGTACCCCTCGCACGACACCCACCCGACGGGAGTGATGCGAGCATGGCGGGTATGGACAGGTTCACCGGCCGGCTGGACCCGGACATGTGCGTGGTGACCGCCACGGCCGGCGGGGACCGGTCGGGCTGTCTGGTCGGGTTCGCCTCACAGTGCTCCATCCGGCCGGTGCGGTTCGTGGTGTGGCTGTCCACGGTGAACCGCACCTACCGCGTCGCTCGAAACGCGCCGTTCCTCGCCGTGCATCTGCTCACCCGCGAACAGCGCGCGCTGGCCGAGCTGCTCGGCGGGCGGACCGGCGACTCGACGGACAAGTTCCAGCACGTCGGCTGGCGGGAGGAGCACGGCGGAGCGGCCGTCCTGGACGACGCGGCGGCCTGGTTCGTCGGCGCGGTCGTGCGGGACGTCGACGGAGGCGACCACGTCGGTTTCGTGCTCGACCCAGTGGCCTGGGGCGAGCGCGAGGGGAGCGACGACCGGCCGCTGCTGCGCCTCGGCGACGCCGTCACCATCGCACCCGGTCACCCGGTGGACTGACGTTCCGCCCCGCTGCTCGAACACCGGGCAACGCGTCGGGAAAGTGACGGCGATCACGGAGCGGCTGCCGCCACGATGGGCAGCTCCCTGTGCGAGGGACCTCGCGTCACCCGAACCGAAGGCCACGCCGATGAGCGGCTCCCGTATCCCGGGCCTGGTACTGCCCGCCGTGTTCCTGCTGGCCTTCGTCGTGGGGGCGTTCTGGTACTGGCGGCATCGCGGGGACGAGTGAACGACGCGGCGGACCGCCCCGGCCGCCCCTCACTCCGGCTCGTCGGGCACCCGGATGTCGACCACGCAGACGTCGTCGCGCCGCTCACCCTCCAGCACCGCGGCGAGCAGAGGGCTCAGGGAACCGGGCTCGTCCGTGTGGTGGGTGACGACCGCCTCGGCGAGCCGCGTCAGACCCAGGTCGATGCCCTCCGCGGGCCGCTCGACCAGACCGTCGGTGTACAGGATGAGCCGGTCCCCGGGCTCCAGGAGGCACTCCGCCTCCTCGTAGACCGGCGTGGAGCTCGCCCCGATCAGCATCCCGCGCGGGCGGCCCAGATAGCGCACCTCGCCGTCGCGCAGCAGCAACGGCGGCGGATGGCCCGCCTGCGCCCACACCAGCCGGCGCTCGCCGGGGGTGTAACGGGCCAGGACCATGGTCGCGGTGCCGTGCGAGTCACGGGAGTGCAGCAGCAGCGTGTTGAGGCGGGCGAGCGCACCGGTCAGCGACGATCCGGTGATGACCATGCCCTTCGCGGTGAAGCGCAGCTGCGCCATCGTGGCGACGGCACCGATGCCGTGCCCCGCGACGTCGCCGACCACGAACAGGGCGTCGCCGTCGGGCAGTTCGATGGCGCTGAACCAGTCGCCGCCGACATGGATGCCCGACTGGGCGGGCAGATAGGCCACTTCGACGCGCAGGTCGGCCAGCCGCACCGGCCGGGTGGGCAGCGGCAGCAACGCGTGCTGCAGCCGGGCGGCCAGCGTCCGCTCGGCGCGCAGTACGCCGTGCTGGGTCAGGATCTCCTGCTCGCTCTCCAGCAGGGCGAGTTCGGCGCTGCGCTGCGCCGTGAGGTCCTGCACGAAGCCGTGCACCTCGACGGGTGTGCCGTCGGCGGCAGCCACCGCCTCGGCGACGGCCCGCAGATGCCGGACCCCGTCGGCCGTCCTGATCCGGAACGGGACGTCGAACTGGTACCCGTCGCGCACGATGTCCCGGATGGCACGGATCAGTGCCGGCACGTCCTCGGGCAGCGCAAGGCCCGGGAGGTCGGCGAGCTGGACCGGGCCGCGCGCGGGGTCCCGGTCGAGGATGTCGAAGACCTGGGACGACCAGTTGACCTCGTGCGTGACCAGATTCCAGGTCGCCCAGCCCAGGTTGCCCAGCCGCTGCACGTCGGCCAGCCGCTGCTCCTGCCGGTCCGAGGAGTCCTGCCGGACCCAGGCCAGGACCAGTCCGTCACCGAGCCGGGCGGCCCGCACCGAGTACGTCGACAGCTCGGCGCTGCCGGCCACGACCTGATGATGGGCGAACGGCGGGCCCTCGAACGGCTCCCCGGTCTCCCGTGTGCGCAGACATCCCTCCCACAGCTCTGCGCCCGCCATGCTGGGGAAGCACTCCAGGATCCGATGGCCCACCAGCTCGTGCCCGGTACGGCCGACGATGTCGGCCGCGTCCGGCGTCGCCGCGTCGATGCGGTAGTCCTCCACCTCCCCCGAGGAGGCGGTCAGCGGTGACAGCAGCATCGCCGCACCCGGCAGTGCGTCGAACACCGCCTGGACGGCGCTGTTCGCGGCATGCTCCGGCCGGGCTCCGAAGGCTCGAAGCCGGCCCGCGCACAGCCGGGCGACCGCCCGCAGGAGCCGGCGGGCCGGCGGGGTGAACGGCCCGCCGCGCTCGCGCAGGACGCCGATGCAGACCTCGGCGGTGTCCCCGGCCGGCACCGGCAGCCAGGCGCGGGAGCGCCAGCGCTCCGGCGGGTCCCCTATGAGCAGGTACCGCTCCCGGTCCGTGTCGAAGTCCTCCAGCCAGCGCGGCTCCCGCGCGCGGAGCGCGTCCAGGGCGGCGACCCCGGTCAGCGGGGGCACCTGCCGCCACTGCGTGGCCAGGAGGTCGCCGATCCCGCAGTGCCCGACCAGTTCCAGTCCCCCGGTGGGCAGGTGCTGAAAGATCATGACCGCGTCGGCGTCCAGCTCGGGCCTCAGGTGGTCCAGCAGACACCGGGCGAGGTCCTGCGGGGTGCCGACGCGGGCCAGGGCCTCACCGAGCCGGCCGAGGGCGACGAAAGCGTCGTCCGTATCGTCGGCGTCCTCCGCTTCGAGGGTGTCCCGGGTGGCCGGCACACCGGGCCGGGGGTCGTCGAGGGAAGGAGCCGAGGCGCCGGAGCCGGCGGCGTCCGGCTGCGTTGCGGCGTGCTGTAGAGGAGGCACCAGTTCGCCGAGAGTGATCCAGCACTCCTCCAGCAGCGAGCGGTTCGCGGCCTTGGCACGCTGCTGCAGTTCCTCGCCGGCGGCGTTCGGCGTGCAGCCGGTCAGCGCCATCAGCACACCCTTGGCCCGTTCGAGAACGGCCGACATCGCCGCCTGGTCGCGCAGCCGGTCCAGTTCGGCGCGCTGACGGGCGACAACCTTCGCCAGCGCTGCCATGTCGGGCGCGGCGCCGGGCTCGGGGCTGGCGGGCTCGCTGGTCACGTGTTGAGCATCGCACATCGGAGGTGTGCCGATCACTGACTTGCGCCCGCTGATCGCACGCACCGGTGAAGCCGGCGAGACGGGCCGGGCAACGCGCCCGCCGTCCGCCGCACGGGAGGTGTCTCAGCGATCCGGCGGCGGGTAGAGCCACAGCCGCAGCAGGCGGCTCAGCAGTGGCATGACCAGATACGTCAGTACCGGCAGGAGCACGATCGGGAACACCGCGGCGCGTAACGGCAGGGGCCAGGTCAGGGTGTGCGGAGCCACCAGCCACTGGATCAGGAACGTGAACGGGTAGGCGCCGAGGAAGGTGGTGAGCACCATCTTCCAGCGGCGCGGGGCCTGCACGGTGGTGCCTGGAAGAGCGAACCAGGTCTCCATCCCGGTCGTCGACTGGCGCTCACTGCCGATCTCCGTCGCGACGCCCTCGATCCGTCCGTGCCACGTGGCCCGCTCCTCCGACTCCAGCCAGGCGGCGAGCCGGTGCGGATCGGACCAGCGCAGCACCGCGTGGAAGCGGTGACCGTCCTCGGGCCGCAGCCAGGAGACGCCCTCGTTGCCGGGGAAGCGTCTGGCGCAGCGGGTGATCCCGTGCGTCCACTGCTCGAACTCCTGCTCGTGGCCGGGGCGCACCTGCCAGGTGAGGACCGTGGTGACCGGATCGCCCTGCCGTACGTCGGTGGTGCTCATGCTCACCACGGGTGCCACGCGAGACGCGGCTCATGCCCCCGGGCAGCGGTCACGCACCGGGGCGTGGGCCGGGCGGCCGAGGATCGCGCCGGGTCAGCGTCCGTGTCCGTGCTCGATGAGCGCCTGCGTGACCGCCCGCACGCTGCGGGCGATGTGCTGCAGCTGCAGGACCTCCGCCGCGTACAGCTTGATCGTGTGCTCGATGACCGACTCCGGAAGACCGAGTCCGGGCAGGTCGGCGCGTGCGGTCTGCAGGGCGGTGCGGGCGACCCGCACCTCCTGCTGGACCTGGATCTGGGCATGCCGGGCGAGCAGTACCGGGTGACGGATCAGGGCCGGGTAGCTGGCGTAGCGGGCCGGCACCAGTTCGCGCAGCCACTTGGCGGCCGAGCGCTCCCAGTCGTAGCTGCCGGGGTTCTTTACCTGACACGGCCAGTCCGGGCTGATCCGCTTGGTCGTTCGTGTGGTCGTCAGGGTCATGGTCATCGCTTCCGGGGGTGCGTCGTCGTGCGGGGTGATCCGACGGGGTGGCGCGGCCCCGGTCCAGGGGATGACCGGGGCCGCCACGGGCGCTCGCGCAAGCGATGCCCGACCGAACACCCTGGGCGCCGGCGCGGGTAGGAGCCGGCGGCATCAGATGTCCGTGCAGGAGCCCGCGACGTCGGACGGTGCCCGCGCGGGGTGCGGTGCGGCATGCGCATGGGCGGACCGTCGTCTCTGTGCGGGCGGATGCGGACGGAACGTGTGTCCCGGAATGACCGGGAGTGCGATCCGTGAGCAGTATTTATATATGCCGTCCGCTTTGCAAGAAGCATGAAAACATTCATGCGCGGTATGTGACGGATGTTCCCCGTGTGTCCGATGTAGGGGTGGGTCGTCAGTCCCGCAGGAAGAACTGGTGCTGGTCGGAGATGTGCTCGTAGTCCTCGAGCCGGGCCTGCGTGCGTTCCGGGTCCGCGTCGGTCATGGCCTGGAGCAGCGCGGCGGCCATCACGCCCGGCGCGGCGTACGAGTCGAAGACCAGCCGGGACCCGGTCCCGGTGGCGAAGACGGCGTCCGCCTCGTCGGCCACCGGTCCGAGCGCCAGGTCGGTGATCAGCGCCACCTTGAGTCCGGCGCTGCGCGCGACCCGTACCGCGGTCAGGGTCTCCTGGGCGTGCCGGGGCATCGAGAACGCCAGCACCCAGGTACCGCCCGCCTCGCGCGACTGGAGCAGCGCGTCGTAGGCGACGCTGCCGCCCCGGGTGACCAGCCGCACGTCGGGATGGACCCGGCGGGCCGCGTAGGCGAAGTACTCGGCCAGGGACGCCGAGATGCGCAGGCCCAGGAGGGTCAGCGGGGTCGACCGGGACAGCTCGCGGCCGACGTCGATCACCTGGTCGGGGTCGGCGAAGTCGCGCCGCAGGTTCTCCAGGTTGTCGATCTCGGCGTCGACCGCCGCCTGGAGTTCGTTGCTGCCGTTCTCCTCCGCCGCGGGGGGACCGCCGGCGAGGGTGGCGAGCGCGATCGACTGGAGCCGCTCCCGTAGCGCGGGGTAACCGCTGAAGCCCACCGCCGCGGCGAAACGCGTCACCGACGGCTGGCTCACGCCGACACGCTCCGCGAGATCGGTGATCGAGAGGAAGGCCGCCTCGGTGATGTGCTCGATCAGGTACTGGGCGATGCGGCGCTGCCCAGGGGACAGCCGGGGCCGGTCGAACAGGCCCCTGAGCTGCGAAGTCGGGGAGACCTCCGCCTCCGGTGCGGTCTTCCCCGAGGTGATCGCGGATGCCTGGGCGCGTGCCTGCTGCGGCGATGGCACGGCGCCTCCTTTGTCTCCCACAGTGCCTCAACATAGCTCACGCACCGTGGCGGCCGGCGGCTCGAGCGGCGGCCACGGACGGCCGGCCCGAGAACGAAGGATCGAGCCGCCGAAAGGGCGGATACGGTCGCGCCGGCCGGGCACCCGCCCCGGCGAAGGCCCTTCGACGACGACTTTCGAAGCCGGCATACGCATCAACTCTTCGGCAGGTGAGAGGCGAATGAGCGCACTCAGCGCAGTGGAACAGGCCCTGGAGAACCGGTGGGAGGCGCTGTGGGCGCGGGTCATCGACAAGGAACCCGTCGAGCTCCTGGACGCGTTGCGACGCGAGTGCGACAGCAACGCGGTCGTGTGCAGCGAGACCCGTGTCGTGGTCCCCAACGCCTACGACATCGAACTCGCCGACTCCGTCCACGACGAGCTTTCACGCCGGGGCACCAACGTCGGCCAGGCACTCACCGACTGTCTGATGCGGCACGCCGAACACAAGGGCTACGAGTGGGCCGGCCCGCTCGCCGTGCACATCACCAGGTCGGCGCAGGTGCCCAACGGCCGCTACCGGCTGGCCAGCAGCGTGATGTCGCACGTGAGCGCCGACGGTTTCCAGTACGCGGCTCACTAGGAGGAGCGGACGTCAGCGGCGGTAGATCGTGATCGAGTGACCGACCTGGTCGACCGCACGACTGCTGTCGAGCAATCCGGCCAGCCGACCCTTCGCTTTGGCAACCGAGGAGTCCGACACGGCCAGCAGTCCGCGTACTTCGCGCCGGGGCGCCGTGAGCGGATCGGCTGCGTCGATGCCGTAGTACGACGGCACACCGCTGCCCTTGTACACGAGCCAGACCCGCTCGCCCCGGTACCGCTCCCGCAGCCGGTCGGCGAGCCGGCCGAGGTCCTGGCCCCAGTCGACGTTGGAGTCGTGCAGTCTGAGCCGGGTCTTGGCCGGGCCGCCGAACGCCTCGTTGGAGTACGGCAGATAGCAGGGAAACGTCCGCAGGGAGCTGACCGCGACGAACAGCACCAGCGCCCCCGTCGCCACCGGCGTCCACCGCCACCGCGGGACCAGGACACAGCCGGCCGCCACCGCCAGGAACATCGGCAGGAAGACGGCGTACCGGGTGCCGAGGTCCCTCGCCCCCTCCATGGCCGCCGCCAGCAGCACCGCGGCCGGCAGCAGCAGATAAGGCGCCACGGGCCGCAGCCTGCGTACCGCCACCACCACGACGGCACCGGCCGCCCACAGCGCGAGCATGCCGAGCGGCGTCTTCACCAGCAGTGCCACCGGCAGGTAGTACCACAGGGACCCCTCGTAGACCCGCCCGAACAGGAAGCCCTGCCACGGCCGGTTCTCCAGAGCGAACTGGATCCGCATCCCGTCCCGGAACGCCTCCGGGAACGGCAGCAGTTCCACCAGCAGCCCCCGCCGCCCGTGCACGACGGGCACGTACTGCTGCGGCGACCAGCGCAGCCGTGGATCGACGGCCAGATACGACGCCCAGACGACGGCCACGGCGACCAGCGCCACCACGGCGGCGCCCCCGGCCGCCCGCAGCAGCTTCCCGCGCCGGTCCGCCGAAACCGTGTCCGCGCACCAGACCGACACCGCGGCCAGTACCAGCAGCACCGGGAAGGCCGCCAGCGCGCTCATCTTCGTGGCCAGGGCCGCGCCGAGCGCCGCTCCGGCGAGCGGCAGACACAGCCGGGGCCGCCCGCGCGCCCGCCACAGCAGCCACACCGACGTCAGCAGGAACCCGGCCGTCGGCACGTCGAGCGTGGCCAGCGAGCCGTGGGCGATGACGTCGGGGGAGAAGGAGTACAGGGTGAGGGCCGCCAAGGCGCCCACCGGCCCGGCCAGTTCACGGGCGAAGGCGAAGACGACGAGCCCGAACAGCAGCGTCAGCGCGATCACCGGAAGCCGGGCCCACAGCATCAGCCGCCAGGGGTTGTTGCCCGACTCGTACAACAGGTGCCGCCCGAGGGCGCCCTGGCCGCCGGTGAAGGACGGATCGACGTGCGGGTCGGCCAGGGCCACGCCGACGGCGACGACCAGCTTCCCCAGCGGCGGATGCTCGGGGTTGAAGCGCACGCGGTGCTCGTGCAGGTAGTCGGCGGCCGTCCCCACGTACACCGGCTCGTCGATGGTCGGGGTCTGCTGGACGGCGGTGGTCACCATCGCCGCGGCCATCTGGGCGAGCAGCACGACCACGAGGAGCGGCACCAGCCGGCGTCCGCGGGACCGCGAACGCCCCGGCGGCCGGACGCCGGGCGCCCCGGGGGCCGGGTCGAGGACCGAGGGCCGTTCGCGCGTCATCATCCGCCCCGCGGTGACACCGGGCGGGCGGTGGCGGGAGCGATGTGACGGCGTCTCATGCGCCTACTCTGCATCAGCTCCCGCCACCGGGGGCGCTACCGCTTCAGGAGTCGTACCGACAGACCTTCCGCCGTGTGGACGGGTACGGCCCGCAGCGTGTCGGAGTCCAGCTCGACGCGGTCGAACTGGCCGCGCAGCACCGGGGCGCCGAGCACGCGGACCGTGCTGCCCGCGGCCGGCGGCCGCTTCGCGTCGAGGCGCAGCGACAGCGTGCTGCCCCGGCCGAGCACCGCCCGGCGCGTCACCTCCAGGACCGGCTCCTGACCCGACCGCAGCGTCACCTCCAGGCTGCCGGACTCCTGCGCGTACGTGCCGTGGACCTGCAGCGACTTGCCGAGCTTCAGCGTCCCGCCGGTCACCCGCACACCACCGTGGCCCAGCGCGTGGGCCGAACCGGCGACCAGCACACCCTCCTCCAGCACGGTGCCGCCGGTGTACCGGTTGTGGCCGGTCAGGGCCAGCGTGCCGCTGCCGCGCTTGGTGAGGCCGCCGTCGCCGTCGATGTCGTTGCGCCAGCTGTCGGCAGCCCGGAAGCCGCCGGCCGCCGCGTCGAGCGTGACGGTCACGTCGGAGTCGAAGGCGCCGTATCCGTCCGCCGCGGCGAAAAGGTTCAGCCGGCCCCACTGTTCGAACCCGTCCAGCAGGACGTAACCCGAGGGCAGTGCGGTCGTCCGCAGCACGTCGCGGCGCTGCGCCGCGTCCAGGTACGGCAGTCGCGTCTCCAGCAGCACCTCCGCGCCCTTGGGCACGGTCAGCGGCTCGTTGCGGCCGCGCCGGGTCAGCACGTAGGTCAGCCGGGGTTCCACGGCACGCTCGTTGGCGTCCCGGTCGGCGTACGGGTCGGAGCCGTCCGAGTGGGCGTACGTGTACAGCGTGTCCGCCGTGGTGCCGGTCTTGTCCTGGAAGTACGCCAGGGCCTGGGCGCGCGCCGCGGCCTTGAGACCGGCGTTCGCCGGGTCGGCCAGTGCGGCGGCGGCCAGGGCGGTGGCCATGATCCGGCCGCCGATGACGTCGACCGTGGAGTGCATGCCCGACATGATCCGGGTGTGGCTCAGCTCGAAGGCACGGGTCACCAGTTCCTGGAACCGCTCGGGCACCGCGTAGGCGAAGGCCAGGGCCGCCAGGTGGAAGGCGTTGGTGTGACCGCTGGGGAAGCCGCCGTCATCCGCCGCGTTGGTGCTGCGCTGCCGCAGCAGCTGCGTGACGACGACCACCTTCGAGTCGTAGACCGGGTAGCCGAGCGCGTCCTTCGCGCCGGTGTCGACGACCTCGCTGTCCTCGTTCATGCGCCACGGGCGCGGGTACTGGAACGTGAACTTGGCGGGGTTGCCCGAGGCGAACGGGCCGCGCACGGTGTCGACCAGCTTGGCGACCTGGCCGAGCGCCGAGTCGTAGGAGCCGGCGCCGAGCGCGGATCCCGCGGGGGCGCCGGCCGGGACGGCGTCGCTGATCGTGGTGGCCGGTGTCCCCTCGGGAGCGCTGGTGATCGAGGTGACCGCCTTGGCGCCCGCCTTGTACAGGTCGGCCAGCGGACCGAGGCCCCCGATCATGGCGTAACTCTGGTGCTGGCGGTCGTGGACGAACGCCTCCTTGGCCTGCTCCTCCGTCCGTGCGGACGTGACCCGGGCGCAGTAGCGCATGTTGGCGCGCAGCACCTCGGGCATCAGCGGTGTGCCGGTGTTCCAGGCGTCGCCCGTCTTCCACACCTTGGCGAAGCCGCCGAGGATCCGGACCACGGCGTTGGTCTCGGGCGTCTGGTTCGCGACGACGTTGGTCTTGTAGTCGTCGACGAACGCGGCGAATGCCGTGGCCGCCTTCGCGTCCGTGGCGGCCAGCCAGGTGGCGAGCGTGGGAGCGGCCAGGACCCCGGCCGAGGCGCCCAGGGAGGTCTTGAGGAACCCCCTGCGGTTCACGGCGCGTTCACGGACCGACGAGGGGGAGCTGTGCCCGGCTGCTGACGGCATGCGTCTGCCTCTCTTGAGTTCATCGGCCCTGCGGCCGTGGGTAAGGAGGTGGTGCGATCGACGGCGGCTCGCGGGGCGACGGCCGACCTGAGAGTCGAACGCGCTTTCCCGAGCCGTACGAGCGAAGATCTACGGGCGGGTTGTGTCGGACCGGGGAGGATCCGGCGTCCGCCGCGTGTCATACGAGTGAACGGGCCATCGCCACCGCCCCGTCGACCGGCGCCACCCCGAGGGGCCTCGGCCGGGCCCCCGGCACGCGCTCGGCCAGGGACGACACGAAGGCGTCGTACAGGGCGGGTTGGGCCAGGACGGTGCTGCCGGCGATCACGACGTCGTCGACCGGGACCCCGCGGGCGGCGAGCCGTTCGACGAGCGCGGCCAGCGCGCGGCCGCCCTCGGTGATGACCGTACGGGCGAGCGGCGAGCCCGCCTCGGCGGCGGCGAACACCACGGGTGCGTGCCGGCCCCACTCGGCGGAGACGTCCTCGGCGCTCTCCAGCGCCGCCCCGAGCGCGGGTACCTCGGCGACCCCGAACGCGGCGACCAGGGACTTGGCCAGTGCGTCGGGTTCCTCACCGCGGTCGTGCGCCCCCCACGCGGCCCGCACGGCCTCACGGACGAGTCCGGCCGAGCCGCCCTCGTCGCCGAGCACCGCACCCCAGCCGCCGACCTGGACGGGGCTGCCGTCGTCGAGCCGGCCGACGGCGACCGAACCCGTGCCGGCGACCAGGCCGACACCCCGGTCCAGTCCCGCCGCGGGGACGAGGAGTTCGGCGTCGCCCATGACCAGGGCGGGCGCGTCGAAGTGGAGTTGCAGAGCGGTGCGGATCTGGGCGCACTGCCGGGGTGTCTCGCAGGCGTGCCCGCCCACCGCGACGGCTGACGGGCGTGCGCCCGCCGGCAGCGCCTCGGCGACCAGCGCGGCCAGCCGGCCGGCCGCGGCCACCGGGTCGTGCGGCCGCCAGCCGCTGCTCGGCCGGACGTGATCGGCGACGGACCGCTCGCCCGTGAAGGCGCGCAGGTGCGTCTTGGTGCCGCCCACGTCGATGCCGACCACGAGAGGGCACGAGGGAGAGTCCTGCACGGAACCTCTTTCGTCGTTGCGCTGGGCTGCGACGGTGGGCGAACCGTGCCTGGAACATGGGGAGTCGAAGAACTCGGGAAGCCCCGGGACGGGCCTCTGACGGACCACGGCAGGCGAGTACCGTGACGTTCGTTAGGAAGTTAACTAACGAAGTACAGTGCGTGTCAAGAGGCATCGCGCACTCCACCGGAACGGCCCGTCCGGGCCGCCGAGAGGCGGGGAATCCGCGACGCCAGGGCATCCCATCGCCGCATCCCACCGACCCGTTCGAGCGGGAGCGCGGCCCGTGACCTGTGTGGGAGAACTGTGGAACACGACGTGGCGAAAGCCCCCCGCCTGACCGAGAGCGCGAGCGCGGTGTTCGCCGTGCTGGCCGGGGCGGGCAGGGCCACCCGCCCGCAGCTCGCGAGCCTGGCGGGCCTGTCCAAGCCGACGGTGTCCTCCGCCGTGGCGGAACTGGAGAACGCCCGGCTCGCCGCCTGCTCCGGCACCGCCTCCGGCAGCACGGGCCGCAGCGCCGCCGTATACGGTCTCGGCCCGGCGGCCGGGGCCGTGCTCGCCGTCGACCTCGGCCCCGCCCTCACCCGGGTGCGCGGCTGCGCCCTGGACGGCACCCTGCTCGCCCAGGCCACCGGTTCCCGGCAGGAAGCCGCCGACGTCGTGCGCGAGGCCCTGTTCGCCCTGCCCGCCGCGGCCCCGCTGCGCAGCATCGTCGTCGCCGTCGGTGACGTCACCGCGCCGGAGGAGTCAGGCGCCGGTATGCGACCCGCCACCGCCAAGGCCGGCCCCGTCTTCGACGCCATGGCCGTCGCCCTGCCGGCCGGTGTTCCCGTCCACCTCGAGAACAACGTCAACTGCGCCGCGCTCGCGGAGCTGCACGAGGGCGCCGCCCGAGGCCACCACACCTTCGGCTACCTGCGGATCGGCGTGGGCATCGGCCTCGGCATCGTGGTCGGCGGCCAGGTGCTGCGCGGAGCCAACGGCGCCGCCGGAGAGATGGCCCGGCTGCCCTACCCCTGGGACGACGACCGCGAGCCGCGCAAGGAGGCCCTGGAGGAGTACATCGGCGCACGCTCGCTGCTGCGGCGGGCCGCCGCGGCCTGGCAGGACACCGACGGGCCGCGCCCGCGTACCGCCGAGCGGCTGTTCGCCGCCGCCGGGGAGGGGCTGGCCACGGCTCGCGCCGTCGTGGGCCGTCATGCCGCGGACGTGGGCCGCCTGGCCGCCGCCGTGACCGCCGTACTGGACCCCGGACTGATCGTCCTGGGCGGCAGCACCGGAGCGTACCCGCAGCTCCTGCCCGGTGTGCGGGCCGAACTGGCACGGCTGAGCTGGCCCACCGAGGTGGTCAGCAGCACGGTCGGGGACCTCGGCACGGTCGTGGGTGCCTCCCGGCTCGCCGTCGCCCGGGGAGTCCAAACCGTGACCGAGGCCGTGGGGGAGAAGGATTGACGGCTTCCGACTCGGTCTGCCAATGTCCGGACAAGCGCTTTCTAAGTCGGCCGGGACGCCGGCTTGGGGTGAGCGTCCCGCCCGTACCCGAGGTACGGCAGCCACGCGATGGCGTGCTCGCGTGACGACGGCCATGGCGGCCGGGGATCCCACCCGTCAGGATGGCGCGGCCGGGCGAGGCCGTGCTCCGGAAAGCGATATTCCCAGCAAGATGCACCCGTGCCGCCTCGGCTGGCGCCGTGCTCCGTCCCCTACCGAAAAAAAGGGATCGATGATGACCACTGTGGGTGTGCGGCGCTCTCGCCGACTCGGCCGCGGCGGTATGCGCCGCCTGGCTCCCCTCGCTGCCGTTGCCACGGCAGGTGCCCTGCTGCTTACCGCCTGCGGAGGGGGATCCGACTCGGGCGGGACCTCCAAGTCGCTGACGTTCTGGATCTCCACGGTCCCGGGGCAGGACGCGGGCTGGAAGAAGATGGTGGCGCAGTACGAGAAGGAAACCGGCGTCAAGGTCAAGCTCGTCAACATCCCCTACGACGGCTACGCGGCGAAGCTGCGCAACTCCGCGCAGGCGAACTCGCTGCCCGACGTGGCGGCCGTGCCGGCGCTCGACCCGATCTGGTCGAACAAGCTGATCGACCTCAGCGACATCGCCAACAACAAGACCAACAAGATCAACGCCAACTTCGTGGCCAAGGACTCGTCCGGGAAGGTGCTGTCCATCCCCTCGGACGTCACCGCGTCCGGCATGTTCATCAACAAGTCGCTCTTCGAGAAGGCCGGTGTCGACTACCCGACCTCGCCCGACAAGACCTGGACCTGGGACGAGTTCATCAAGGCGGCGAACGAGGTCCGGGAGAAGACCAAGGCCAAGTACTCCCTGACCTTCGACCAGTCGCCGTCCCGGCTGCGCGCCATGGTGTACGAAATGGGCGGGAAGTACGTCCACGCGGACGACTCCGGCAAGTTCTCGGTGGACGCGGCTACCAAGAAGGCCGTGAACACCTTCGTCGGATGGAACGACGACAAGACCATGCCGAAGTCGGTGTGGACCAGCGGCGCCGACCCGTCGGCCATGTTCCAGAGCGGTGACGTCGTCGCCTACTGGTCCGGTGTGTGGCAGGTCGCCGCCTACGCGGAGAGCATCACGAAGTTCGAGTGGGCGAGCGTCCCGACTCCCGCCCAGCCGGTGCAGGCCAGTGACGTCAACAGCGGCGGCATGACGGTGGGCTTCAACAACAACGCCGACGCGGCCGCCGCCGCGAAGAAGTTCCTGTCCTGGCTTTACGAGCCCGACCACTACAAGGCGCTGTGCGAGGCCTCCGGCTTCCTGCCGGTCGAGACCGGTCTCGACCCGAAGTACCCCTTCAAGTCCGAGGCGGCGCAGGCGGCGTTCAAGCTCTACAACGAGTCCATCCCGCTCTACGACCCGATCTCCGGCTACTTCAACAGCGCGCAGACGAACTGGGTGCTGAAGGGCAAGAGCCTCGCCGACGACCCGACCAAGGCGGAGCTCGGCAAGGCGATCAACGGTGAGCAGTCGGCCGACAAGGCCCTGCAGAACATCGTGGACGGCTACAACCAGCAGGTCGGCGGCTGAGCGTAGGCCGGCGGGCCCGGGCGGCGGGGTCGAGAGACCACCGCCCGGGCCCGCCGGACCCGCATGATGCCCGGGCTCATGGCCTGAGCCCACAGGAACCCATTCCACCAGCACGGAGTCAGGAAGATGACAAAACGCGCCTCGGACGCTTCGGACGTGTCCGTGAGCCCGCCCAGGAGACGCAGCAAGTACACCCTCGCGCCGCTCGTCCTCATCGCGGGCAATGTCGTGCTCTTCTCGCTGTTCTTCGTCTGGCCGGCGGTGATCGGGCTCGTCTACTCCTTCACGAACTACACGGGCGTGGGTGCGTTCCAGTTCGTCGGACTGGACAACTACGAGAAGCTGCTCGGGGACTCGACCTTCTACGCCGCGACAACCCGCACGCTGCTGTACACCGTGCTCTTCGTTCCGCTGAACTTCGTGTTGTCGCTGCTCATCGCCAACGTGCTGGTGAGCAAGAACGCCAAGGGCGCGTCGGTCGCCCGCGTCTTCTTCTTCATCCCGTGGCTGCTGTCGCCCATCATCGTGGGTGTCCTGTGGCGGTGGCTGTTCGGTGAGAACTTCGGACTGGTCAACTACTTCATAGAGAAGGTCGGCGGAAGCGCGGTTCCCTGGCAGTCGAACGCGGACCTGTCACTGCTCGTGGTCGTGGTGGCGGCGGCCTGGAGCTGGACGGGCTTCTCCATGCTGCTGTTCATCGCGGCGATCAAGAACGTCCCGACGTCGTACTACGAGGCGGCCGCGCTCGACGGCGCCGGTCCGTGGCGCCAGTTCTTCAGTATCACCCTGCCGAGCATCGCCCCCACGTCCTTCATCGTCATCCTGCTCAACACGATCCACGCGATGAAGGAATACGCGGTGTTCGCCTCCCTCAACAACGGTGGACCCGGAACGTCGAACAACCTGCTGGTCCAGTACATCTTCCAGACGGGGTTCAGGTCGGGCCAGATCGGCTACGCGAGCGCCGCGTCGTTCGTGCTCATGCTCATCCTGATGGCCGTCGCGATCATTCAGATGATGGTCAACCGGCGGGTGGAGAACCGATGACAACCACAGACACACTGCGCAAGGCCGACGCCGATGCCGTGCCGGCCGTCTCCAGGAAGCGGTCCCGCGGCGCGGCGAGCGGCGGGCTTCGGCGCGCGATTGCCCCGACGACCCTGCTGTGGGTCCTGGCGGCCCTCTACGGGCTGCCGGTGCTGTGGTTCGTCCTCAGCTCCTTCAAACCGGCGGGAGACCTGTTCTCCCTTCCGCTGACGCTGTTCCCGGACGACCCCACCGTGTCGGGTTACAAGGAAGCGTGGGCCAGCGCCAACTTCTCCGGGTACTTCATCAACACGATCATCGTGTGCGTGATCGCGACGATCCTCACGGTGGGAGTCAGCTGCTGCACCGGGTACGCGCTGGCCAAGTACGACAACAAGTGGCTCAAGGCGTTCTTCCTCTGCGTCCTGGCCACCACGATGCTGCCGGCCGAGGTCATGCTCGCCCCGCTGTTCCTGGTGGTCCGCGACCTCGGCCTCTACAACTCGCTCTCCGGCATCATCCTCCCGGCCCTGCTCACCGCGACCGGCTGCTTCATGTTCCGCCAGTTCTTCCTGACGGTCCCCGACGAGCTCATCGAGGCCGCCCGCATCGACGGTGCGCCCGAGCTGAAGATCTTCCTGAGGATCATGGTGCCGATCTCCCGGCCCATCATGCTGACGCTCGCCATCCTGTCGTTCCAGTGGCGGTGGAACGACTACATCTGGCCGCTGCTGATGCTCAACGACCCCGAGAAGTTCACCGTGCAGATCGGCATCCAGAGCCTCGTCGGCGCGCAGAACATCAACTGGTCGGTGCTGCTCGGCGGATCGGTCATCTCCATGGTGCCGCTGATCGTCGTCTTCCTGGTGTTCCAGAAGTACGTCATGAACGCCGACATCAACGCCGGACTGAAGGACTGACCTTGCCCACCCCGCTCGACCACGAGTTCGTCCGGTCGGCGGCCCGCGCCGCCGACCGGACGGCCGCCCCGCTGGCGGCCCGCCCCGACGAGGAACCCGCCGGTGTGCCGCACCGCGGCCTGGCGCGGCGGGTGAAGACCCTCGTCGCGGCATACCGTTCCCCGGACTCGGCACTGCACGGCAGCGGGCGGGCCGTCGCCGCCGCGACGGCCCACCTCCGTGCCCTGCGGGCCGCGCAGACCACCACCGGCCTCTTCGCCGGCGGCGACAACGTGCAGTCACCGCCGGACTCCGCGTTCACCGTCAACGACGTGTGCGACGCGCACGTCCTCGCCGCCGGCGGGGGGCCGGAGCTGCGCGACGTCACGGCCGCGCTCGCCGAGATCGCCGGCGCCGTCTCGGGCAGCCTCCTGACGGGTGGGGTGCACACCCCGAACCACCGCTGGGAGCTGTGCGCGGCGCTGGCCCGGCTGCACCGGTCGTTCCCGGACGACCGGCTGCTCGACCGCGTCGAGGAGTGGCTCGCCGAGGGCGTCGACATCGACGCGGAGGGCCTGTACTCGGAACGGAGCGCCAACTACGCGGCCCACGTGTCCAACCCGTCGCTGCTGCTGCTGGCCGAAGTGCTCGGCCGCGCCGACCTGCTGTACGCCGTCGAACGCAATCTCGCCACGACCCTGGACCTGATCAGGCCGGACGGCACGGTGGAGACCGTCCACTCGCGACGCCAGGACCAGAACGGCCCGTTCCCGCTGGCGCCCTACCTGCCGCACTACCGGCTGCTCGCGATCCGCACCGGCCGGGGCGACTTCGCCCGGGTGGCGCGGCTGGCGGCCGCCGGCGGTATCGACGACCCAGACCTGCTCGCCGAGACCCTCCTCACCCCGGACCTGTGCCGCGCCCTGCCGGCCCCGACCGCGCAGACCCTTCCGCGCGACCGGTACCTCACGACCGCACGCCTCGCCGCCCGCGCCTCGGCCACGGCGCACACGGTGGTGTACGGCGGCTCCGACGTGCCCGAGCACCGGCGCGTCCGCTCGGGCCTCGCCTGCAACCCCACCTTCCTGCGCCTGTTCGCCGGCGACGCCGTCCTCGACGCGGTCCGCCTGACGCGGGGGTTCTTCGACCTGGGCCCGTTCCGCGCCGCCGGCATGGAGCAGCTCGCCGACAACCGGTACCGGCTCACCGAAACCCTCACGGCCGCCTACTACCAGCCGCTCCCGAAGGACGAGAGGCGGGACGACGGCGTCTACCGACTGGTGGACGACGGACGTTTCTCGGCCTCGATGGCCTTCCCGGACCGGCCTCGGGACGAGGTCTCCCAGACGACCCGCGTCGAAGTGGACCTCCGGGAAGACGGTGCCGACCTGCGGATCGACATCAGCGGACCACGGGTCCCCTGGGCCCTCGAACTGACCTTCCGGCCGGGCGGCGTGCCGGAGGGCGCCGTACCGATCGGCGACGGACGCTGGTGCCTGACGACCGGGTCCATGACCTACCGGGTCGGGGACGACGAGATCCTGGTCGAGGCCGACGTCGAGGCGGGCGAACCGCTCGCCGGGCCGGACCGGAGCGACGTACTGCGCTACGACCCGGGTCAGGACTACACCGTGGTGGGCGGCACCGACGCGACGACCGGGAACCGCGTCTACATCGGTGGACTCGGCCCGCACACACTGACCGTCGCCCTGCACGCCCGTCGGCCCGCACCTGTCGTGTGACCCCTACAGCCATGGCCACTCAGGCATGGAGAGTTGACAGGAGTGCCGCCGCGGTCCGCCCATTCGGATGTACGTGCCAAGTATGGTGCCGGCCCTGAACCTGGCCGCATGACGAAGAAGGAGCCCCGCAAAGGGGACAAGGTCACCTGGAAGAGTCACGGGCAGGAGGTCTCCGGGAAGGTCACCAGGAAGATCACGGAGCGCACCGAGGCGGCCGGCCGGACCGTGGACGCCTCGGCCGACGAACCGCAGTACGAGGTGGAGAGCGACAAGACGGGCCGCTCCGCGGTCCACAAGCCCGACGCCCTGCGCAGGAAGGGCGACGACTCCTGATGGCCGGTCAGGGCGACGACCAGGACCGGGACGCGACGCTCGACGCCTTCGCCGAGGCCGTCAACATGACGCCGAGCCGGCTGGAGACGGACGAGTCCAAGAGCGTCGGCCAGAGCAAGGGCGGCGGGGACGGGGAGAGCGTCGGGCACGCCTCCGGGCGGCGGATCGTCGAACTGCTCCGCACCAAGAAGGCCGACCTCGGCGACGACGACGTCGCCCACATGCGCAAAGTGGTCGGGTACGTCCACCGGCACGTCAAGCAGCGCCCGTCAGGCGACGTCACGGACACCCCGTGGCGCCACTCCCTCATGAACCGGGGGCACGACCCGCTCGCTTAGAGCCACTCGGCAGACCGGACCGCTCGCGGTCCGCCGCGCCACGCTGACGGACCGACCCCTGCGGCTGCCGCACCTGCGGCTGCCCCAGGAGGTCCCGCACCACCAGATCCGCCCGCTCCCGCGTCGCGGCGACCAGCTCGGCGTTGTGCTCGTCGGAGCCCAGCACCCAGGCCACCGCCTCCTCGTGCCCCTTGCCGAACTCCTCGTGCCGGGCGACCAGCCGCCGTACCCGCTCCTCCTCGTCGGTCTCGCAGAACCACACCTCGTCCAGCTCGGCCCGGACCCGCGCCCACGCGCCCGTGTCCAGCAGCAGGTAGTTGCCCTCGGTCACGACCAGCCGGGCGGCCGGCGCGACCGGGATCGTGCCCGCGACCGGCTGCTCCAGCACCCGTTCGAAGCCGGGCGCGTACACGGTCTCGCCGTCCGGCTCCTGGACGCGCAGCCGCCGCAGCAGTGCCGCGTACCCCGCCGCGTCGAAGGTGTCGGGCGCGCCCTTGCGGTCGCGTCGGCCGAGGCGGTCGAGTTCGACGTCGGCTAGGTGGAAGCCGTCCATGGGGACGTGCGCCACCCACGGGTCGCCGCCGGCGTTGAGCGCCCGCACCAGGTTCTCGGCGAGCGTCGTCTTGCCGGCGCCCGGACTGCCGGCGATGCCGAGGAGCGCACGGCGGCCGTGGGCGGTGAGGGCGCGGGCGCGGGTGAGGAGGTCGTCGAAGGTCAGGGGCACGCGTCCGAGTCTGTCACCCGGCGTCGAGCCGATGACTTCAGGTGGGCAGGGCACTCTGGTCCGGGGGAGAGGAGGGAGTCACGCCATGTCCGACGACCAGGCGCAGATCCGCACGCTGATCACCGACTGGGCCGAGGCCGTCCACCGGGGCGACCTCGACGGCGTCCTCGCCGGCCACGCCGAGGACCTCGTGATGTTCAACGTGGCGCCGCCCCACGAGGGCATCCACGGCCTGGCCGCCTACGGGGCGGCCTGGCCGCCGTTCTTCGCGTGGCAGGCCCAGGGCGCCTGCTTCGACATCGAGACCCTCGACGTCACGGCCGGCACCGACGTCGCCTACGCCCACGCGCTGCTGCGCTGCGCCTCACCGGAAGAACTCGCCGAGCACCCCGGCGTGCGCCTGAGGCTGACCTTCGGTCTGCGCAAGGAACGGGGCCGCTGGCTGGTCGCCCACGAGCACCACTCGTTCCCGCACGACTGACCCGGCGCACCAAGAGGGGCGTAAGAGTGTGTCGTGAAATGCGCCCTGTGTGGCGTGCGCCACTCACTGGACCCGCCCTCGTGGGGAACCGTGTCTGTATGACGGAGCTCGGTCTTCCCGAAGACATCCTGGCCTGCCTCTTCGACCTCGACGGTGTGGTCACCAAGACGGCCGTCGTGCACGCGGCCGCCTGGAAGGAGATGTTCGACGCGTTCCTGCGCGAACGAGAGGGCGAGCAGTTCCGGCCGTTCGGCGACGCCGACTACGACGAGTACGTCGACGGCCGCCCCCGGGCCGACGGCGTCCGCACCTTCCTCGCCTCCCGCGGCATCGAACTGCCCGAAGGCGCCCCTGACGACCCACCGGACGCCCCGACGGTGCACGGCCTGGGCAACCGCAAGAACGACCTGGTGCTGGAGAAGATCCGCACCGACGGCGTCGAGGCCTACGACGGCACCCTGCGCTATCTCGAAGCGGTCCGCGCGCGCGGCCTGCGCACCGCGATCGTCTCCTCCAGCGCCAACTGCCGCGACGTGCTGCGCGCCATCGACGCCGAGGGCTACTTCGACGTACGCGTCGACGGTGTGGTGGCCGCCGAACGGAAACTGCCGGGCAAGCCGCGCCCCGACACCTTCCTGGCCGCCGCCCGGGACCTGGGCGTCGACCCCTCGCGCTGCGCCGTCTTCGAGGACGCCCTGGCCGGCATGGACGCGGGCCGCTCCGGCCACTTCGGACACGTCGTCGGCGTCGACCGGGTCGGCCAGGCCGACGCCCTGTACGCGCACGGCGCGAACGTCGTCGTGAAGGACCTGGCCGAGCTGGGAGGCAAGGCGTGATCACCGAAAGGGCGTACACCGTCGAACCCTGGGCCGTGCGCGAGAGGGACCTCGACCTCGACGTCCTCGCGCAGAGCGAGTCCGTGTTCGCGCTGTCCAACGGACACGTCGGCTGGCGCGGCAACCTCGACGAGGGCGAACCCCACGGCCTGCCCGGCTCCTACCTCAACGGCGTGTACGAGCTGCACCCGCTGCCCTACGCCGAGGCGGGCTACGGCTACCCGGAGTCCGGCCAGACGGTCATCAACGTCACCAACGGCAAGGTGCTGCGGCTGCTGGTCGACGACGAGCCCTTCGACCTGCGCTACGGCCGGCTCGTGGCCCACGAACGCACCCTGGACCTGCGCAGGGGAGTGCTGGAGCGGACCTGCGAGTGGATCTCCCCGGCCGGCTCCCGCATCCGGGTGCGCTCGACCCGGCTGGTCTCGCTCACGCAGCGGGCGATCGCGGCCGTGGCGTACGAGGTGGAACCCGTCGACAGCCGGACCCGGGTGGTGATGCAGTCGGAACTCGTCGCCAACGAGAGCCTGCCCGAGCCGAACGGCGACCCGCGCGCCGCCCAGGCTTTGAAGTCGCCCCTGGAGCCCGAGGAGGACTTCGCCTCCGGGTCGCGGCTGCGCCTGGTGCACCGCACCCGCCGCAGCGGATTCCGGGTCGCCGTGGCCGCCGACCACGTCATCGACGGGCCCGAGCGGACCACGACCGACAGCGAGAGCAACGTGGACGTGTCCCGGCTGACGGTCACCTCCGTCCTGGAACCGGGGCAACGCCTGCGGGTCGAGAAGCTCGTCGCCCACGGCTGGTCCGGTGCCCGCTCCCGGCCCGCGATGAGCGACCAGGTCGAGGCGGCGCTGGCGGCGGCCGCACACAGCGGCTGGCAGGGCCTCCTCGACGAACAGCGGGCCTTCCTGGACGACTTCTGGGCGCGTGCCGACGTCGAGGTGGACGGCGACGAGGAGATCCAGCAGGCCGTCCGCTTCGCCCTCTTCCACGTGTTGCAAGCCGGTGCCCGCGCCGAACAGCGGGCCATCCCCGCCAAGGGACTGACCGGCTCCGGCTACGACGGGCACGCCTTCTGGGACACCGAGACCTTCGTCCTGCCCCTGCTCACCTACACCGCACCCGACTCCGTCGCCGAGGCGCTGCGCTGGCGGCAGAACACCCTGCCGGCCGCCCGCGAGCGAGCCCAGCAACTCGGCCTCGGGGGCGCCGCGTTCCCCTGGCGGACCATCGAGGGCTCGGAAGGGTCCGCGTACTGGCCCGCCGGCACGGCCGCCTTCCATGTGAACGCCGCCATAGCCGACGCCGTGGTGCGCTACACGGCGGCCACCGGCGACACCCACTTCGAACGGGACACCGGCGTCGAACTCCTGGTGGAGACCGCCCGCCTGTGGCGCTCGCTCGGCCATCACGACCACCACGGCGTCTTCCACATCGACGGCGTCACCGGCCCCGACGAGTACAGCGCGGTCGCCGACGACAACCTGTACACGAACCTCATGGCCAGGGCGAACCTCCTGTCCGCCGCCGACGCCTGCGAACGCCACCCGGAGCAGGCGGCCCGGCTCGGCGTCGACGAGGAGGAGAGCGCCGGCTGGCGGGACGCCGCCGAGGCCGTCCACATCCCCTACAACGACGAACTCGGCGTCCACGAACAGCACGCCGGCTTCACCCGCTACCAGCGCTGGGACTTCGCCGGTACGAGCGCCGACCAGTACCCGCTGCTGCTGCACTTCCCCTACTTCGACCTCTACCGCAAGCAGGTCGTCAAGCAGGCCGACCTGGTCCTGGCGATGTACACGTGCAGCGGCTGGTTCGAGGAGTTCCACGACGAGGAGCAGATCGCCCGCAACTTCGCCTACTACGAGCCCCTGACGGTACGGGACTCCTCACTCTCGGCGTGCTGCCAGGCGGTCGTCGCCGCCCAGGCCGGCCACCTCGGCCTCGCCTACGACTACACCGCCGAGGCGGCCCTGATGGACCTCGCCGACCTGGAGCAGAACACCCGCGACGGACTCCACATCGCCTCGCTGGCCGGCACCTGGACCGCTCTGGTCGCCGGCTTCGGCGGCCTGCGCCGCGACGGCGACTCGCTCCGCTTCGCCCCGCGCCTGCCCGACAGGTTCAGCCGGCTCGCCTTCACCCTCCAGCTCCTCGGCCGTCGCCTGCGCGTGGAGATCGGCCCGGACAAGGCCACGTACACGCTGGTCGCGGGCGACCCGCTGACCATCCGCCACCACGGCACCCCGCTGACCGTGAACGGCGACGGCCCCGTCGTCCGAGGGATCCCGGCGCAGGAGTCCCGCCCGGCCCCGGAACAACCGCCGCACCGCATCCCCAACCCGCGCTGACTGCACGAAGTCCAGTCGCGACCAGGTCCTGCAGGCCCGAGAACCGGGCCTGCAGGACCTGGTCGCGTACGTGGCCGTCCGCCGAGGGCTTCAGGCACCTGGCCGATTCCGACCCTGCACACCAGTCCGAAGCGAGTTAGTTTGTCCATGTTTTTCTGCATTCCTGCATTCCTGCATTCTCTGCACTCACCTGCCAGGGGGAGGGGTGGACGATGGCCCACGGTACGCACGCCATGCTCGTCGGTCTGCGACGCGGCGAACCGGCGCCCGGGCCCGGCACGTCCTGGCGCACGCGGGACGAGTGGCTGCTCGCGGCCGTGGCCGGCGCCTTCACGCTCGCCCAACTGCTCCTCGTGCGCCCCGGTATCGGTCTCGGCTGGGACGAGACGGTGTACGTCAGCCAGGTCGGCACCCAGGCTCCGGCGGCCTTCTTCAGCGCCCCGCGCGCCCGGGGCGTCTCCCTGCTGGTGGCGCCGATCGTGTCCTGGTCGACCTCCACCGAACTGCTGCGCGTCTACCTCGCCGTCCTCTCGGGCCTCGGCCTCTACCTGGCCCTGCGGGTATGGCGCGCCCTGTTCCCCGCCCGGGTCCTGGCCCTGGGCGGCGCGCTCTACGCCACCTTGTGGATCACGCTCTTCTACGGCCCGCAGGCCATGCCCAACCACTGGGTCGCGATCGGTGCCCTGGCGTGCGTCGGCTGCTTCCTGCGCGCCCGCGCCGACCGCCCGGACCGGGCCGCCCTGTGGGGTGTGGCGGCGGGCGCCGCGCTCATGGCGTGGATGCGGCCCACCGACGCCGTGTGGGTCGCGCTGCCCCTGCTCGTTCTGGTGGTGGCGGCGCCGGCCCGCAGGTGGCGGCTCGCCGCCGCCCTCGTGGGCGGGCTCGTCGCGGGTGCGGCGCAGTGGGTGGTCGAGGCGTACGCCGGCTACGGCGGCCTGGGCCGGCGACTGTCCGAGGCCTCCGACATCCAGGGCGGACTCGGGTGGCACCTCGCCGTCGACGACCAACTGCGCAGTCTGGTCGGACGGACCCTGTGCCGCCCGTGCACCGGACCGATGCCCAACCCGGCGGTGACGGCCTGGTGGTTCGTCCTGCCGCTGCTCGCCGTCGTCGCCCTGGTGGTCGCGGTGCGGACCCGGCGCACCGCGCCCACGCTGCTGCCGATCGCCTGCGCCACGACGGCCGCCGTGCCGTACCTGTTCATGATCGGGTACGCGGCCCCCCGCTTCCTACAGCCCGCCTACGCGCTGCTCGCGATCCCGGTAGCGGCCGCTCTGCTCCATCTGGTCACCACGCCGGCCGGCCGGTGGCGGCCGGTGGCGGCGGCCCTGGTCGGGATCGGGCTCGCCGGGCACCTGGCGGTGCAGTACGCCGTCCTGGACCGCACCGTGGACCGCACCACGGCCGACCGCCGCGACTGGGCCCGCACCGCCGACCACCTGCACCGCCTCGGCGTCCGCCCGCCGTGTCTGCTCACCGGCCACGAGGCCATCCCCGTCGCCTACTACACCGGCTGCTCCTCGGCGGCGACCGGCGGCCCGAACGCCAACAGCACCCGGGCGGACATCCTGCGCACCACCCGCCGCATGCCGACCGCCGCCCTCACCCGGCCCGGCGCCGCGCCCCCCTCGTACGCCCCCGACTGGCAGATCCACCGGTCCGCGGGACGGGACCTGCACATCGCGCCTGCGCCGGCCCGCCGGGACGGGCCCGGATGACCTCCGGGCAGATCACCGTCGCGCCCACCCGCAGACGTGCCTGCTGGCACACCGTCCTCGCCGTCGCCCTACTGGTGGCCGCCGGCTGTCTGGCCCGGCGGCACTGGCCCGTGCTGGAGACCGGCGCCCTCCGCCTGGCCGTGGCCGACCAGGGCTGGCTGCTGGCCGGTGCCGCGGCGACAGGCGCGACCTGGCTGTGCCCGGCGCTCGCCCAACAGGGCGCCGTGCCCCGGCCGCTGCCGCCGGGTCGGCTCGTGGCCACCCAGTTCGCCGCCTCCGCCGCCAACCACGTCCTGCCCGCCGGGCTCGGCGCGAGCGCCGTGAACCTGCGCTTCCTCATGCGCTGCGGGATGCCGGCCGGCCGCTCGGCGACCGCGGTCGCGGTGAAGGCCGCGGCCGGCGCGGTCGCGCGGGGCGCCCTGATCGCCGTACTCGCCACCGCCTGCCCGGGCGTCCTGCGGCTGCCGCCCGGCTGGGGCGGATGGGCGGCCCTCACCGGAGCGGCTCTCGGCGGTGCCGTCCTGCTGGGCGTCCGGCTGTGGCCGCGCTGCCGACGCGCCCTCGGCGCGGTGCTGGCCGACGTCCGGGCCGTCCACGCGCGACCGCGCCGGGCGGCGGCGCTGTGGGGCGGCTCGCTGGCGTTCGCCCTGCTGCACGCCCTCGTCCTGATCGCCGTCACCCGGGCCGTCGCGCTGCCGCTGGCCCCGGCCCGCGTGGCCCTGCTCTACCTCGCCGCGAGCTGCGCCGCCGCCCTGCTGCCCACCCCGGGCGGCCTCGGCTCCCTCGACGCCACGCTCGGCCTCGCACTCGCCGCCGCCGGAGCGCCCCCGGCCGCAGCCGCCTCCGCCGTGCTCGGCTACCGCCTCCTGACCGTCTGGATCCCGTTGCTGCCGGGCCTGTTGGTGCTCGGGATCCTCGTCCGGCGCAGAGCGCTGTGACCGCGCCCGAGCGTTTCCCGGCCGCCCGCTTCTGGTAGGAGTCCGGTTGTCGGTCCACGGACGAGGGGGGAATGCCATGACAGGGAACGATCACGGCGGGCGCTTGGGGGAGGAGTTCTTCACCCCGGGATCGTCGTCCTTCACCGAGTTCCTGGCCGCGCACCGCCCCGAACTGCTCAGCACCCGCCGGGTCCTGCCGGACGGCGCGGTCGCCGCCCCCGACCAGGTACCGCACGGCACCACCGTCCTCGCCCTCACCTTCCGCGACGGGGTGCTGATCGCCGGCGACCGCAGAGCCACCATGGGCAACCTCATCGCCCAGCGCGACCTGGAGAAGGTGCACCCCGCGGACGACTACTCGGCGGTCGCCTTCGCCGGCACCGTCGGACTCGCGGTCGACATGGTGAAGCTGTACCAGGTCGAGCTGACGCACTTCGAGAAGATCGAGGGCACGGCGATGACCCTCAACGCGAAGGCGCGCCGCCTGGCCGGCATGATCCGGCAGAACCTCGGCCAGGCCATGCAGGGTCTCGCCGTCGTACCGCTCCTGACCGGCTACGACCCCTTGGCTCCCGAGGGTGAGCGGGGCCGCATCTTCAGCTTCGACGTCGTCGGCGGGCTGTACGAGAAGACCGACTTCCACGCCGAGGGGTCCGGATCGCCGTACGCCCGGGGCGCGTTGAAGAAGCTGTTCCACAAGGGCATGGACCGGCGCGAGGCCTCCCTGGCCGCGCTCCACGCGCTGTACGACGCGGCCGACGACGACTCCGCGACCGGCGGCCCCGACATTCATCGCCGGATCTTCCCCATCGTCTCGGTCATCACCGAGGACGGCTTCGAGCGGTTGTCCGAACCGGAGACGGAACAGCTGAGCCGCGAGATGGTCGAGCAGCGCCGCGACAGGCCGGACGGACCGAACGCGACAGCGTGACCGGTGACTTCCTGACCGGGCACTTTTCCCACCCGTGGTGAAGACCTGTCACGGGCTTTACTGCACATGACTTGCAGCTGCCGGAGGATGGCACAAGGCTGCTCGACGCGGCCGTACGCACAACAGGAAGATCCTCCCCCCGATGACGGCCGGCCCTGATTCCGCTCCGCCCCTCCTCCCCGCCACCGCCCCCGAGAGGGGCTCGGCCCGGCACCGCGTCCTCGGCTCCATGACGCGTCAGGAGTGGATCAGGGTCGGGGGGATGGCCGCCGTGGTCGTGGCCCTGCACGTGATCGGCTGGTTCACGCTGGTCGTGCTCGTCGCGCCGCACCACTACGGCATCGGCGAGAAGTCCTACGGCATCGGGATCGGCGTCACCGCGTACACGCTCGGCATGCGGCACGCCTTCGACGCCGACCACATCGCGGCGATCGACAACACCACCCGCAAGCTGATGGGCGAGGGCCGGCGACCGCTGTCGGTCGGCTTCTGGTTCTCGCTCGGCCACTCCAGTGTCGTCTTCGTCCTGGCACTGCTGCTCTCGTTCGGCGTAAAGGCCCTCGCCGGGCCCGTCCGGGACGACGACTCACGGCTGCACGACGTCACCGACCTGATCGGCACGACCGTCTCCGGGGCCTTCCTCTACGTCATCGCGGCCGTCAACCTGGTCGTCCTGGCCGGAATCTGGAAGGTGTTCCGGCAGATGCGCTCGGGGCACTACGACGAGGCCGCCCTGGAGGAGCAGCTGAACAACCGCGGCTTCATGAACCGCCTCCTCGGCCGCGTCATGAAGTCGGTCACCAGCCCCTGGCAGATGTACCCGCTCGGCGTGCTCTTCGGCCTCGGCTTCGACACCGCCACCGAGATCGCGCTGCTCGTCCTGGCCGGCTCGGGCGCCGCCTCCGGCCTGCCCTGGTACGCCATCCTGTGCCTGCCCGTCCTGTTCGCCGCCGGCATGTCCCTCCTCGACACCATCGACGGCACGTTCATGAACTTCGCCTACGGCTGGGCCTTCTCCAAGCCGGTCCGCAAGGTCTACTACAACCTCACCATCACCGGCCTGTCCGTCGCCGTCGCCCTGCTCATCGGCACCGCCGAACTCCTCGGCCTGCTCGCGCGGAAGCTCGGCCTGCACGGCACCTTCTGGAACTGGGTGACCGGCCTCGACCTGAACGTCCTCGGCTTCGTCATCGTCGGCCTGTTCTTCGCCACGTGGGTCGTCGCCCTGGTGGTGTGGAAGACCGCCCGCATCGAGGAGAAGTGGACAGCGGGCCTGGCGGCAGCCGCGGAGCGCGGAGCCGAGTGAGCAAGGAGGGCCTTCGCGCTTGCCGAGAACCGGCCGGGATCACTCCAGTGGCGTAGCGACAGAACGATTCGCCAGGTGAACGGCCACGGCAAATGATCATTCGCCGGGGCGCACCGGCCATCCTGGGTTGGCAGTTGTACCCCCCACCGACCAGGGAGATTCCCTTGCGTGTTCGTCGTATCGTGACCGGCGCCCTCGGTTCCGCCGCCCTCGTACTCACCTCCATGGGCGCGGTTACCACCACCGCGAGCCCCGCGGCGGCCGACCCGTGCGGGTTCTACGAAACCGGCTCGGACGCCTTCTACAACCACTGCACCTCCGACGGTTCACGGGTCGTCATCAAGGTGGAGGTCCCCCTGGCACCCGACTACGAGCGATGTGTCGGCCCGGGCAAGTCCTGGCTGGGCTCCGCGAGCAAGATCAGCGGCGCCTACTACGTCGGCCGCACCTGCTGACGAGCAGTCTCCCTCGGCAGTGCTCCGTACCGCCCTCGGCCGGGTGGTACGGAGCACTCCGTGTTTTCCCGCCCGTTCAGGTACGCAGCCTGAACTCCTTGCGCCCCTTGGCGAGCTGCCTCTCCGGGTCGCCGGTGTACGACCACGGGGTGCGCGTGGCACGCGGCCCCAGCATCCGCAGCAGCGACCCGGCGACGTCCTGGAGGCCCGCACAACAGGCCGCGTGCGCAAGGTAGTTGACGTCACGCAGCTCGCCCGGCGGCACCGCGTCCTCCGTCCGGCCCATGATCCAGCGCTGCCAGGTGCGCCGTACGTCGCTGATCGCGCCGTCGTTGTTCCAGTGCTGACCGAGGCCCACGGAGGCCCGGCTGTCCTGCGCGGCGTCCAGCGAGTGCCGGTACTCCTCGACTCGGGCGTACTGCACCAGCACCGGCAGCGCGCAGCCCGGCGGTGCCACGCCGGCCGCGTCCCGGGCGAAGTCGTACATCAGGCCGTGCGAGCCGTGCCAGCGGGACGAGTAGTAGTGCAGCACCTGGAGGTGGCCCTCCACGTTGTACTGGTCCCGCCCCTGCAGTTCGTCCCACCAGCGGGCCAGTTCCTGCCGGCGCACCCCCGCCGGGTACAGCCGCGCCACGGAGATCAGCGAGATCCACGGCGTGGGATCGTCCGGGTACGCCTCGGCGGCGTGCAGGCACGCCAGCACCGCGCTGTCGACGCGGTGCCGGCCGATCGGCACGCCCCGGCCCGCGGCGATGGCCAGGTTGAACGCCCGGGCCGTCTCGGTCGCCGCGTAGAGCACCAGGGCGTCGGCGCCGCGCGGTTCGGCCGCGAGCCACGTCTCCGCCGTCGAACTGCTCGCACAGGCCTGGGCGAGCAGCCGGACCCGGTGGCCCCGGGCGAGCCAGTCGGGGCCGGTGGCGTGCAGGAGTTCGCGCAGCCCCTGCCAGCGGCCGATGACGATGTCGTGCCGGGCCGAGCTGAGGGCGGTGTCCCCGCAGTCGGGGTGGAAGTCGGGAGCGAAACGGTCTCGCGCCATCGGAGTCTCCCTCAGAAGTCGGTGGGCAGACCCTCGTGGACGGGGGCGTGCGCGTCCGTATGGTCGTCGGGGACGTAGTCCGTCGCGACGGTCCGGGTGGCGTCGAGCTTCGCCGGCCGGTAGTAGTCGCTGCCCTGCCGCCAGTACCAGAGCATCGGGATCAGGCCGACGGCCAGGCCGCCGACGCCGATCGTGACCGAGGCGGTGCTCAGCTCGCTCAGTGACTCGACGAACACCCAGAACATGAACAGGGCGCCGAACAGCGGCCACAGCCCGCCGAACACGAAGTTCGCCACCGACTTCAGCAGCATCCTGCGGTAGGCGACGACCACCGCGACCCCGGCCAGCCCGTAGTAGACGGCGATCTGCAGACCGATCGCCGAGATCGCGTCGGAGAGGATGTCACCGACCGTGCCCAGGGCGTTGGAGGCGATCAGCATCACCAGTGCCACCGTGCCGACGACGACGATCGCGACCCACGGGGTGTTCCAGCGGGGGTGGACCCGGCCGAGCGCGGACGGCATCGTACGGTCGCGGCCCATCGCGAACAGCGAGCGCGTGACCTGGATGAGCGTGGTCTCCAGGGTGGCGATGGTGGACAGCATCACCGCGACGATCAGCAGCTTGCCGCCCCAGCCCGGCCAGACCTCCTCACCGAGCACGGCCAGCACGTTGGCGTTGTTCTCCTCGATCTGCCGGGAGGAGAGGATCACGTTCACCGCGATGGTGAACGCCTCGAACAGCAGGAAGACGATGCCGATGCCGATGAGGCCGGCGAGCCCCGTCGTACGGCGGCTGTTGCGGGTCTCCTCGCTCAGGTTGCTGGTGACGTCCCAGCCCCAGTAGTAGAACGCGGCGATGAGCGCGCCGGACGCGAAGCCCGACACACCGTCGAAGTGGCTGAAGCCGAGCCACGACCAGTCGAAGGCGCGGGCGCTGCCGGTGTGCACGACGGCGAGGACCGCGAACAGGGCCAGAATGGCCAGCTCCACCCCGGACATGACGAGCTGTGCGCGGACGGTGAGCCGGGCGCCGCCGAGGACGACCAGCAGCATGGCCACGAACCAGGCCGCGCCGACCAGCGTGGACAGCGCGGTGTTCTCCGCGAGCTGCTCGTCGAAGAGGGCGAGCGTCATCGACCCGGCAGGCAGCGAGCCCGCCACCATGAAGATGGTCGCCGAGATCACCAGCGCCCAGCCGCTGATGAACCCGAGAAAGGGATGGAGCGTACGCCCCACCCATGAGTAACTGGCGCCCGCGTTCACGTCGATCCGGCCGAGATAGCTGAACGCCAGTGCGATGCCGAGCATGGGTATCGCGCAGTACAACAGGGCCGCGGGGCTCGCCAGTCCCACCGTGCCGACCAGGACCGCGGTGGTGGCGGCCAGCGAGTAGGCCGGGGCACTGCCGGCGACGGCCATCACGACCGTGTCGAACGTGCCGAGGGCATTGGCCTGCAGCCCTCTGCCCCTGAAGTTGCTCATGGATGCGCTGCTTTCGGTCGTGCACGACGCGGGGAGGACAAGGCCCCGACGGCGTAAGGGGAGTGGGGGGTGGACCCGTCCCGGACGTGTGAGGGATGGCCTCGGATCAGGGGCGGTGAAGGGAAAAGGGGGGTGGCGGATACCGCGCGGTCGCTGCGTGGACAGTCGGTCACACCGTGTGTGCGTGTGATGATAGCGGGACTCATTGAGCTTTCAAGATTGACCGGGAAGTAACCTCCCAAGGTCATCGAAAGCCCCACTCCCGTACTTCTTTTGGGGTTGGAGATCCCGTAGCGGGAAACGCGGATCAGGACACCCGAGACAGACGAGCGCGACGCGCGAGGGAGGCGACGATGGACACGGAGCGGACGAACCCCGAACCGATGGGGGACGACGCGTACCAGCCCACCGGAACCAACGAGGAGCAGGAGGACGCGGCCCCGCTCGACCTGCAGGACGCCGTCGACGAGCGGACGTACGACGAGACCCTCGCGGAGGGCTACTCGCCGCCGGAGAAGCCGCTCGGTGTCACCAAGTACGGCACCACGGCCTCCGAACAGCACGACGGCGAGAGCCTCGACCAGCGCCTCGCCCAGGAGGTGCCCGACGTCACCGGACCCGCCGGCGACGGCATCGGCGACGCCCCCGGAGGTGAGGGCGAGCCGATCGACCCGGAGGCGGGCACGGACCGCGCCGGCCGTCTCGTGGCCCCCGACGAGGGCGCCCACCCCGACACCACGAAGGAGGCCGTCGCCTCCGACGTGGGCATCGACGCGGGAGCCGCCGGCGCGGAGGAGGCCGCCGTCCATGTCGTCGAGGACGACGCGGTCCTTCCCGAAGGACCGCAGGACGAACTCGCGGACGTGCTTCCGGACGACGAGGAGAGCTGAGCGGGACGCTCAGTCCCCGATCCGGTCGATCAGGCGGAGCTTGTTGGTGGCGTCCAGGGCGGCGACCTTGTAGGACTCGGCGAGTGTCGGGTAGTTGAACACGGCGTCGACCAGGTAGTCGACGGTGCCGCCGCAGCCCATCACGGACTGTCCGATGTGGATGAGTTCCGTGGCGCCGGTACCGAAGCAGTGCACCCCGAGCAGGGTGCGGTCCTCGGAGGAGACCAGCAGTTTCAGCATGCCGTGCGAGTCGCCCATGATCTGACCGCGGGCCAGCTCCCGGTAGCGGGAGATGCCGACCTCGAACGGCACCCGGTCCTCGGTGAGCTGGTCCTCGGTGCGGCCCACGAAACTGATCTCGGGGATGGTGTAGATGCCGATCGGCTGGAGGTTGTGCATCCGGGCGACGGGCTCCCCGCACGCGTGGTACGCCGCCGCCCGTCCCTGCTCCATCGAGGTCGCCGCCAGCGCGGGGAACCCGATCACGTCACCGACGGCGTAGATGTGCGGCACCTCCGTGCGGTAGTGCTCGTCCACGGTGATGCGGCCCCGCGCGTCCGCCGACAGGCCCGCCTCGTCGAGGTGCAGGTCGTCGGTGAGGCCCTGCCGGCCCGCCGAGTACATCACCGCGTCGGCCGGGATCTTCTTGCCGCTCTCCAGGATCGTGAGCGTTCCCCGGGGGTGGCGTTCGACGGCGGCCACCGTCTCCCCGAAACGGAACGTCACCGCCAGGTCCCGCAGGTGGTACTTGAGCGACTCGATCACCTCGACGTCGCACATGTCGAGCATCCCGGCCCGCTTCTCGACCACGGTGATCTTGCTGCCGAGCGCCGCGAACATGGACGCGTACTCCATGCCGATGACACCGGCACCGACGATGACCATGGAACGCGGCACCCGTTCCAGGGCGAACACGTTGTCCGAGTCCAGGATCGTCAGGCCGTCGAACTCGACACTGTCCGGCCGGGCCGGCCGGGTGCCGGTGGCGATCACGAAGTGCTCGGCGCCCACCAGCCGTTCCTGGCCGGTGACCTCACGCACGGCGACGGTGTGGTCGTCGACGAAACGGGCGGTCCCGGAGTAGAGGGTGATGTGGTTGCGGGACAGCTGACTGCGGACGACGTCCACCTCGCGGCTGACCACGTGCTGGGTGCGAGCGGTCAGGTCGCCGACGGTGATGTCCTCCTTCAGCCGGTAGCTCTGGCCGTACAGATCGCGCTGGCTGAGACCGGTGAGGTACAGCACCGCCTCGCGCAGGGTCTTGGAGGGGATGGTGCCGGTGTGGAGGGAGACCCCGCCGACCATGTCGGGGCGGTCGACGACGGCCACCCGGCGGCCCAGCTTGGCCGCGGCGATGGCGGCCTTCTGGCCGCCCGGACCGGATCCGATGACGAGCATGTCGAAGTCGGGCACCTCAGGAGTCTGGCAGTCCGGGTGCCCGCTTCGATAGAGCGACGGCCGACTGTGCTGCGGCCCGGGGCCCACGCAGACGTGGGTGGACTCCCGGCTACGGCAGCAGCTTGTCCAGTGCGGCCGGGCCCTCCGCCTCCAGTTTCCGCTTCGCCCATGCGAGGTTGCGCGGGGTGAGGTCCTTGCCCGAGGCGAGTACCACGTCCTCGGGTGACACCTCCGTGCCGGTGCGGGTGTGGAGCAGGGCGTCCGGTGTGGCACGGTCCTCGGACGGCCCGGTCGCGTCGGGTGGTGACGTCGGCATGATGTCTGCTCCTCGGATCCGGACAGTTCCTCGGTCCCGGTTTCCCTCACCGGGCCCGCTATCACCATTCAACGCCCAGGCTCACCCTGCATCCCGAGGGACCGGAAAACGTCCCGGGCGGCGCGGAGCGCCCCCCGCCCGACTCGGGATGCCCTGACGATCACCCCGGCGTCTAATGGCGGTGTCGGACGATTCGGCCCACCGGAAGACGAGGCCCATGCCAGCTACACCTACAGCCGCCCGGACCGGGGACGAGGAAGGGGAAACCGCGGCTCCGGGGGCACTGCGGCGACTGGGGGAGTGGTGCGCACGGCACTTCGTGATCGTCATCGTTGCCTGGCTCGTGGCGCTGGCGGCACTGCAGGTCCTGAACCGCTCCCACGGCGGCACCTACTCCGACGACTTCTCCCTGCCCGGCGTGCAGTCCCAGCAGGGCCTGGACGTCCTGAAGCAGCACGACCCCGCGGCAGGCGGCTACGGCAGCCAGATCGTCCTGCATGACGGGCAGAAAGCCCTGACCTCGCTCAGCTCGCAGATGTCGACGACCGTCGGCGACCTGCAGAAACTGCCGCACGTCCTGGCCGTCCAGAATCCGCTGTCCGGCCAGGCGTCGAAGGTCGGCCCGATCACGTCGGACGGCAAGACGGCGTACATCACGGTCCGTTTCGACGTGCAGCCCTCCACCCTCGGCGACGACTACCTGGACGGCGTCGACGACGCCGTCCAGCCGCTTCGCGCGGCCGGCGCCGAGGTCGAGTACGGCGGACCGCTCGGCGAACTGGCCCGGCCGGCCGCCGACGACCGGGTGAGTGAACTGATCGGCTTCGCGGTGGCGATCGTCGTCCTGCTGGTCGGCTTCGGCAGCGTCCTCGCGGCAGGACTGCCCCTGCTGACCGCGCTGATCAGCGTCATCGGCGGGCTGGCCTGCCTCGGCCTGCTGGCCGCGGCCTTCAGCTTCGCCACCGTCTCGCCGACCCTGGCCACGATGATCGGGCTCGGCGTCGGCATCGACTACGCCCTGTTCCTGATCACCCGTCACCGGCAGAACCTCATGGACGGCAAGGACCCCGTCCGGTCGGCGGGGCAGGCCGCCGCCACCAGTGGACGCGCCGTCCTGGTCTCCGGCTGCACGGTGATCGTCGCCCTCGCCGGCCTGTCCGCCTCCGGCGTGTCCTTCATCGGCAAACTCGGCCTCGCCGCCGCCGTCACGGTCGTCTCGGCCGTCCTCGGCGCGCTGACCGTGGTCCCGGCCCTGCTGGGCCTGATCGGCACCCACATCGACCGCTACCGGGTGCGGCGCCCCGTCGCCGAGACCGACGCCGCCGGCGGCGCCGTGTCCGAGGGCACCTGGCACCGTTACGCCCAGCGGGTGGCACGGCGGCCGTGGCGCTTCCTGGCCGCGGGAGTCACGACCGTCGTGATCCTCGCCATCCCCGTCCTGTCCATCCAGCTCGGCCACATCGGCGACGGCGCCGACCCCACGTCCGACACCGACCGGCGGGCCTACGACCTGATGACCGACGCCTTCGGGCCCGGCTCCAACGGCCCCCTCACCGTCGTCATCGACCAGACCTCCGTACCGTCGTCACAACGCGACACCCTCACCTCGACGGCGCAGAAGACCCTCAACGCCGTCGCCGGGGCCTCGACCGTGACCTCGCTGACGCCCACCCAGGACGGCGACGTCCTCATCGCCACCGTCTACTCGGAGAAATCCCCGCAGAGCGCGGACACCACCGACCTGACCAACCGTCTCGTCGACGACACCCTTCCCGCCGCCGTCTCCGGCACGGACGCCAAGGGCTACGTCACCGGAACGACAGCGGCCCAGGTCGACTTCCGGGACATCGTCGCGAGCCGGCTGCCCCTCATCATCGGCGTCGTCGTCGCGCTGTCCTTCCTGATCATCCTGATCGTCTTCCGCGGCCTGCTCGTGGCGCTCAAGGCGGCCGTCCTCAACGTCCTCTCGATCACCGCCTCCTACGGCGTCGTCGTCGCCGTCTTCCAGTGGGGGTGGGGCGGACCCGCGCTCGGCGTCTCCGGCAAGGTGCCCATCGAGAGCTACGTACCGATGATGATGTTCGCCATCATCTTCGGACTGAGCATGGACTACGAGATCTTCCTGCTGTCCCGCGTCCACGAGGCCTGGCTGCGCACCGGCGACGCCAAGGCCTCGGTCGCCCACGCCCTGGAGATCACCGCGCGGGTCATCTCCTGCGCCGCGCTGATCATGGTGAGCGTCTTCGCGGCCTTCATCGTCAGCGACAACATCGTCGTCAAGATGCTGGGGCTGGGCCTGGCGGTGAGCGTGCTCATCGACGCCACCGTCGTACGGCTGCTGATGGTCCCCGCGGTGATGACCCTGCTGGGACGCCACGCCTGGTGGACACCCCGCCCGCTCGACCGGATCCTCCCGCACATCGACACCGAGGGGGAGCGCGAGCGGACCTGAGGCCTCAGGGACGCTGCGGCCGCCCCGGTGCCAGGACGAGCATCGTGACGTCGTCGTGCAGGGCCCTGCTGTAGCCGACGAGGTCCGCCCACACGTGCACCGCCAGGGCGGCCGGGTCGTCGTCGGTCAAGCCCGTGAGCCGCTCGGTCAGGGGATAGAACACGCCGGCCGCGTCCCTGGCCTCGGTGACCCCGTCGGAGGCGAGGAAGAGCCGGTCCCCGGGCCGCAGCGGCACCGTCCGGCCGGCCGGCGGCACGGAGTCGGCCAGTCCGAGACCGAGCGGGCTGCCCGCCGGGACGTCCAGCTCGACGACCTGCCCGTCCCGCAGCAGCACGGGGGCGGGATGCCCGCACGCCACGATCCGCACCGCCCGCCCGTCCGCGGCGAACTCCAGCAGCACGGCCGTCGCGAACAGCTCGGAGTGCCGTTCGCCCGCCGAGTCCAGCTCCAGCCTGCGGTCCAGCCGGGCGGCCACCGCCTCCGGGTCCGGCTGGTCGAGCACCGCCTCCCGGAAGGCCCCCAGCAGCGCGGCGACCGTCGCGACGGCCGACAGCCCGTGCCCCTGCACGTCACCCATGACCGCCCGGACCCCGAAAGGCCCCTCCCGCACGTCGAAGAAGTCGCCCCCGACCAGCGTCCCGCGCTGCGCCGCCCGGTACAGGCCCGCACACCGCACGGCCCCCACGCACGGCGGCAACGGCGGCATCACGGCATTTTGCGCGGCCTGGGCGACCGCCCGCTCGGTGACCAGCTGGGCGTCGCGGCGGCTGCGCACGAACGACACGAACACGCTCAGCGCGGCCACGAAGCACACGGTGAGCAGGTCGGTGCTGCCGGGATCGTCCAGGTGGAAGGCAGGCACGAACAGCACCGCCACCACCGAGGCGCCGAGCACCGCGGTCGCCGCCGGACCGTAGGACAGGACGGCCAGCGGAGGGATGGCGCCGAGCACGAACCCGATGTCGAGCGGTGCGGAGCTGATCAGGGTCGCCGCACACACGCCTGCCAGCAGAGCGGCCGGCAGCACCCGCACCCAGCCCGGCGGCGGGGCGCCCCGCAGCCAGCCACGCCGGTCCCGTTCGGGGCGCGACCACCGGCCGCGCAGAGTGCTCACATCCCTACGCTGCTACGCCGGCCCCCGTCCCGCATGCCGGGGCCGTGTCCGCGCCATGGGGCTGCGTGCGGACAAATAGCCTTCACGGGCCACTCGAACGGTGTACCGTGAGGCGCCACGCCCTGAGACCGACGGAAGGAGGCGAGTGCCGTGCAGATCACGACAACCACCCAGCGCTCCCTTTCCGTTGCTCCGGCGTGCTTCGTCTGACCGGGAGCGCTCCACGCAGCATGCTTCTCGGAGGACACACCCATGACCGACCCGGTCATCCGCGCGCTCGACGAGCGCGACGCCCATCTCTTCGACACCCTGCCCGACCCGCTCGGCGCACGTGAGGGACACCGGACCACCCGGCACCGCCCCGACTGGAAGCGGGTCGCCCTGCGCGACGGCGCGGTCGTGGCACGCGGCGCCTGGTGGGGCGGACCCGACGACGCCGAACCCCTCAACATCAACTGGTTCGACGTGGCCGAGGGCGAGGAGGAGGCCGGCGCCGAACTCCTGCGCAGCGTCCCCTGGCAGGTCGAACTCGAACTGAACCTGCCCGGAGGCTGGCGCGAGGACCCCGCCCTGCGTGCTGCCGCCGAGTCCCGTTTCACGGCCGCACGCAAGGCCGGGTACGAGCTCCTGGTGGAACGCTTCCTGTACCGCTGGACACCGGAGTGCGGCCTGCCCGAACGGCCCGGCCGGCTGGTCTTCCGCCCGGAGCCGGACGACGAGGTCTTCCTCGACGCGTTGCGCCGCATCCACTCGGTGACCCTGGACGCCCACGCCCTGCGGTCCATCGAGGAGGGCGGAGTGGACCAGGCGGCCCAGGAGGAGATCGACTTCTTCCACTGGTGCCCGTCGCCGCGGGAATGGTGGCAGGTGGCCCACACCCCGCAGGGAGAACCGGTCGGGATCCACATCCCGGCGCACAATCCGTCTGGCCCCTGCGTCGGCTTCATCGGAGTCCTGCCGCAGCAGCGAGGACACGGCTACGCCTACGACCTCCTGGCGGAGTGCACCCACTTCCTGGTCGAGCAGGGCGCGGAGTTCGTCTCCGCCGCCACGGACCAGGGCAACTTCCCGATGGCCGCCAACTTCACCAAGGCGGGCTTCCCCGTCGTACGGGAGCGCATCAACTTCCAGCCGCGCACCGGCTGAGGTGAGCGGGCCTTCCCGGCACCGTCAGACGGCTCCGGCCGTCTGCCGGTGCCGGGTGGCATCCTGATCGTCGGATGGATCGGCGGCGGGCGACGGAGGCGGGAGCGGTGGGGTTCGACGGCGAGGTCTGGCGGGTGCGCAGCGGCGAGGAGGCGGTCGGGGAGATCGTGATCGACGACGTCGACTTCCCCTGGCTCGCGGGGAGGTTCACGGCCGGTCCGGCGTACGGCGCGGTCCGGGAACTGTTCGTCCGCGAGCTCGCCCTGGCGGAGCGGGACGACGAGGCGCACCGGCAGGAGTGGGAGGCGGCCTACGACGAGATCCGGCACCGCGTGTCGCTGTCCTCGCCGGACGGTCCCGTGCCCGAGTTCCTGCTGCACATCGAGCAGGACCGGGCCTGGTTCCGGTGGAGCGACGAGCCGTTCGCCGACTAGCGGTTCGCCCGGCGGGCCGAGCGGCCGGCCGGGCGAGGAAGCCGTCGCCGGATCCCGCCGTCAGTCGCCGTCCAGCACGTCCTGCGCCGCCGCGAGGATCTCGGTGACCCGCAGTCCGAAGCGGGCGTCGCACGGGTGCGGCTGGTCGGTGCGGGCGGCGTCGAGCAGGACGTCCACCGCCCGGGACAGGGCGGTGAGGACCCCCTCGGGGCTCTCCGGAAGCAGCGTCACCCCGGACTCGCCCCTCAGCTCAAGGACAGCTCCCGCCGCGGCGGCCGGGGCCGTGAGGCTCAGCGTCATCGTGCTCGACGCGCCGCCCGCGTGGTCGAGGACCACGTGCACGGTGTCGCCCGGGCCGTGCGCGGCCGCCGCCACCCGCCGGACGTCGCCGAGCACCGGCAGCAGCACGGACAGCGCGTGCGGGCCCACGTCCCACAGGGCGCCCTTCTCCCGCCGCCACGGCGAGTCCGCGAAGGGGCTGTCACTGGTGAACACCGAGCCCAGCCACTCGGCCCGCCCGGTGAACCAGCCCTGCGCCCCCGCCTGTTCGGCGATCCACGTGCCGGTCTCCGACTGGAAGCGGGTGGTGAAGAAGACGACGGAGGCGACGCCGGCCGCCTCGACGGCCTCGACCACCGCC
Source organism: Streptomyces sp. NPDC033131 (assembly GCF_055578365.1). NCBI lineage: Bacteria > Bacillati > Actinomycetota > Actinomycetes > Kitasatosporales > Streptomycetaceae > Streptomyces > Streptomyces sp. NPDC033131. The sequence continues at coordinate 245,237 of NZ_JBVIPA010000004.1, forward strand.
CGCCCCTCCGCCACGGTCGCGGCGAGGGGCTTGTCCAGCAGCAGATGGCACCCCGCCCGCGCGGCCCGCACCGCGAGGTCCGCCTGCACGGCCGGCGGCAGGGCCACGGCCACCGCGTCCACATCGGCGAACAGCGTGTCCACGTCGTCGTAGGCGCGCGTGCCGTGCAGGTCGGCCAGTTCCTTGGCCGCGTCCGAGCGACGGCCCCACACCCCGACGAAGTCCAGTTGCTCGTGTGCGCTCAGGGCCGGGGCGTGGGCCATCCGGGCCCAGGGTCCGGTTCCGAGCAGTCCGATGCGCATGCCGCCGCCTCTCCACGCCCTACGACCTGGTGACGACCGGCTCAGCGGGCGCCGAGGGTGAGCGTGTCACACCGGCCGGGCGGACGCGCAAGCCCCCTGGGGCGGCCGAGGGCGGGACGGGGCGGCGGCACGAGACCGGTGACATTGCCGGTCCCCGCGCCGGGGGCGCCCGCCGACAGTGGCACGACCAGCAGTCCGCGGCGCCCGCCGACGCGGCACACCCGTGGTGTGCCGGCCCACCGCCGGGCGGCCCGCCACGACAGAACAGGACGACTCGTCGTGCACCAGCACCCGCAGAACACCGCACTTCCCGGGGCCTTCCGCCCGTCCCCGCACCGCGTCGGCCGTCCCGGAGCCCACCGGTTCACCGGTGCCCTGGCGGCGATCGCCGCGACCGTGGCGCTCGGCACCCTCGCCGTCCCCGGCGCCCAGGCGGCCGACAACCCGTACGAGCGCGGCCCGGCACCCACCAACGCCTCCATCGAGGCACTGCGCGGTCCCTACGCCGTCTCCGAGACGACCGTGTCCCGCGCGGCCGTCACCGGGTTCGGCGGCGGCACGGTCTACTACCCCACGCGCACCGCTGACGGAACCTTCGGAGCCGTCGTCGTCTCGCCCGGCTACACCGGGACCCAGTCCTCCATCGCCTGGCTGGGACCGCGCCTGGCGTCCCAGGGCTTCGTCGTCTTCACGATCGACACCCTCAGCACCCTGGACCAGCCGGACTCCCGGGGCCGCCAGCTGCTCGCCGCCCTCGACCACCTCACCGAACGCAGCCCGGTGCGCGCCCGCATCGACAGCAGCCGGCTCGGCGTCATGGGGCACTCGATGGGCGGCGGCGGCAGTCTCGAGGCCGCGAAGTCCCGGCCCGCTCTCCGGGCGGCGATCCCCCTGACGCCCTGGAACACCGACAAGTCCTGGCCCGAGATCAGCACACCCACCCTGATCGTCGGTGCCGACGGCGACAGCGTGGCATCGGTCGCGAGCCACGCCGAGCCCTTCTACAACAGCCTGCCCTCCTCCCTCGACCGCGCCTACCTGGAGCTGAACAACGCCACCCACTTCGCACCGATCACGTCGAACACGACGATCGCGAAGTACAGCGTTTCCTGGCTCAAGCGGTTCATCGACAACGACACCCGCTACGAGCAGTTCCTGTGCCCGCTGCCGCGGCCGAGCCTGACGATCGAGGAGTACCGGGGCAACTGCCCGCACGGCTCCTGACGGCGCCGACGGCGTTGTGCCGGTGCACGGCCGCCCCTCGGAGAGGCTGGGCGCCGGCACAAGCCGTCCACCCGTTCGGACGTGCGGCTTCCGCCTCTCGTTACGGGTCAGTAGCGTCGCGGGAATGACCGGACCCAGGACCGTGCCGACGACGGACGGACCGAACCGGGCGGAGAGGTACACGGCAGCGGCCGAGCAGGCGCTGCTCGCCGGACGCCCGCACCGGGCGCTGCGGCTGCTCGCCGCGACGGGTGGCGGGGCGGCACCGGCCGCGGTGCGCGGCCGCGCCGAACTGGTACGGGGGCTGGCGGAGCTGCGCGACGGACCCGTGGGCGACGCCCACGAGTCCCTGATGCTCGCCGCGGCCCTGCTCGGTCCCGACGCCCCCGGACAGCGCGTCCGTGCCGTTCTCGCCGCCGCGGTCGCGGCGTGGGCGGCGGGCGACCGGGCGGCCTGCCTCAGGGCGCTCGGATGCGAAACCGCCGGCGGCGACCCCCGCCACACCACCCGGCTCCTCCCGCCGTCGAGCGCCGGGACGGACCGGGAACGCGGCGGGTACGACCCGGTGCGCGACCATGCGCTCGGGATGCGTGCCGTACTGGAGGCGCGCTTCGACCGGGCGGCCGTACCGCTGCGGCGCGTGGTGGAGTACGCCCGCACCGGTGAGAAACCGGAGGGCCTGCTGCGGTCGGCGGCCGCCGCCCTCCTGCTCGGGGACCTGGGCGCGGCCCGCCGGGCCGGTGCGCGGGCCCTGGCGGCGGCCCGTCACCGGGGAGCCGCGGCGCTCGTACCGCAGGCACTTGAGTACCTGGCGTACGCCGAGTTGCGCGCGGGCCGCCACGCGCAGGCCCGTACCCATGCCGGCCAGGGCCTGCGCGCCGCCCTGCGAGCGGGACAGCGCAACACGGCGGCCCACCACCACGCCGTGCTCGCCCTGGCCGCGTCCATCGAAGGGGACACGACCTCGGTCGCCGGGCATGCCGCGGCCGCGCTGACGATCGCCCGCCGGCACGGGCTGGCCCAGGCGGCCACGCTCGCGCAGTGGGCGGCCGCCCGCGCCGATCTCGGACGCGGCCGCCCCCTCGACGCCGCCGACCGGCTCGGCCCGCTGGTGCACCCCGGCCCCCGGCGCGGGCACTTCGCGGTGTGGATGCTCGCCGTGCCCTGCTATGTGGAGGCCGCCGTGCTCGCCGGGTGCCCCGACGACAGCCGGACGGTCATGGAGGAGTTCGCCCGGTGGGCGGCCTTCGGTGCCGATCCGCAGGCCCCCGCCCAGCTGGCCCGCTGCCGTGCCCTGCTCGCGGGCCCGGACGAGGCCGACGCGTTCTACCGCCGGGCCCTGGCCCTGCACGACGAGGCGGGCGGCGACTTCGAACGGGCCCGTACCGAACTCCTGTACGGGAGGTGGCTGCGCCGTCGGCGCAGGCTGCGGGAGGCACGCGACCGCCTCGGAGCCGCGCTCGTCGGATTCGACCGCTGCGGCGCCCGGGTGTGGGCACAGCAGACCGGCGCGGAGCTGCGGGCGCACGGGAGCGCTCCCTGCCCGGCCGGGTCGGACGCGCTGTCCCGCCTCACCCCGCAGCAACTGCGCATCGCACGGTACGTGGCCGAGGGTGCCACCAACCGGGAGGTGGCGCTGCGGCTGGCCGTGAGTACCCGCACGGTCGACTACCACCTGCGGAACGTCTTCGCCGCCCTCGGCCTGCGCTCCCGGGTCGAACTGGCGCGCATGGTCGAACAGGAGGAACAGACCGGTGCACGACCCTAGGGACCGACCGGACGGTATGCCATCCTTCGGGGCAGGACGACTCGGGTGGCAGGCGCCGCGGGAAGGACCGTGGACCGGCAGGGAGTCCGCCGCGAACGCCGTGCCGCGCCGCCGAACGTGGGGGAGGACCGTGATGCACCACGCCGTACGGCCACGAACAGCGCTGCGCCCGGGACCGGTGCCCGGTCCCCAGCCGCGGACCAGGCGCATGCGGTCGCTGATCGACGCCGACGCCCTGCACGTCCTGCACCGCGCCGCCCGGGTGCTGCTGGACGACCTGCCCGACCTGACCGACCGGCTGCTGGCCGTCCTCCAGGAGCAGGAGCCGGCCTACCGGGCGGCGCTGGAGAGCGACCGCGTCGGGACCTGGCAGGAAGTGCACCGGTCGCTGCGGCACAGCGTGACCTCACTGATCGATCCCCGCAGCGCCCGGGACGCGGCCCGCCGCTGCTCGTGGAAGATCGGAGCCACCCGTGCCGAACAAGGGCTGCCGCTGGACGCCCTGCTGCACGCCTTCCGCCTCGGCGGGTCGCTGGTGTGGCAGGGACTGGTGGAGGAGACCTCCCGGACCGCCCCCGAGGACGTACGCCTCCTCGTCCACGTGGCGTCCGACGTCTGGAACTTCGTCGACGAGCACTGCACGCTCGTCGCGGACGCCTACCGGCAGGTCGAGCGCCAGTTGACCTGGCGGCGCGAGAACCGGGTGCGACTGCTGGCCGCCGCCCTGCTCGACGGCACCAGCCGCATCGCCGACCTGCCCGAGACCGCCCAGGCGCTGGACCTGCCCGAACACGGGCGGTACGCCGTCGTCGCGGTCGCCGGCCCGGACCCCGCCGGCTGCGCCGCCGCCCGAGCCGCAGCCGTCCCCGAGGGCCTGCGCGTCCACTGGCACACCGGCGTGGAAGCGGACTACGGGATCGTCCTGGTCGGCAGCGGCGACCCGCCGGAACCGGCGCCCCGGCCCGAGGGTCCCGCGGCGGACGCGAGGATCGGCGTCGGCGGCGTCGTCGAAGGGCTGGCCGGCATCGGCGACGCCCGCAGGCAGGCCGACACCGCGCTCGGCATCTGCCCCGTCGGCGGCGGTGCGGTCCGGCTGACCGAACACCTCCCCGCCGCCCTCGTCGTCACCAGTCCGGAACTCGGCAGGGCCCTCGCCGACCGGGTGCTCGGCCCGCTGCTGCGCCTGGAGCCGGCGGACCGGGACGTGCTGCTGGAGACCCTGGCCACCTGGCTCGCCTGCGACGGCTCCGCGCAGCGGGCCGGCGAGCGGCTCTACTGCCACCGCAACACCGTGCTGAACCGGCTGCGGCGCTGTGAGCACCTGACGGGCCGTTCCCTGGCCCGCCCCACGGACGTGGTGGAGATCAGCCTCGCCCTCACCGCCCGCCGACTGCTGCGCGACTGACGGTGACCGCCGTGCCGGAACCCTTTGGGCGGCTGCCGGGCAGGGCCATGGGCCGGTCGGCGGCCTGCCCCGCGGATGTGGTGGAGATCAGCTTGGCCTTCACGGCACGTCGGCTGCTGCTCGGCTGACGGTGACCGCCGTGCCGGAACCCTTTGGGCGGCTGCCGGGCAGGGCCATGGGCCGGTCGGCGGCCTGCCCCGCGGATGTGGTGGAGATCAGCTTGGCCTTCACGGCACGTCGGCTGCTGCTCGGCTGACGGTGACCGCCGTGCCGGAACCCTTTGGGCGGCTGCCGGGCAGGGCCATGGGCCGGTCGGCGGCCCGTCCCACGGACGTGGTGGAGATCAGCCTCGCCCTCACCGCCCGCCGACTGCTGCGCGACTGACGACGACCGCCGTCCCGTACCCCCTGGGCAGCCGCACAAGGCCACCGGGCGGGCACTGGGACGGCGCAGCGACCGAGCCTCAAGTCCTGTACCGGCGGTCGGCCCCCGTGCTGTCGTGAGCTCCCCTTCCCCCGCAGCCCGTGCCGCCCGGCACGGATACGAGGAGCCGCGATGCCCGCACGTCCACCGGACGAGGAAGCCGCCCTGCACGTCGAGAACCTCGACGTCGCCTACGGCCGTGCCCTGTCCGCCCTCCGCTCGGTGTCACTGACCGTCCCGCACGGCGGCGTCGTCACCCTGCTCGGCGCCAACGGCGCCGGAAAGACGACCCTGCTGCGCGCCGTGTCGGGCACCCTCAGGCTGCATCGCGGGACGATCACGGGCGGCCGCATCCGCTACGGCGACACGGAGCTCGACGGCCGGGACCCGGTAGCCGCGGTACGCGCCGGAGTCGTCCAGGTGCCCGAGGGCAGGCGCGTGTTCGCCGGGCTCAGCGTCGACGAGAACCTGCGCAGCGGGGGCCTCGGCCTCGGCCGGCGCAGCCCGGCACTCGTCCGCGACGGCCGGGACCGGGTGTTCACCCTCTTCCCCCGGCTCGCCGAACGCACCCAGCAGGCCGCCGGCCTGCTCTCCGGCGGAGAACAGCAGATGCTGGCCATCGGCCGCGCCCTGATGGCGGCGCCCCGCCTGCTCCTGCTCGACGAACCCTCGCTCGGCCTGGCCCCGCAGATGGTGCACCGGATCGCCGAGGTCGTCCGCGAGATCAACGCCCAGGGCACCGCCGTCCTGCTGGTCGAACAGAACGCGGGCATGGCGCTCTCGCTCGCGGACCACGCCCATGTCCTGGAGGTGGGCGAGGTCCGGCTGTCCGGGCCCGCCGACGAACTCGCCCGCACCGACGCGGTGCGCCGCCTGTACCTCGGCGAGCAGACAGGCACCGACCACCCCTCCGACACCGGCCGGGGGGCCGCGTGAGCACCTCCGCACAGCACCCGCGAGCCACCGAGCCCCCCGAGCTGCGAGTCCGGGACGTCACCGTGCGATTCGCCGGACTCACCGCGCTCGACGAGGTGTCCTTCACCGTCGCCCCGGGGTCGGTGCACGCCCTCATCGGACCCAACGGGGCCGGCAAGTCCACCTGCTTCAACGTCCTGTCCGGCCTGTGCCGGCCCGCCTCCGGCACCGTGGTGCTCGGCGACGCGGAACTGACCCGGCTTGCGCCGCACCGGATCGCCGCCCTGGGCGTGGCACGAACCTTCCAGAACATCGTCACCACCGAGGGAACCGTCGCGGACAACCTCATGCTCGGCCGGCACGTGCTGTCCCGCGCGGGTTTCGCGGCCAGCGCCCTGCGCCTGCCGTGGGCCGCCCGCGAACAGCGCGAACACCTCGCCAGGGCTCGCGAGATCGCCGAACTCACCGGCCTGGGAGGCCACTTCGACACACCGGTCGCGCTGCTGCCGTACGGCGACCGCAAGCGGGTGGAGTTCGCCCGCGCCCTGTGCCTGGAACCGAGCGTGCTGCTCCTCGACGAGCCCGTGGCCGGCATGAACGCCGCCGAACGCGCCCGCGCCGCCGAGGCCGTCCGCAACGTCCGTACCGAACTCGGCCTGTCCGTCGTCCTCGTGGAGCACGACATGGGCCTGGTCATGCGCCTCGCCGACGAGGTCACCGTCCTCGACTTCGGCCGCCGCATCGCCGGCGGAACGCCCGACGAGGTCCGGCGCGACCCCGAGGTGCTGCGCGCCTACCTCGGCACCGAAACCCCGCAGGAGGACGTGGCATGACCGGACTCCTCGACAACCTCCTGAACGGCCTCGCCCTCGGCTCGGTCTACGCCCTCGTCGCCCTCGGCTTCGTCGTCATCTTCAAGGCGTCGGGCGTACTGAACTTCGCCCACGGCTCCCTGCTCCTGCTCGGCGGCTACCTCACCGCGGTCCTGCACGACGACCTCGGCTTCGCCGGCGCCCTCGCCCTCGCCGTGGTGGTGACGGCGACCGTGGCCGGAGCGCTCGACCGCCTCCTGCTCCAGCGCGGCGAGCCGGATGCGCACGCCGCCCATGTGCAGACCATCGTGACCATCGGCATCGACATCGTCCTGGTGACCGACCTGTCCCGGCGCATCGGCGGCGATCTGCTGTCCCTGGGAGACCCCTGGGGCGACTCGGTGCGCGATCTCGGACCGGTGACCGTCGCCGACAGCAGGCTCGCCGCGATCGTCGTGTCGGCCGTGGTCATCGGAGCGGTCTTCGCCCTCTTCCGGTACACCGCCTGGGGGCTGTCCCTGCGGGCCGCGGCCGAGGACAGGGAGGCCGCCGCCCTGATGGGCGTGAGGCTGGCACGGGTACGCACCCTCGCCTGGTGCCTGGCAGGCGCTCTGGCCGCACTGGCCGCGGTCTTCCTCGTCGCCTTCCCGGCCCCCGGACTGGAGCGAACCACCGGCCAGATCGCCCTCAAGGCCTCCCCGGCCGCGATTCTCGGCGGCATGACCTCACCGGCCGGTGCCCTCGCCGGCAGCATGCTGATCGGCCTGACCGAAGCCCTCGTCGCCGGATACCAGTCGGAACTGCACGTCCTGGGCGAGGGATTCGGCGACGTCGCCCCGTACGCCGTGATGGTGCTGGTGCTCCTCGTGCGGCCCACCGGGCTGTTCGGCGCGAAGGGAGCGGCACGTGTCTGACTCCACGACCGCAGCCCGGGCCCTGCACTGGGGGAAAAGAGCCCTCCCCCTCGTCCTCCTGTGCGTACTGCCCTTCTACCTGGACGCCTTCTGGCTGCGCATCGGCCTGTTCTCGCTGGCGGCGGCCATCGGTGCGGTCGGCCTCGGCCTGCTGACCGGGACCGCGGGACAACTCTCCCTCGGCCACGCCTTCTTCCTCGCCGTGGGAGCGTACGGCTACGTGTGGCTGGCGGGAGAGCCCGGACCGGGGCTCCCGCCCGTCCTCGCCCTCGTCCTGGCGGTGCTCCTCGCCGGAGCGGCGGGCGGACTGTTCAGTCCTGTCGCCGGCCGGGTGCGCGGCATCTACCTGGGTGTCGCCACGCTCGCGCTGGTGTTCCTCGGCCATCACGTCCTGCTGACCGCGGACTCCGTCACCGGCGGATTCAATGGCCGCTCGGTCCCGCCGCTGCCGGGCTTCACCGACAGCGATCCCCAACTGGTGCTGCTGGGCGTGCCCTTCGGCGCCGCGGAACGGCTGTGGTACCTCGGCCTGGCACTGTTCGCCCTCACCTGGTTCACGGCGCGCGGCCTGCTGCGCGGGCGCCCCGGCCGGGCCCTGGCGGCGCTGCGCGACAGCGAGACGGCGGCCGCGGTGATGGGCGTACACGTGGCCCGGTACCGCTCGGCGGCCTTCGTCGTGTCCTCGATGTACGCCGGACTGGCCGGAGTGCTGCTGGCACTCGCCTTCCGCCGTGTCGTGCCGGACTACTTCGTCCTGGCGCTCTCCGTCGACTACCTCGCCATGATCGTCATCGGCGGCCTGGGCTCCGTGGCCGGAGCCACCGCGGGAGCCGTCTTCGTCACCGCGCTTCCCCTGCTGATGACGCGCTACGCCGACCAGTTGCCGCTGGTGACGGCGCCGGGAGCGTCCGACGGCGTCGTCGGCCCGACCGAGGCGGCCCGCTACCTCTACGGCGCGGCGATCGTCCTGGTGCTGCTGTACACGCCCGGCGGACTGCACGGGCTGATCCGACGACTGCGCACCGGACGCTCCCGCGGACACCCACCGACGCCCGCGCCCCCCTCCCAGGGATCCACCCCAGCCGTACGAGCCAAGGAGCACACCCCGTGAACGTCACGCACCACAGGAACCGCCTCACCGCCGTCGCCACCGCCGCGGCCGTCGCCCTGCTGATGGCGGGCTGCAGCTCCAAAGCCGGCGACCAGAGCACCGGCGACGGCGCCGACGGCGTGAAGACGGGCCCCGGCGTCACCGACAAGACCGTCAGGCTCGGCGCGCTGACCGACCTGACCGGCCCCTACGCCACCCTCGGCAAGAGCATCGTCCAGGCGCAGAAGATGTGGGCCGACGAGACCAACGCCAAGGGCGGCGTGTGCGGCCGCAAGGTCGAGATCGTCGTCAAGGACCACGGCTACGACGTGCAGAAGGCCGTCACCGCGTACGCCGACATCTCGACGGACGTGGTGGCACTGCCCCAGGTCATCGGGTCACCCGTCGTCGCCGCGCTCCTGGACGACATCGAGCGCGACCGGTTGCTGACCTTCCCGCAGGCATGGGCGGCCTCCCTCCTCGGCAAGGACTCCGTCCAGGTCCTCGGCACCACGTACGACGTCGACATGATCGCCGCCGTCGACTTTCTCACCCGGACGAAGGGACTCGGCAAGGGCGACACGATCGGCCACGTGTACTTCGAGGGCGACTACGGCGCCAACGCGCTGGAAGGCTCCCGCTGGGCGGCGAAGCAGGCGGGGCTGAAGGTCGCCGGCCAGAAGATCAAGGCCACCGACACGGACCTGTCCGCACAGGTGTCCGCGCTGCGCAAGGCGGGCGTCAAGGCTGTCCTCATCAGCGCGGGACCCGCCCAGACGGCCTCCCTGACCGGAGTCGCGGCCTCCCGAGGACTGCGCGTGCCGATCGTCAGCAGCGCCCCGGGCTTCGCGCCCCAGCTCATGAAGACGCCCGCGGCGGCCGCGCTGGAAGGCATGCTGCACGTGGTGAGCGCCGCACCCGCCGTGAGCTCCGACCTGCCCGGGGTGCGCCGCATGGTCGCCGCGTACGGGAAGAAGTACCCCGGCTCCCCGGTCGACTCCGGCGTGCTGTCCGGATACAACGCCGCCCAGCTCCTGGGCGCCGACCTGGAGAAGGCCTGCGAGGCGGGCAGCCTGGCCAGGGAGGACGTGGTCAAGGCGCACCGCGCGCAGAAGAACGCCGACACCGGCCTCGGCTCACCGCAGGACTTCTCCGACGTGGCCCGGCCCGCGAGCCTGTCCACCTACGTGCTGCGGCCCGACCGGAAGGCGGTCGGCGGGCTGGTGGGCGCGGAGGAGGCGCACCGCGCCCCCGGAGTCGAGAAGTACCTCACGTCGCGCCGGCCCTGAGATCGCGGAGTTCCTGAGGTCACGCGGTCCGACGGCGCGCAGGTACCGCCGCGCAGTCTGAACGAGAACGGATTCAGCGCCCTGGCTGCTGAATCCGTTCTCGTTCTTCTATTGGACCTCCGGCACCCGGCCAGCGACGCTGGAGTGTGTTCGGCGTTGCCGCCCACCCGAGTCCGGCGCGCCGGACGCCGACGGGGACCGCGCGACACCCGAAAGAGGTCACGAGCCCATGCACACTCGCCGTATCGGTGACGTCGAAGTCAGCGCGATCGGCCTGGGCGCCATGCCCATGTCGCTCGAAGGCCGGCCGGACGAGGCCCGCTCCCTCGCCACGATCCACGCGGCCCTCGACGCCGGCGTGACGCTGATCGACACCGCGGACGCCTATCACCGCGACGCCGACGACGTCGGACACAACGAGACCCTGATCGCCAAGGCCCTCGCCTCCCACGACCGGGGCGGCGACGTCCTGGTCGCCACCAAGGGCGGGCATCTGCGCCCCGGCGACGGGAGCTGGACCCTGGACGGCAGCCCCAGGCACCTCAAGGACGCCTGTGAGGCCTCGCTGCGCCGCCTCGGCGTGGAGGCCATCGGGCTCTACCAGTTCCACCGCCCCGACCCGCGGGTGCCCTACGCGGAGTCCATGGGCGCGATCCGCGACCTCCTCGACGAGGGGAAGATCCGCATGGCGGGGATCTCCAACGCCGACCCGGAACAGATCGGGCTGGCCAACGAGATCCTCGGCGGCCGGCTGGTCTCCGTACAGAACCAGTTCTCCCCGGCCTTCCGCTCCAGTGAGCCGGAACTGCGCCTGTGCGACGAACTCGGCATCGCCTTCCTGCCCTGGAGCCCGCTCGGCGGCATCTCCCGGGCCGGTGAACTGGGCTCCTCCCACGCGTCCTTCGCGCGGATCGCCGAGGCCCGCGGAGTGAGCCCGCAGCGCGTGTGCCTGGCCTGGATGCTCGCCAAGTCGCCGGTGGTCGTACCGATCCCGGGCGCGAGCCGCCCCGGGACGATCCGCGACTCGGCCGCCGCCACGGACCTCGTGCTGACCGCGGACGAACGTACGGCACTGGACGCCGCCTGAGACCGGGAACGGGCCCGGACTGGCATCCGCAAACCTCAGGTCTCTAGGATGGACTCCCTGTCCTGCCAGGCCAGTTGGCACGGCATGAAGCTGGGGGAAAGATGGAGACCGGTAACAAGCTGTCCACGTCGATCGACGCCACGGTGCCCACGGCCGCGCGCATGTACGACCACTACCTGGGCGGCAAGGACAACTACGCGGCCGACCGGGCGGCGTGTGAAGAACTCGACAAGGTCGTTCCCAGCACGCGCCGGCTGGCCGTCAACAACAGGCGCTTCCTCCAGCGGGTCGTCAAGACGCTGGCGGCGGAACACGGCATCCGCCAGTTCCTGGACCACGGCTCAGGCCTGCCCACCCAGGACAACGTCCACCAGGTCGCCCAGCGCATCGACCCGGAAACGCACGTGGTCTACGTCGACAACGACCCGATGGTGCTGGTCCACGGCCGCGCCCTGCTGGAGCAGGACGAGCGCACCGCCGTGATCCACGCGGACATGCGGGAGACGGACACGATCTTCTCGCACCCCGAGACGCAGCGTCTGATCGACTTCGACCAGCCGGTCGCCGTGCTCTTCAACTCGGTGATGCACTGCATCCCCGACAGCGAGACGAACGGACCCCAGGCGGTGGCCCGGCGCGTGGCCGAACGCCTGGCGCCCGGCAGCTTCCTGGTGATGTGCCAGCTGGTCAGCGAGGACCCCGAGGTCCGTGAGTTCGTCACCAACTTCATGGACCAGGCGACCCAGGGCCACTGGGGCCGGGTGCGTCAGGAGAAGGACGTCGCCGAGTGGTTCGAGGGCCTGGACGTCCTCGACCCGGGCCTGGTCGAGGTCTCCACCTGGCGCCCGGACACGGAGGTCGCGCCCCGTCAGCTCACCCACGAGTGGATCGAGTTCGGCGGCGTGGGCCGCCTGCGGTAGTCGGACGGCACACAGGAACGCCCCTCACGAGATCTCTTCTTGAGGGGCGTTGTCATGGGCCGTGCCCCGTCTCATCCGCCGTAGCGCTGCTTCATCGTCTGTCGCAGCAGCTCCAGCGAATCCCGCGGTTCCAGCGCCTCGTCGGCCAGCCGGTCCAGCGCCAGCCGGTACTCCTCCGTCTCGTCACGGTCCTCGAGGAAGTTCGCGCTCTTGATGTGCTCGAGGTAGACCACGTCGGGCAGGTCCAGTCCGCCGAAGCGGAGATACGTGATCGGGATCGACGGCGCCGAGGCGTTCGTGACGTCCAACGGCACGATCTGCACGGTCACGTTCCGTCGCTCGGCCATCTCGACGAGGTGTTCGAGCTGTTCGCGCATCACGTCCTTACTGCCCAGGACGCGCAGCAGGACCGACTCGTCGATGATCGCCCACAGCTGAGGAGCGTCGGCCCGCAGCAGCAACTCGGCCCGGCGGGTGCGCAGTTCCACACGGCGCCGCACCTCGGCCGCGGCCGCGGCGGGCAGGCCGCGCTCGACCACCGCCCGCGTGTAGTCCGGGGTCTGCAACAGGCCGGGAACGTACTGGATCTCGAAGGTACGGATCGCGGCGGCCGCCTCCTGCAGGCCGACCAGCCGGTCGAACCACTCGGGCATCAGCCGCTTGTCGTAACGCTGCCACCATCCCGGCTCACCGGCACGCTCGAGCAGTTTGAGCAGCACGGAGGCCTCGTAGTCCTCGGTGCCGTACAACTCCAGCAGTGCGCGGACGTCGCTCTCGGCCGGGGGCCGGCGGCCCTTGCCCGACTCGATGCGGGACAGCTTGGCCGCGCTGAACCCGAGGGCCCGCGCCGCCTGCTCCTGAGCGTACCCGGCGTCCTCGCGGAAACCGGCCAACTGCACGCCGACCAGCATCTTCAGTAGTGTCGGAGCCGGCTCGGACCGGTCCAGATACGGCTGCAGTCGGGAGATGCGCTGCGACTCGGCGGACATCCAAACTCCCAGGGAACCGACATAGAGACGACCCACATTATCGCACTCCGCCGTGTCGCAGCGCATCCACCCGAACACAGAAGGGAGTTGACCCCGGCCGGGCAGAAGCCCTCACAGCAGGTGGTCGAACTCGCCCTCCTTCGCGCCCGCGACGAACGCCGCCACCTCCGCCGGGGTGTAGACGAGGGCCGGCCCGTCGGGGTGACGGGAGTTGCGCACGGCGACGCCGCCGTCGCCCAGAGTGGCCACTTCGACACAGTTGCCCTCGGCGTTGCTGTGCCGGCTCTTGATCCAACGGGCGTCCAACGAGCTCGCCCGCACTCCGTTCTGCACTGGTGGCACCACACTCTCCTTGCTGCTCACGTTCCTCGCCGGGCGCTGCGCCCGGCTGCCCCGGAAGGCCGGGTCGGGTGTGTCATCGACCCCTCCCGCCCCACACATTCTTTACGTGCAATTTCTCGTGCAATTGCATGCGGGCGCTTTCAGCGTGGATAATAGCTGCGGCGTCAACCCCCAGGGAGACGCCCCGTCTTGACGTCGCATCAGGGAGATGCCGTGTCGTCACCTGCGAACCACATGATCCGGGAGCCGGGCCGGGCTGCGCCGGGAGCGGGTGGAGCGGCCGTCACCGCCGGGCCTCCGTCTCTGCCTCGGCAGGCGCCCCCGAGCGAGCAAGCCACGCCGGGGGCCACGCCCCCGAGCGAGGCCGCGGACTTCGCCGCGTTGCGCATCAGATGCAGCGGGGAAGGCTTCGCCCTGGCCCGCGCCTTCACCCGCGACACCCTGCACTGCTGGTCACTCGGCCACCGCAGCGACGACGCCGTCCTGGTGATCACCGAACTGGCCGCCAACGCCGTGGCGCACGCGGTGCCGCGCGCCGCGGCGGGCGAGCCGGAGGTGTGGCTGGGACTCCTGCTCGACCCCGGCCATGTCCTGCTCACCGTCTCGGACTCGGGTGACAACACGCCCGAGTTCACCGACGGCGACGCCACCGACCTGCGGGAGCACGGCCGTGGGCTGTGCATCGTCGACGCCCTGGCCGAGGAGTGGGGCTGGACCCTCAAGCCTCCGGCCGGCAAGACCGTCTGGGCCAGGCTGTCGGCCTGCCCTCCCCCCTGAGACGACCGTCCCTTGACCGCCGCGGAAAGGCCCCACGCCATGCGCACCGCTCCGACGCACCCATCGAGCACCGAGCGCACCGACCACCACGTGCCGCCGACCGGGGTGGCCAGGACCGCACCCCTCATGGCACTCGAACGGGTGCCGTGGCGAGACATCCAGGACTCCACCGGCTGCGCGGCGGCCATCCCCCTGCTCCTGGGCAGCGTCGCCTGGGGCGACCCCGAGACCGCCCGGGCCGCTCTCGCCGACCTGCGGACCCGCATCTGCCAGTACGGCTTCGTGGTGGAGCAGGCCACCGCCGCAACGGTCCCCTTCCTGTGGGAACTCGCCCAGCTCCCGCACGTGACCTGCCGGGCCGAGATCATCCAGCTGCTCAAGAGCATCGCCGACGCCCGGCAGTGGGAGAGCACGGCCGCCGTCTATCCCAAGCTGCTCAACCACCGTGAGAACCCCGTCGTGTGGGAGCGCGAGGCGCGCCAGGCCGTTCGCGAGCGCCGCGGTGTCCTGCGGCGGCTGATGGACGAGGACGACACCGAGCTCGCCCGGGCGACCACCGAACTCGCCCGCGCGCTCGGGGAGTGACGACAGGCCCGCCACGCTCGCTCGGCGAGTGACGCGCTCGAGTTCGTCGACCGGCTGCCGCAGGGACCGGAACGTAACGAAATCGAGCCAAATGAGGCCTCAAGGGTGGCGGATGTGAATGGTCCGTCGGGGTTCGGGCATACGCAGCGAAAATCGAGAGAGGGGCGCTACGTGCTCGTTCCGGACCCGAAGGTCGTCAGGAAGCTGCTGACTCGCTACGCATCGCTGCGGATCGCTCAGGCGGAAAGGGAAAGGGAAGCCACGGCACGTGAACTGGAGGACGTCAGCTACACGCTGTGCGTGATGATGGGGACCGCCGACATCCACGACGCGGTCGCCAAGGCGGACGTCCTGCTGGCCGACGCCGGGCGCACGCCGGCCACCACCGCCGACCCGGACGGGGAGAGCGGTCTGCGGCTGGCGGTCTGACACCGTGCCGTCCCGGCCGCCGACGGGCTAGGAGTGTGCTGCCGGGACGGCATCCGTCTTTCCGTGGAATGCGGAGCGATAGGCCTGCGGGGTGGTGCCGACCACTCGGCGGAACCGTTCGCGGAAGGCGGTGGGCGAGCCGAACCCCGCCTGCCGCGCGATCCGTTCCACCGGGTGGTCGCTGTTCTCCAGCAGGTACTGGGCCCGCCGGACCCGTGCCCGCAGCAGCCACTGCAGTGGGCGACCGTCACCGTCCTCATGATCGTCCGGCCCGGATCCACGACCGGGGCCTGACCCGAACGGCAACCGGCGTTGACGTCAAGCCCCGCGCCGGAATGTGTGTGTCCGTGTGCGGAGGCGCCTACACTCGACATTCGTGCCCAACTGCATGGGCAGTGACACGAAAGGCGCGTTGACGGGTGTTCCAGGATTCCCCCATCTACGACCGGCTCGTCGCGGAGCGCGGCGACATTCCCCTTCAGACTCGCAGGGAGGCCGAGCGGGTGACCAGGGAACTGGAGTACGTCATGCGACCGCTGCAGTCCTCCCTCGGCTCCCCCCTCCCCACCGACCGCCAGGCCGCCCCGGGCGCGGGCTGGCAGCGGGCGGCCCTGCCCGGCCCGCGGCCCTACTGACCGGGACTCAGCGCACCGCCGAGTCGGCGCCGTTGACGTGGGCCCGTGGCCGCGGGCCCGGTCGGGCGAGCCACTCGGCGACGCTGTGCGCGATCGGCTGGCCCGTCTCCACCTCGACGAAGCCGAACTGCCCCGACTGATTGCACTCCAGGAACCACCACATCCCGTCCGCGTCCTCGGCGAAGTCGAAGGCTCCATAGGCCAGTTCGGCGTCCCGGACGTAAGCCCGCGCCGCCGCGGCGACGCGCGGCGGCACCTCGACGGGACGCCAGGGCTCGGTGTTCGACGCGAACCGGACGTCCACCTCGTCGGGTTCCGCGTCGTCGGCGACGGCCTTGCGGGCGGCCAGCAGCCCCTCGCCCACGACGGTCAGGCGGATGTCGGCCCGCTTGGCGACCCGCCGTTGCAGCAGCGTCGGCCCGAACGCGACGGCGGAGAAGTCGGCGTCCGGGGCGACCCGGCTGGTCGGCACCGCCCGGGGCGGGTCCTGCGGATGGGCACCGGAGACCGGCTTGACCACCAGATCCGGATAGCGTTCCGAGAACTCGCGGGCGGCCTGCGGAAACGTCGTGATGAGGGTGGCCGGCACCGGCAGACCGCACAGCTGGGCGAGCCGCAACTGCCAGGGCTTGTGGCGGGCCCGGCGCGCCGCGTCGGGATGGTTCATCCAGCGCGTGCCGCAGCCGCGGAGCATCCCGTAGAGCGCCTGTGAGGCCTCCTCGGTCAGCCAGGCGGAGGGCGCCGCCGCCCGCGCGGCCGGGATCCCCGGCCTGCGCACCCACACGGACCGCAGCCCCTCGAGGCTCACCAGGCGCCCCCCGGACGACAGATGGCCCCGGAACCTGCCGTGCACGAACTCGCCGGACAGCGCCACCCCGCCGGTCAGGTCGGCGGGGTCGAGCCGGACCACCGGAACCCCCGTCGCGTGGAGGTGCACGACCACCATGTCGGCGGTCACGTCCTCTTCGCAGGTAAGAATCAACACGGTCATTTCGGCCGCGCCGTGTTCAGTCGTCGAAGTGCGTCTTGGAGCCCGCGGTGGAGGTCGTGGTCCCCAGTTCCCTCATCAGGCCGTGGTCGCGGGCGGCGATCCGCCCGTCGAAGAGCACGTTCAACTGCAGTCCGGAGTCATAGACGAACGGAGTGGTGGCCTCCAACTCCGCTGCCGGACGTGCGTAGTTGAGCGCGAACGGTTGCATCGTCTCTCCCTCGCCGGTGCTGCTCGATCAAACGACGGTCACCCCGCGGCCTCGCTCGGTCCGCCGACTTCCTCGGGCTTCCAGAGACTTATACGAATCGAACGGGTGATTGGTTTCCTTACGGTGCGTAGTCAGGTCCCGTTCGGTGCGCCGCGCTCGGGCGTCGCGGGCGAGGCGCGCAGTGTGCGCAGCGCCAGGAGCAGTACGCCGATGTCGTCCAAATACACCGGATCGGGCAGCAGGTCGGTCGGCAGCACGAAGTACAGCAGGGCGCCCCAGAAGACCCAGCGTGGCCCGGTCGGCAGCCCCGCCCGCCGCAGACTGCGCCGGGCCCGCACCAGCCGGACCAGCAGCACCACGGCCACGGCCAGTACCACTGCCGCGAGTACCGCGGCGACGACGATCACCGTTGTGGTCGAGTCCACGGCCCGCCCCCCTTTTCGTCCGGCGGGCGGCACCGCGCGCCCGTCCCTTGTCGGATTCCCGGATACGGCCCCGGTATGGCCTGCCGGACGCGGCGCTCATACCAGTGGGTCACCCAAGTGGCACGCCGCGGCAGGGACGCCTAGTAATGGTCACCGTAACGTCGCATGTCGCACGTCGGTGACGCAGGAGCGACCGCACCCTTCCCCTGGAGCCGAGGATGACGACCCGTCCACCAGAAGCCCACTCGAACGGAGCCGGCATAACCCCCGCCGAACCGGCCGGCCCCACCGTCGCGTCGTCGTACGGCGATCCGGTCGGCGAACTCGTCCGTGCCGTCGTGGCCGACCGGTCCCTGGAGGACGTCGTCCACCTCGTCACCCTGCTGGAACGATCGCCGGAGTACGCACAGGCCACCGTCGCCGCACTGCGCGCGGTCGGCGTCGGCCGGTCCGTGGAGGACGTCACCCGGCTGGCCGCCCTGCTGACCCGGCCGCCGCGCGACGCCGACAGCGCGGACGAGGCGATGCGCGCCGCGGCCGAGTGCCGTCCGCTGGAGGACGTGAGCCGGCTGGTGGCCCTGCTGCACCGGAGCCCGCTGGAACCGCACTGCGGCCACGAGGCGGTACATGCGGCAGCGACCGGCCGGCCCGTCGAGGAACTCGTCGACCTCATCGGCCGGCTCGCCGCGGAGCGGCCGGTGGAACCCTCCTCGCCGGCGGAGGCGGAGGAGGAGGAACGGCCGAGCTCGCGGTCCGCCGACGAGGACGGCGGACCCGCCGCCGACGGTCCCCGGCCGGACCCCGTTTCCGGCCCGCGGCCCCGCCGCACCCCGGCACGGGCGGCACGGCCGGCGTTCTGGCCCGGCCGGCTCGCCGCCCTCGCCCTCGCCGTCTGCGCGCTGCTCTGCTTCCCACCGCACCGCGACGGCGCGTCCCTGCGCGTCTACGGGTTCGCCCTCGGCGTGTCCGCCCTGTGCCTGCTCCTGGCCCTCCTGCTGAGCGCGCGGCCGGCCGTGCCGCTGCTCGCGGTGGCCGTGCTGGTCCCGGCGGGGCCGGCCGCGGCCCAGTTGTTCGAGAGCCGCTTCCACTCGCCGGGACTCTCCCGGGCCCTGGACCTCTCCCTCGCCCCGGACTGGCTCGTCGGTACGGCGGCCGTGTGCGCGTCCCTGGCCGCGCTGACGGCCCTGCTGGCCCGCCTGACGTCGCCGCGGTCGCCGAGAAACGCCCCGGCGCAGCGCCCGATGGCCGAGGCGAGCCGCATCACCGACTGAAAACGTCGCCGCGTGCCCCGCGCCGCCTGCCCAGGCTGCCGTCATGACTGCGCATCACGTGAACCGCGACCACCCGGCCGAGGTTCTGCGAGCCGCCTACGAGGCCTTCGCCGCCGTGGTCCGTCCCCTCGGGGACGAGGAGTCCCGGCTGCCCACGGACTGCGCGGGCTGGGCGGTCCGCGATCTGGTGTTCCACTGTGTCGCGGACGCCCAGCGCGCACTGGTGGCCCTGCACACGCCCGCCAGCGGGCCGGCCGACCGCGATGCCGTCACCTACTGGCGCCAGTGGGCACCGGATCCGGCCGGCGCGGCCGACGGGCGGCGCCGGAACCGGGTGGCTGCCAGCATGTTCACCGACTTCCGGCAGCTGAAGGAGCTGTACCTGGAGACCACGGCGGCCACCGTGACCGCCGCGGCGGCGGCCCGGCCGGACGACCGCGTCACCACGCAGGGCCATGTCCTGACCGCCGGGGACCTGATGGTCACGCTCGCCGTCGAGGCGAGCATCCACCACCTCGACCTGGTGGCCCGGCTGCCCGCGGCCCCGGGGCCGGCGCCGACCGGCCTGGCCGCCGTCCGCGCCACACTGGACGGCCTGCTGGGACGGCCCGTCCCGCTGGGGTGGAGCGACGAGCAGTACGCCCGCGCGGCCACCGGCCGCGCATCCCTCACGGAGGCGGAACGGGGCGCCCTGGGACCGGACGCCGACCGCTTCCCGCTCTTCAGCTGACCTCGCGCCCGGACGTGTCCGGCGGAACCTCACCGTCGCCTTCCGCCCGGGTGGGGCGCAGGGCCTTGCTGGAGCCCTTGAGGCGTTCGAACGTCCGGGTCAGCTGCTGGAGGGCGGATCCGGCGGGCGCACCGGCCGAGCCGTCGGGCGCCGGGCCCGGCACCGCCTCGCGGTAGGCGGCCAGCGCCTCGTTGGCCCGCTCGGCGGCCTCCCGGTACAGGTCCCGCGACCTGGTCATGGCCTCCAGCGCCTCGGCGTACCTGGCCACCAGAGCGCGCTCGTGGGCGAGTTCCTCCTCCAGAGTCAGCAACTGCCACTGCTCCCGCAGCGCGGTGAGCGCCTCGTCGGCACCCTCCGGCAGGGGCCTGGGCAGCTCGGTGTAGCGGGTCACGGTCTCGATCAGCTCGGTAGGCTCCGACCCGTCGAGGAAGACGCTGCGGACGGCGAAGTCACCGTCGTGGTAGCCGGGCGGCACCGGTTGTCCGGGCAGGATCACGGCCCCGCCGCGCGGCACCTCCACCTTGAGGCCGCGCAGGGCCCAGTTCACGACCCGCAGCTGGTCCGGGGCCGCCCGGTGCTCGACCACGCGGTGCCGCAGGCTCGGCGGCAGCAGCCGGGACAGCGGACGGCGACCGCGTTCGTCGGGGGTCATGGCCTCGTGGACGACGACGTGGACGGCCCAGCCGCGTACGGCGTCCTTGAACAGCCGCCGTATGGCCTTGTCGTCCGACGGCAGCGGGGTGAGGTCGCGGAACGGCAGGCCGGTGACGGCCTCGTGGTCCCAGGCGGCGTCCGGTGTGTCGGGCCAGAACATGGTGGCGGGCGAGGGCCAGGACTGGTCCCAGCGCTGTTCGGCCTCCGCCACCAGCGTCCACCGGGACGCGTCGTCGGCTTCGGGTACGAGGGTCAGCCGGGCGCGCACGGTCACCTCGCCCGGCGCCCGCCATCGGGCCTCGAAGATCCGCTCCGGGGCGTCCTCGGCCGCGGGCAGTTCCGCGAAGTCGTCGAGGACCTCGTCGTCCTTGAGACTCCGCAGGCGGTGGCGGAGCACGTCGGCCGCGCCGGGGCCGACATGGCGACCGCGGGCCGGCCACAGGGTGGGGGGAGTGGTGGGGCGGTCGGTGGGGGAACTTGGCATGGATCCATCTGTGAGTGGGGGCGGGTGCGAGTGCCAGTATCGTCGCCGCGGGTGGGTGGAGATCAACCGGGGGTCCGGCCCGTGGACACGCGCGGGCGGTGTCCCGCGGTGGTGTTCCCGCCTGCGGTGACGTGGATCGTCGGCGATCGTGGGCAGGAGCACGGCGGCCGACCGTACCGCGGGAGAGGGAGTGACGTCATGAAACTCGACCTGACCGGGCGCACCACACTGGTGACGGGTTCCTCCCAGGGCATCGGCACGGCGATCGCCGCGGGCCTCGCCCGCGCCGGGGCGCGTGTCGGCGTCAACGGCCGCCGCGCCGACCGGCTGGACAAGAGCGTCGACGCACTGCGGTCGCGGCTACCTGACGGGGAGTTCGTGCCGGTCGCGGCGGACCTGGGCACCGAGGAGGGCGCCGCCGCGGCCGTGGACGCGCTCCCCGACGTGGACATCCTGGTCAACAACCTCGGCATCTTCGGGCCCGAACCCGCTCTGGAGATCAGCGACGACGAATGGCGCCGCTACTTCGAGATCAACGTTCTGGCGGGCGTCCGGCTGATCCGGGCGTATCTCCCCCGGATGAGGGACCGGGGCTGGGGCCGGATCCTCTCCATCGCGAGCGACTCGGCCGTCGCCGTCCCGGCCGAGATGATCCACTACGGCATGTCGAAGACCGCGCTGCTCGCGGTCAGCCGCGGTTGCGCCAAGGAGGCGGCCGGCAGCGGTGTCACCGTCAACTCCGTGATCGCCGGGCCCACCCACACGGAGGGCGTGGAGGACTTCGTGTACGAACTCGTCGACCGCGACCTGCCCTGGGAGGACGCCCAGCGCGTGTTCATGCGCGACCACCGTCCCCAGTCGCTGCTCCAACGCCTCATCGAGCCCGAGGAGATCGCCAACCTCGTGGTCTACCTGAGCTCCGAGCAGGCCTCCGCCACGACCGGTGGCGCGCTGCGGGTGGACGGCGGATACGTCGACTCGATCCTCCCGTAGCCCGCGCGCACTCGGGGCGCGAACGTTCCGCACCCGTCAGGAGCGGTTCACTCCTGCCCCGCCCGCGGTGGCCCCGCCACAATGACTTCTCGAACGGGGCCCGCTCACCATCCGCATTGGGGCGGGCCCTGTTCACCACGGCTCACGGCTCCTCGCGGGTGAACGTGCCGAGTCCGTTCTCGTCGAAGGCCTCGATGGTCACCCGGGTCGCCTTCCCGTCCCCGACGTCGCGGAAGGTGACGCCGGACGGGCCGGTGGCGTTCTCGCCGGTCGTCTGGAAGCTGAACGTGTCGCCGTCGTAGTGGGTCAGGCGGAACGTCTTCGGCTGGGGGCCGAGCCGCATGGTGAGAGTGCCGTTCGCCGCGGTGACGGTCAGGGGGCCGTAGTAGTCGTTGGCGTAGGTGCCGGTGTAGGCGCTGTCTGCGCGGGCCTCGGACGCGTCCGCGGGCGGCTTGGCGTAGTCGGTGGGGGAGCGGCCCTCCTGTTCCTGCTGCTCGTAGAGACCGGCGGCCAGGTCGAGCCAGTCCGCGGTCGGTTTGCCGTGCTGGGCGGTGTCGAAGAAGTTCAGGGCGATGGAGTCGGCGAGACCGACCGGCTCGCCGTTGGTGAGCACGGCGATCCCGAGCTGTTCGCCCGGCAGCATGGTCACGTTGGTGTTCGCGCCCAGGGCGAAGGCGCCGGAGTGGCTCAGACGCAGGCGGCCGAGATCGTCGTAGCTGACGTTCCAGCCCAGGCCGTAGAAGCCGGTGCGGCCGGCCGGCGCGGGCGGCGGCTGGGAGACGACCGCGGGGACGTGGGTCTGTTCCAGCGGTTCGGCCGGGATGATCCGCTTGCCGCCGAGTTCGCCGTTCGCCAGTTGCAGCCGGAGCCAGGTGGACAGGTCGCGGGCGGTGGAACTCGCGCCGCCCGCCGGTGCCTGGGCGTCCGCGTCACGCACGTACCTCGCCTGCCAGGTGCCGTCGGCGGCCCGGACGTGGGTGACGGCCTTGTCGCCGGCCTTGTCGTAGTCGGCGAAGCGGGAGCTGGTGGTGTTCATGCCGGCCGGATCGTAGAGGGTGTCCTCGGAGAGCTTCTCCCACGTCGTGCCCTTGGCGTTCGCGACCGCCTGGCCGGCCGCCGTCACCCCGAAGTTGGTGTACGCGTAGCTCGCGCGGAACGGTGTCAGCGGCTCGTGGCGGAGGTGGCCGAGGATGTACGACCGGTCGTAGCCGAGGTCTTCGAGGAGGTCACCGGCGTGGTCCGGCAGTCCGCTGCGGTGCGCGAACAGGTCGGCCACGGTGACGTGCCCGGTCACCCACCTGTCCTTGAGGGCGAAGCCCGGCAGGTGTCCGGCGACGGGGTCGTCCCAGTCGATCACCTTGTCGCCGACGGCACCGGCCACGACAGTCGACGCCAACGGCTTGGACAGCGAGGCGAGTTGGAACACCGTGTCGGGCCCGACCGCCGCGGACAGCCCGGCCTGCCGCTTCCCGAAGCCCGTCACATGGACGACCCGGTCCTTGTACACGACCGCCACCGCGACGCCCGGCACGCCGGTCTTTTCCATCCCGTCCCGCACGATGCCGTCCAGCTTGCCGACGGCGTCGTCCACGTCCTGCTGCGTGAGCTGCGGGGGCGGCTGCGGCGGGGGAGCGGCGGTGGCGGGGGCCGCGAGGAGGAGCGGGGCCAGGGCCACTGCGGCGGCTGCCGTCCTGACGTGGTGTGTTGTCCTGCACCGAACACCCATGCTTCCCATTGAAGGCCCCGCTGGGCGCGTTGTCCTGCGGAGCCCGGCCGGCGGCCGGTGACGGAGAACCCGACCCGGGCGCATCGAGGGCATCGGGGGCATCGGGGGCAACGAAAAAACGGCCTCGACGGGTCCGGAGGCAATGCATCCGGCACCGTCGAGGCCGTTGTCGTCGTCCTACGCGCCGCTCGCCTTGAGCATGTCCTCACGCTCGACGAGCTTCACGCGCGCGCGGCCCTGGGGTTCGCCCAGCGCCTTCTCGGCGGCGTCCAGCTTGTACCAGCCCTCCCAGGTGGTGAAACGGACGTCCCGCTCGGCGAGGAACGCGTCCACCGCCTCCGGCTCGGGCGAACCCGGCGTCTGCAGACGGCCGTTGGTGTAGTCGGCCAGCAGGTTCGACACCGTCTCGTTGGCGTCGCCCTTGGTGTGGCCGATGAGGCCCACCGGGCCGCGCCGGATCCAGCCCGTGACGTACGTGGACTGCAGGGGTTCGCCGCTCTCCTGGAGGACCCGGCCGCCCGCGTCCGGAACCGTGCCCGAGTCGAGGTCCCAGGGCAGCTTGGGCAGCTTGTCGGAGAGGTAGCCGACCGCGCGGTAGACCGCGGTGACGTCCCAGTCCTTGAACTCGCCGGTGCCCTTGACGTTGCCCGTGCCGTCCAGGGCGGTGCGCTCGGTGCGCAGGCCGACGACCTTGCCGTCCTCGCCGAGGATCTCCGTGGGAGACTCGAAGAAGTGCAGGAAGAGCTTGTGCGGCCGGTCGCCGACGTCGCGGATCGCCCAGTTCTCCAGGGTCTTGGCGACCATGTCGGCCTGCTTGTTGCCGCGCCGGGTCTCGATCGAGCCCGCGTCGTAGTCGATGTCCTCGGGGTCGACGATGACCTCGATGTTGGGGGAGTGGTCCAGCTCCCTCAGCTCCATCGGGCTGAACTTCGCCTGCGCCGGGCCACGGCGGCCGAACACGTGGACCTCCAGGGCCTTGTTGGCCTTGAGCCCGTCGTGGACGTTCGGCGGGATCTCCGTCGGCAGCAGTTCGTCCGCGGTCTTGGCGAGGATGCGCGCCACGTCGAGCGCCACGTTGCCGACGCCGAGCACGGCGACCTTCTCGGCCTCCAGCGGCCAGGTGCGCGGCACGTCCGGGTGGCCGTCGTACCAGGACACGAAGTCCGCGGCGCCGTACGAGCCGTCGAGCTCGATGCCGGGGACGGACAGCTCGCGGTCGGCCGTCGCGCCCGTGGAGAAGATCACGGCGTCGTAGAACGCCCGCAGGTCGTCCAGGCTGATGTCGGTCGGGTAGTCGACGTTGCCGAAGAGGCGGATCTGCGGCTTGTCGAGCACCTGGTGGAGGGCCGTGATGATGCCCTTGATGCGGGGGTGGTCGGGGGCGACGCCGTAACGGATCAGGCCGAACGGGGCCGGCATCCGCTCGAAGAGGTCGATGGACACGCCGGGTTCGGCGGCCACGTCGGACTTGAGCAGGGCGTCGGCGGCGTAGATCCCGGCGGGGCCGGCTCCGACGATTGCTACCCGCAGGGGGCGGGGCATGGTCAGGTTCCCTTCGAGCGGTGACAAGGCGTCTCGTCGGGAAGCCTAAGCTAAGGCAAGCCTTAGTTGGTACGCGGGTCCGGTCTATGAGCTCATAAGGTCACTTTATGAGTAGTGCCTCGTGGATCAAGGGAGGGGCTGCTCTGCCCAGATGACCTTGCCCTGGGGCGTGTAGCGGGTGCCCCAGCGCTCGGAGAGCTGCGCGACGAGGAACAGGCCACGGCCGCCCTCGTCGGTCATGGCCGCGTACCGCAGATGCGGCGAGGTGCTGCTGCTGTCGAAGACCTCGCAGATCAGGGTCCGGTCGTGCAGCACGCGGACGTGGATGGGGTCGCCGCCGTAACGGATCGCGTTGGTGACGAGCTCGCTCAGGATCAGCTCGGTCGTGAACGTCAGCTCGTCCAGCCCCCACCGGGCGAGCTGACGGCTGACCGAGGCGCGTACCTCACCGACCGCCGCCGGGTCGCCCGGCACCTGCCATTCCGCGATCCGGTCGGCGGCCAGCGACCGGGTGCCCGCCACGATCAGAGCGATGTCGTCGCCGGCCCGGGCCGTGAGCCGGGAGTCGAGGACGCCCCGGCAGGTCTCCTCGGGTGACCGGCCGGCCCCCTCCAGCGCGGTGCGCAGCAGTTCCAGGCCCACGTCGATGTCCCGCTCCCGGTCCTCGACGAGCCCGTCGGTGTAGAGCACGAGGCGGCTGCCCTCGGCCAGTTCGAGGTCGGCCGTCTCGAAGGGCAGGCCCCCGAGCCCGAGCGGGGGACCGGCCGGCACCTCCGGGAACTCCACGCTGCCGTCGGGGTGGATCAGGGCGGGCGGCGGGTGGCCGGCCCTGGCGATCGTGCACAGCCGGGAGACCGGGTCGTAGATCGCGTACAGGCAGGTCGCCCCGGTGACGGGGGCGTTGGCGCCCTCCGCGGCCTCGTCCTGGTCGATGCGCCCGACCAGCTCGTCCAGGAGCGCGAGGAGTTCGTCCGGCGGAAGGTCCAGGGCGGAGAAGTTGTGCACCGCCGTCCGCAGGCGTCCCATGGTGGCCGCGGCGTGCAGCCCGTGCCCGACGACGTCACCCACCACGAGCGCCACGCGGGCACCGGACAGCGGCAGCACGTCGAACCAGTCGCCGCCGACACCCTCCTGCGCGGGCAGATACCGGTAGGCGATCTCCAGGGCGTCCTGCTCGGGCAGGTTGCGGGGCAGCAGGCTGCGCTGCAGTGTCACCGCCATGGTGTGCTCGCGCGTGTAGCGGCGCGCGTTGTCGATGGAGACCGCGGCCCGGGCGACCAGTTCCTCGGCGAGGGCCACCTCGTCCACGTCGAACGGCTCGGGCTTCTCGGACCGCCAGAAGCTGACCACCCCCAGCACCAGACTGCCCGCGCGCAGCGGCACCGCGACCAGTGAGTGGATGCCGTACGCCACCACCTGGGCGGAACGCTCCAGGTCCTGCGCCTGCCAGCCCGCGGCCTCGCTCAGCCGCGGCTCGACGACGGCCTGCCCCGTGGCGAGGGCGCGCGCCTGGGGCGAGGTGTCGACGAGCCGGATCCGCTCGTCGACCGGATACAGCGGGGCGTCCTTGCGGATCCCGTTCACGGCTGTCCGGCTCAGCGCGGTCGTCGCCTGCGGCTGGCCGCCGCTCAGCACCGCGTCGAACAGGTCCACCGTGACGAAGTCCGCGAACCGGGGCACGGCCAGCTCCGCCAGTTCCTCGGCGGTACGGGTCACGTCCAGGCTCGTCCCGATGGCCACTCCGGCGTCGTACAGCATGTTCAGGCGCTCTCGGGCCGTCTCGGCCCGGCCGGACAGGGCGCGCAGCTCGGTCGAGTCGCGCAGGGTGGCGACGGTGCCGGGCGGGCCGCCCTTGGTGTCGGTGGTCCGCTGGTTGATCGCCAGCAGCCGGTCCTTGACCAGGTGCACCTCGTCCGTGGCGACCCGTCCCGAGGCCAGCAGACCGGCCGTGTCGGGGGCGAGCCCGAGGTGGAGCACATGCCGGCCCTCGGCGTCGTCGGGCAGGTCGAGCAGTCGCTGCGCCTCGTCGTTGGCGAGCAGCAGGGTGCCCTCGTCGCCGACGATGAGCACGCCCTCGCGCACCGAGTGCAGCACCGCGTCGTGGTGCTCGTACATCCGTGTCATCTCGTGCGGGCCCAGACCGTGCGTCTGCCGCAGCAGCCGCCGGCTCACCAGCGCCGTGCCCGCCGTGGCCAGGGCGAGCCCGGCCGCGGCGGCGACCAGCACCAGCGGAAGCTGCTGGTCGGCGGCACCGCCCACGCTCTCGGTCGTGATCCCGGCCGACACCAGACCGACCACCGTGCCGTCGTCGGCCTTCACGGGAACGACGGCCTGCACCAGCGGGCCGATCGTTCCGGTGATCTCCTCGGTCACGGTCTTCCCGGCCAGTGCCGGGGCGATCGTCCCGACGAACTTCTTGCCTATGCGGTCCGGCTTGGGATGGCTGTAGCGGACGCCGTCGGTGTTCATGACGACGATGAAGTCCACCTTCGTCGCCTCGCGGGCCGCCTCGGCGCGGGGCTGGAGCACCGCCGACGGGTCGGGGGAGCGCAGCGCCTCGCGGGTGCCCGGCGCGTTGGCGAACGCCTCGGCGACGGCGACCGAACGGTTGCGGGCCTCCTTGGTGCTGTCGTGTCGTACCTGGAGCACCAGGGCCACCACCGCGGCCACGACCAGCAGCAGCACGATGACCACTTGCAGGACGAACACCTGTCCGGCGACGCTGCGCCCGCCGAGAGCCGACGGCAGCCCCGGCCGGCCCCCGCCGTGTTGCCGTCGGGGAGGCGGACCGCCCGGCTGTCGCCGGGTTCGCCGCGGATGCCCGTCGGGCGCTCCGGGAGCGCGGTCGGGCGCGGGTGAGGGGTGCGGACCGCTGGGGCGACGGGTCGACGCCCCGGATCGACCCAAGGGCCGGACCATGTGCCCATGTCTACACTGCCGGGCCCACAGGAGGCGAGGGGGCCCAGGGCATGACAGCCCCAACTCCCGACGCCCGGGGGTGTGACCCGCCCCGGACACCTGTCGGTTTCACCGCGCGGGACGGCGTGCGGCGAGCAGGAGGGCGATGTCGTCGGGGCGGTCGACGGCGTGACGGGCCGTCGTGGTGAGGCGGTCGGCCACGCCCGCCAGCGCGCGGCCGCCCGGACGGACGGCGGGGGCGCCGAACCTGGCCAGGGCCACGCGAAGGGCGCTGATGCCGTCGTCGATGTCGCCGCCTGGCTTCTCGACCAGGCCGTCGGTGTAGAGGGCGAGGATGGCTCCGGGGTCCATGCGCAGCTCCGTCACCGGGTAGCGGGCGCGCGGGTCCACGCCGAGCACCACCCCGCCGGGCAGGTCAAGGACGTGGGTGCGGCCGTCCGGGCGGCGCAGCAGAGGGGGCGGGTGCCCGGCACGGGCCGCCCGGGCCATGCCGGTGGCGGGGTCCAGGCGGATGTAGCAGCAGCTCGCGAACAGCCCGGGGTCGAGGTCGATGAGGAGGTGGTTGGTGCCGCTCATGACCTCGTCGGGCGGCCGGTCGCCGAGTGCGAACGCCCGTACGGCGCTGCGCAGTTGCCCCATGGTCGCCGCCGCCTGCACCCCGTGCCCCTGCACGTCCCCGATGACCAGCGCGAGGCCGTCGCCGGACTCCACGACGTCGTACCAGTCCCCGCCCACCTCCATGCCCTGGGTACCGGGCAGATAGCGCCCCGCCGTCTCCACCCGCGGGTGCGAGGACAGCCGCCGGGGCAGGAGGGCCTGCTGGAGTCCGCGGGCGAGGGCGGCCTCGGTCTCGTAGCGCTGCGCCTTGTCCATGGCGTGGGCGATGAGCCCGGCGAGCGCGGTGAGGACCGTACGTTCCTCGGTGCTGAAGCTGCGGGACCGGTCGAAGCCCAGGATGCAGGAGCCGACCGGGCGGCCGGAGGCGATCAGCGGCAGGAAGGCGCGGGCGCCCTCCTCGGCATCCAGCTGGATGCCGGGATAGGCGGCGGCCAGCTGTTGCATGGAGTCGAAGAAGAGCGGACGGCCGGTGGTGAGCGTCTCGACGCCGGGCAGCCGCGCGTCGAGCGCCACCCCGTCGAACGGGGCGAGGAACCCGGAGGGGAAGCCGCTCTCCCAGGCCAGATACAGGTGCCGTTCCTGGAGCAGGTAGATGGCGAGCCGGCGGCCGCCGAACGCGGGCAGCAGCTCCCGCATCACCACGGCGGACACCTGGCGGGCGGTGACCGCCTCCGTCAGCGCGATCGCGAGGACGATCGGGCGGTACACGGGCGCCGGCGGGGCGAGACCGTCCCCGGTGGTGAGGGCGGCCGGGGCGGTGTCCGCCACCCGGCTCGCCGGACGGATCGTGCAGGTCAGGCGGTCCGGGCCGGGATGCACGGAGAAGGCGAGCCAGTCTCCCTCGGAGGGCCGCGGCGCAAACTCGGCGGTGTCCGCGGCGGGTCGCTCGACATGGAAGTGCACCGGGTCCGGCGACAGCAGGGCCCCGCGCAGATGGTCCTCGACGTCCGGCAGGCCGATCCACGGCACGGCGTCCCACAGGGCCCGGCCCAGCAGCTCGGTCCGCGGCCGGTGCAGCAGCTGTGCGGCGCGCGGGTTGGCGTAGACGACCAGGCCCTCCCGGTCCATGCAGAACACACCGTCCGGCAGCAGGTCGGCCGCCGCGTCGGCGGTGGCGCCGAGACCCGGGTCGAGCACGATGCCCCGCACCGGACGCGCCTGCGGCGGTACGGCGGCCGGGATGGTCGCCTCGTTGGGGGAGCGGCCGGTCGCCTCGTACGGGCTCCACAGGTCCATCAGCCGCAGTCCGCCGTCCGCGGCCCGCAGGTACAGCGGCAGGATCGGAGGTCTGCCGACGGCCGTGTCCCGCAAGGCGAGCAGGATCCGGTTCGTCTCGGAGGGGGCCACGGCGTCCGCGAACGCCTGCGCGGTCCCGGCGAACTGCGTCGGCGGTACGCCCAGCAGCACGTGCAGGTCCGTGTCCCCGGTCACGAGGCCCGTCTCCGGCGTCCACAGGAAACGCCCGATGCGCGCGAGCGGCGGACGCCGGACCGGCGTCCGCGCGCACAGCGGCTCCCGGTCCCAGCGGAGCGGGGCCGCCTCGTCCTCGTCCAGACTCCGCAGGGCCGCGCCCAGATCCTGGGCCAGCCGAACCAGGCGGTCGCACTCGGGCAGCAGCTCGGCGGCGTCGTGGACGGAGGGGCGCAGCACGGTGAGGACGCCGTACGCGTGGGAACCGGCCACGACCGGCGCGTAGAGGGAGCCGAACTGGAACGGCAGGCCGGCCGAGAACTGGGGGTATCGGCGCATCGTCTCGGTGGCGTTCGGCAGGACCACGTGGACGCCCAGCCGATGGGCGTCCGCGACGGGGAACGGACTGTCCATGTGCAGCCGCCACCAGGGACGGAACAGCGGGCCTGGCAGCCCGGTGAGCACTGCCAGGCGCAGCAGTCCGGGCGTGGAAGAGCGCAGATAGACGCCTCCCGCATGGCCGCCGGCCGCGCTGATCGCCTCCGTCGAGGCGTCGATCAGCAGCGCCGCCAGCCGTCCGGGCTTCGGCTGTGCGTCCTGGGAGCTCCCAGTCATCGGCCCTACCTCGTCCGTGCGCCAGTCACGCGGGCGACACTGCAAGAATGCGCCATGACCGGCCCGGACCGCACCTGGGCAGGCGGTGGTGAGCTCGTGCTCTCCGGGGGAGCGGGCGGGTCAGCGGTTGCCGGTCCAGTTGTGGGCGACGTCCACCACGACCCGGTCGGCGAGGTGCTGTACCCGGAACGGCAGCCGGGTGCGCACTCCCAGCCCGATCTGCGTCTCGCCCTCGAAGCTGCCCGCGAACCGGGTGTCCCGGAAGGTGCGGTAGCCCGTGAGGTTCACGCCGGGCAGCGGGCGGGCCACCCGTCCGGGATACGTGGGTGCCCCGGTCGCGGGGTCGTAGGCGGGTGCTGCCACCCGTACCTCGAGGACGGCCCCGCCCGCGACGGGGACGGGACGGCCCGACCCGTCCTGACGGAGGCGGTCGACGTAGCGCACCCAGTAGCCGAGGCCCCCGGCGCCGCCGGGGACGTCGATGACCATCCGGTCGTAGCAGGGGTGGCTTCCGGTCCTGATGTTCTTCACCGGCGCCGTCGTGCCGGCGGCGCGGGACTTGGCCAGGCTGCCCCAGCCGGTGGGGCATGTCGTGGCCGCCGGGGCGGCGTCCGCCGGCATCGTGCTCGCCGTCAGTGCCGCGCCCATGAGTACCGCTGCGGCCCAGGCTGTTCTGCTTCGTCTCATGATGTCCCTCGAGACGTTGATGTGAGTGGTAATGGGTGAGACATCCGACCTGGCTGAAAGGTTGCACTCTTTCGCACGTCAGAAGGCCGCCTGCACCGCCGTGCTCACCGCGCCGGGCGGGTCCCGCACCGCGCCCCGACCGCGTCCGCGCCCGTTCCCGACAGAGCCCGGGCCTCCCCGGCCGATGTGGCCGAAGCCACGTCACCGGGGAGGCCCGGGCCATGTCGTACGGCGGGACCGGCGGGCTACCGTTTCGCGCAGTCCCCCCCTCTCATCACCAGCATCGGGCGGCCCGGCAGTGCAAGCAGATCTCTCCCCGGTCATAGCGGCGACCGCCCAGTGGCTGACCTGCGCCTATCCCTCGGGCGGCGGCGCGCTGGCCTCCGCCCTGTGCGAGGTGCAGGCGCGCCAGGCCGTGACCGTGGCGGCCTGGCTGAGATATCCGACCCTGATGGACGCCGCACTGGTCGGCATGGCCGGACCCGGTGGTTCGGCCCGGCTCGACTGGGTCACGGGCGCGGACGGGGCCGGCGCCCGGGACGCCGACGAGGCCGCCTGGCGCAGCTGGGTCGACGAGGTCGTCGCGAGCTGGGCGGCCTGCCTGCTCACCGATCCGGAACTGGCCGTCAGGGCCGTGGCCGCACTCGCGGGGGGCAGCCACACGAACGGGGTGCCGGCCGAGTTCCGCCGC
This sequence comes from Streptomyces sp. NPDC033131, assembly GCF_055578365.1. Lineage (NCBI taxonomy): Bacteria > Bacillati > Actinomycetota > Actinomycetes > Kitasatosporales > Streptomycetaceae > Streptomyces > Streptomyces sp. NPDC033131. The sequence continues at coordinate 277,107 of NZ_JBVIPA010000004.1, forward strand.
CTGCTCGCCCCCGACGAGGAGGACCGCCGAGCGGCGGTCCTCCTGCGTCACCCCGACCTGCTGGCCCCCGTGGCCGAACTCCATCACTCCCAGCTCGTGGAACGCCTCGAACCGGGACAGGCACTCATCGCCTGAGGCCGCCGACCGGTCAGTCGTGCTTGCCGCGCCCGGTCAGCACGTCCCGCATCCGGTCGACCAGTCCGGCACCCGGTGCCAGCAGCTTGTTGGCCGGAGGCGTGTCCGGGGCGGACGGGTGCGGCCGGGTCGGCGCCATCTTCTTGGCCGTGCGGACCTTGTCGCCCAGGGTGTCGAGTGCCTCCGGCGGGCACGCCACCCGCAGCTGCGGGAAGAGGTTCTCCTCCTCGTCGGCGATGTGGGAGCGGATCTCGCTCATCAGCATGCCGACGAGCCGGTCGAACTCGGGATCCTCCGCCTCGCAGCCCTCCAGATCCTTCATGATCTGCTCGGCCTTCGCATGGTCCTCGATCTCCCGGTCCGCCAGGGCGTTCCCGTTCACCAGATGCTCGCGCACGGCCGGATACAGGTACTCCTCCTCGGCCACCGAGTGCCTCACCAGCTCCATCGTGGCCTGCTCGGCGTACACCTTGCGGTCCTTGTCACCGGACGGCAGGGCCTCGATGCGGCCGAAGAAGTCCTCGACCTCCCGGTGATCGGCCATCAGCTCGTCGATGACGTTTCCTCCGTGTCCCATGCTCTCCACCTCCAGCCAGGGGGGTGGCGGCCCCGGGGCGGACCCGCCAACGCCCCCGAGTGCCCCACGCGGCCCGCCCTACGCCCGGCCAAAGCCGCGCCGGACGGGTGTGGGCGGGGCACATCGAAGGAACCCGCACCGGGACACACGCCTGTGACGCCCCCGGGAGGCCGACGTGACCGACGCTCTGGACGAGGTGCTCGCGCGAGTACGCGGGGAAGTGGCCGCGAGGGCCGAGCGGCTGTGGGACATCGCGCTCACCCTGCACACCGAGCCCGAGTACGCCTTCGAGGAGCACCGGGCGGCGGCACTGCTCTGCGGCGAACTCGCGTGGGAGGGCTTCACCGTCGAGAGAGGCGTCGCCGGACTCCCCACCGCCTTCTCCGCCCGGTGGGGCGCACGGCCCCGGCCCGCGGTGGCCCTCCTCCTGGAGTACGACGCCCTGCCCGGCCTCGGGCACGCGTGCGGCCACAACCTGATCGCCGCGGCCGGCCTGGGTGCCGCGCTCGCGGCGCGGGCCGTTCTGCCCACCGACGCGGGAACCGTCCTGGCCGTGGGCACGCCCGCCGAGGAGGGCGGCGGCGGCAAGGTCACCGAGGTCGAGGCAGGGCTGTTCGACGACGTCGACGCCGCACTGATGTTCCATCCCGGCGTGTACAACTGGCGGTGGGCGCCACTGACCGCGCAGGCCCAGTACCGGGTCGCCTTCCACGGCCGCGCCGCACACCCCACCGGCAACCCCACCGAGGGCATCGACGCGCTCGCCGCGCTGATCCAGCTGTTCAACACCCTCGCCGTGGTCGGGCGGCGGCTGCCCGAGGGCTCCCACGTCCAGGGCATCGTCACCCACGGCGGCCGGGCGACGAACATCGTCCCCGAGTACGCGGAGGGCCTGTTCGGGCTGCGCGCCGCGACGACCGCCGCCCTGGAGGACCTCGCGGGAGAGCTCCTGACCTGCGCGCAGGGCGTGGCCCGGGCGACGGGAACGACGGTCACCGTCGAACGCGCCACACCGCGCTACGAGCACTTCCGTGACAGCGGGGTGATCTCCGCACGGTTCGCCCGGCACCTGGCCGGCACGGGCATCGGCATCACGGCCCCCGAGCCGGGCGTGTATCTGGGCTCCTCGGACATCGGCAACGTCAGCGGGCGCGTCCCCGCCATCCATCCCTTCGTGGCGATCATGGATCCGGACGGCTCCGACCACACCGCCGAGTTCGCCGCCGCCGCGGCGTCCGAACGCGGCCGGGCGGCGATGCTGGCGTCGGCGGAGGCACTGGCGTGCACGGCGGTCGAGGTGCTGCTCCGCCCGGAGGTGCGAGACCAGGCGTGGCAGGACCACACGGCCGCCGCGCCGTGAGTGCGGAAACCGTCAGCCGGAGTGCAGCTGGTACACGTTGAACGCCCGCCGGATCACCGGCTGGGCCACGTTCCGCACCCGCACGCCACCGGCCGTCATCCCGTGCTCGGTGCCCGCGTGGGCGTGGCCGTGGACGGAGAGGTCTGCACCGGCCGTGTCGATCGCCTCCGCCAGCAGGTAGCTGCCGAGGAACGGGTAGATCTCGGGCGGCTCGCCGGCGAGGGTGTCGGCGACGGGGGAGAAGTGGGTCAGCGCCACCCGCAGCTCGCAGCCCTCTTCCTCCAGCTCCTTGAGCGCGGTGTGCAACGAGTCCGCGCAGCGCCGCGTGTAGCGCACGAACTCCTTCATCAGCGGCTCGCCGAACTCGCCGGCGCTGCGCCCGACGAACCCGCCGCCGAAGCCCTTCGTACCGGCGACACCGACGCGCGAGCCGCCGCACTCGACGACCGTGCCCCTGCCCTCCAGGACCGTGACGTCCGCCTCCTGGAGGATGGCGGTGACCTTCTCGGGCTGCTCGTCGTGATGGTCGTGGTTGCCGAGCACCGCGACCACCGGCACCGGCAGCCCCCGTACCTCCTGGGCCACCACCCGGGCCTCCTCGGGCGTGCCGTGCCGGGTCAGGTCGCCCGCCAGCAGCAGCAGGTCGGCACACTCGTCCAGGGTGTCGAAGGCGGGGCGCAGCAGGCCCTGGCTCTCGGGGCCCATGTGGATGTCCCCTACGGCGGCGACGCGGATCATGGCAGGTCCTCCGCATGGTCGGGGGAGGCGGTCTCCGCCACCACGACGTCCGTGTGCACGGCGATCCCGGCCAGCTCCTCGTGGACGGTCCGCAGCAACGTCTCACGGCACTGCGCGGAGGGCACCGTACCGGTCACCACGACCGATCCGGCCCGCACCTCGATGCGTACGCCCAGCTCACCGAGCTCCTCCGCGACCAGCCGGTCGCGCAGGTGGGCGACGCGGTACTCGACGTTCTCCGCGGCAGGGGCGTGGCCGGCTCCGTGGGCCTGCCCCGCGCCGGTCTCGCTCATCGCCGTTCCTCCTTCGGCCTCGGACCGATGACCTCCAGCCGCTCCAGGAAGTAGAAGAACGCGTCGGGCATCGGATCGTCCCCACAGGCGTGGCGCACCGCCTCCCAGTCCACCCTTTCCCGCAGCGTGCGCGCGATCGGGAGCACCGCACCGAAGTCGCAGTGGTGCTCGGAGAAGGCGGCCACCAGGCTGTGCACCAGGTCGGTCGGCGCCAGCACCGGCATGAAGACCGAGTCGACCGACAACTCCTGCGCCCGCTCCAGCAGTTCCGTGGTGACCGGCTGGTGAGCCAGCTCGAAGATCAGGTCGACCTGCTGTCCCAGGCAACTGGACTTCAGCAGCCAGTCCTCCGGCGGCACGTACACCGGCAGCCCGGCTTCGCGCAGGGTCTCGGCGACGGCGTCCGCGTCCTCGGGACGGAAGCAGAAGTCGACGTCGTGCTGCAGGTTCTGAGCGCTTCCGTGCGCGTACACCGCGACGCTGCCCGCGAGGGCGAACGCGTGCCCCTTCCGCTTCAGGATCGAGCCCACCTGCTTGGCGGCCTGCAGGATCGCCTGATTGCGGTCGAGGGGCAGGTCCTCGCCGAGCGCCCCGTTCTGCGGTACGAGCTGCGGATCTCCCGATGCCAGACGCAGCTCCGCGACGCCTGCTCGCTGATCCACAGCGTCGTCCTCCGCATGCCGCGTCATCGCTGCCCCCTTTCCTGGTCGACGGCTCAGGCCCGGGTACCCGGCGCGCCGGGGTCGACACGAACGTCATCCGCCGACGTGCGCGCGTCACACTTCCGCGTTCGCGGGAACCCGGCCTTCATGAACAGCAAGGACACACCCCGGCAGACCTCGCCCGAGGAGCGCCGGATCGTCGAGCGACTGGTGCCGGCCTGGCTGGAGGAGACCGAGCGGCACGACGACGCCGCGGCCCGCGAGGCCCGCCGGGGCTGGGATCGGGGCTCGCTGTCGGACCGGTCCGCTCAGGATCTGGCCCACTGGGTCACCGCCCGGGTCACCGACACGGGTTTCCACGAGGACGAGGGCCCGCACGTGGAGGGCCCCGTCCGGATCACCCCCGCGGACAAGGAAGCCGTCCACCGCTGGCTCGCGGCGCAGGGCCACGGCATCTGACGAGGTGCCCCGCTCAGCCCTCGGTCTTCTCCTCGGTCCAGGTCCACGCGTACTGCAGCCAGTCCGCCACCGTCACGGCACTCAGCCCCGCACAGACCAGACGGGCGGCCCGCGGAGCGGCGGAGTAGCCGGCGACCAGGCCTCCGGCCACCCATGCGGAGGTGCAGAACGGGCAGGTCACCAGTTCTCCGACGGCTCGGCGGAGACCGCCCCCGCGGGGCGCGTCGTTCACCTCACCGCCCGCCCCCTCCTCTTCCCGGCGGGTGAACGGCGCCCGCACGAAGCTGGTGATCCGGTCCTTGGACAGCAGCCTGGACGCCTTGAACGTCGCGGTGCCGAGCAGCGCGACGTCCCAGGGCGGAACACGGTCCGGCAGCTGCACGCCACGACGCCGTGCCGCCACGGAGAACAGCACCGCACCCGCGGTGAACGCCGTGGTCAGCGTGGCATAGCCCGCCAGGGGCGCCTCGTCCTGATCGTCGTAGCGTCGGTCGTCAGTGGTCATGGCGCACGAGTGCCCGGTCCGCTCACCGGCACACGTGGCGCACCCGCGTGCACGGGCAACCGCACCGCAGAAGAAACACCGGCCGGTGTGACGGACCAGACGGGCCGGGTACCCGGCCCGTCTGCACGGCTGTGACCGTCGTCGGCGGCTGCCCCGCGGCCCGGTCCACGCGTCACAGCAGCCACGAGTCGAAGGAGCCCACGAAGATGACCGACGTGTCGAGCATGGGGCCCGGTCCGGACGACGACCGGAAGGTGCTCACCAACCGACAGGGCCACCCCGTCCACGACAACCAGAACCAGCGCACGGTCGGCGCGCGCGGTCCGGCGACCCTGGAGAACTACCAGTTCCTGGAGAAGATCAGCCACTTCGACCGGGAGCGGATCCCGGAGCGGGTCGTCCACGCCCGGGGCGTGACGGCGTACGGCTACTTCGAGGCCTACGGCGCCTGGGGCGACGAGCCGATCAGCCGCTTCACCCGGGCCAAACTCTTCCAGGAACGCGGCAAGCGGACCGACCTGGCCGTCCGCTTCTCCACCGTCATCGGAGGCCGCGACTCCTCCGAGGCCGCTCGCGATCCACGCGGCTTCGCGGTGAAGTTCTACACGGAGGACGGCAACTGGGACCTGGTCGGCAACAACCTCGGCGTCTTCTTCATCCGGGACGCGATCAAGTTCCCGGACGTCATCCACGCCCTCAAACCCGACCCCGTGACCTTCGAGCAGCAGCCCCGGCGCATCTTCGACTTCATGTCGCAGACGCCCGAGTCCATGCACATGCTGGTCAACCTGTTCAGCCCGCGTGGCATCCCGGCGGACTACCGCCACATGCAGGGCTTCGGCGTCAACACCTACAAGTGGGTCAACGACGAGGGCCGGACCGTCCTGGTCAAGTACCACTGGATGCCCAAGCAGGGCGTGCGCAGCATGACCGAGGAGGACGCCGCGAACGTCCAGGCGCAGGGACTCGGCCACGCCACCAAGGACCTGTACGAGGCCGTGGGCCGCGGCGACTTCCCGGAGTGGGAGCTCCTCGTCCAGATGATGGACGACCACGACCACCCCGAGCTGGACTTCGACCCGCTGGACGACACCAAGACCTGGCCCGAGCAGGAGTTCCCGCCCAAGCCGGTCGGCAGGATGGTGCTCGACCGGATGCCGGAGAACTTCTTCGCCGAGAACGAGCAGATCTCGTTCGGCACCGGCGTCCTCGTCGACGGTCTGGACTTCTCCGACGACAAGATGCTCGTCGGCCGCACCTTCTCCTACAGCGACACCCAGCGCCACCGCGTCGGCCCCAACTACCTGCAGCTGCCGGTGAACCACGCGAAGAACGCCGACGTGCGCACCAACCAGCGCGACGGCGCGATGACGTATCACGTCGACGGTGCCGGCGAGAACGCCGACGTCAACTACGAACCCTCGATCCGGGGCGGTCTGCGCGAAGCCGAGTACCCCACGCACGACGAGCAGGGACCGGAGATCACCGGGCGGCTCACCCGCAAACGCATCCCCCGCACCAACGACTATCTGCAGGCCGGCCAGCGCTACCTGCTGCTGGAGGAGTGGGAACGCGAGGACCTGGTCAAGAACTTCACCGACCTCCTCGCCCAGTGCGACCGGCCGGTGCAGGAACGCATGGTCTGGCACTTCCTGCTGGTGGAGAACGACCTCGGTCTGCGGGTCGGCGACGCCCTGGGCATCAGCCCCGACGACGTCTCGGGTCTGCAGCCGCTGGCCTCCCAGGACCTGACCGACGGGGACCGGGAGCGTCTGGCCAATCTCGGCAAGAACCCGCCGCGTGATGTCGAGGGCCTGACCATGACCCACTGTGTCCCGGACGAGCGGCACGTCGTGACCCGGTGACCGGGTGACCGGCCGTGTGCCGGGCGCGGCCGACGACCCGCCCGGCACATGGTCGCGCGGGGCTCACCCCGCCCGTTCTCCGGCTTCTTCGCCGGCCGCGGCTGCCGCGGAGTTCCCCGCGGCGCGGGAGTAGGCGTCGGTGTCCAGGTCCCGGTGCCCGCCCCGGAGTTCGTACCGTATGCGCAGTACGGCGGCGGCCTGTTCGCGGGTGGCCGAGGTGAGAGCGAAGTGCTGGCGGGCGTACTCCAGCACGTCGTCGACGTTCACCCGGCCTCGCAGCAGCCGTTCGCCCGCCCCGTCGGCACCGACGGCCTCCAGTCGGGCCGCCAGCGTCTTGCGCTGCGCGGCGATCGCGATGTCCGCCGCCACCCCGAGCTGTGCGCGCAGGTGGCGTGCGCGTCGCGCGGCCACCTCCCGCGAGGTACGGCCGCGCCAGTGCACCAAGCGCCTCATTCCCAACCCCCTGACGGATCGGCGCCGCCCGAGAGGTCCCGGACGGCGCATGCCAAGTCGTGACCCGTCCGACTACCCGGAGTACCGGCATCCAGACGCGACGATTCCCGTCGGAGCGCGGGTCGGCGGGGCGAGGGCCGCGGCCGGTCAGGCGGGCATCTTGGCCCGCAGACGGCCGGCCGCCGCGGCCGGACCGGCGGTGGCACGGACCGAACGGCGGACCAGATGCGCCTCCCGGCGCAGGTCGTGAGCGCTGTGGCGGCCGCGCCACCACAGCGACGGATGCCCGGCGGTGTCGTCCGCCGCGATGAGCAGCCCGCCGAGCATCGAAAGGTTCTTCAGGAAGTGGATGCGCTGCTGGGCGCGGTCCGCGGGATCCTCGGCCTCCCAGAAGCGGTGCCCGGCCAGCGTCGTGGGCACGAGCGTGCCGGCGATGGCCAGGGCCGCGACCCGCGGGACACGGCCCATGCCGAGCAGAACCCCCGCCGCCACCTGCACGGCACCGCTGAGCCGTACGACCTGTTCGGTGCGGTCGGGCAGCGCCTCGACGCGCTCGGTGAGCGGCTGGACGACCGGCTCGGCCACCGGGGCCACCGACTTGGGATCACGCACTGAGTTCAGGCCGCCGGCGATGAACATGGAAGCGAGCATCGGGCGGCCGGCCATACGCAGAAGACTCATGTCCTTCTCCAGGGGTGTGGGTGCCGGCGGTGTGGATGCCGGCGGTGGGTGCACGCTGCGCTCCCCGGGTTCCCGACCGGTGCGGGCTCATTCGATGCCGGCCGTCCCACTCCGGAGCGCCCGGTTCAGCTCCGGCAGGCCGGGAACGCGGTCCGTCGTACGAGCAGGATCCGAGGCAGGAAGAAACGGTGTCCCGATGACCGAGTACGAGCGTTCCCGCACGATGCCGGCCCAGCCGGAGCACGTCTTCGACCAGGCCGCCCAGGTCGAGCAGCTGGACGCCTGGCTGCCCGAGGCCCTGCACGTGCACGCCGACGACCCGCCCGCCGTCACCGTGCACGAGGACCACGCCGGCCATGACACCCGGGCGCTGCTCCAGTCCCGTCGCGACCAGCTGCGGCTCGAGTGGGGAACGGGCGACCAGGGCAGCTACGCCGGCTGGCTCCAGGTCGCCGGGCTCGACAGCGGTGCCAGCGAGGTGACCGTGCACCTGTCGTTCTTCGACGACAGCCACGACCCCGGCCGGCAGACCGTCCACGACGCCCTGGACAGCAGCCTGCGCCGCCTGGAGGAACAGGTCCGGCTGCGCGTCGACAACGCGGCGGGCTGATGACCGCCGCGTAAGAGATTTCTGTGAATTTCCGGGGCGCTTGAACACCCGGGGCTTCGCCTGCGTATAGGGCTGGGGGATTTCCATGCCCGTACGGACGACACGCGCAGGAGTTACTTCCGTGGGACACAACAGGCGCAGACGCCCAACAGGCGCACGACGTGCGACCGTTGCCGCCGTGGCACTGATGCTGGGCGGTGGTGGGCTGATGGCGGTCAACGTGTACGCCTCGGCGACCGACGGCGGCGGCTCGGACGGCCAGGGGTACGGCGGGGCCCGGGTTCTGGGAGCGGCGACGGTCTCCTGCCCGGACGTCGGCGCCCGGTTGACCACCGTGCCCGACGAGGCGCGGGCCGACGTCGACAAGGAACTCGCCTTCCTGGACCAGCAGGTGGCCGAGGCCTACCGGCAACTCCAGGACCCGGCACGGAACGCGCAGCCGGACAGCGGGATCATGGACCCCCTCAAGGAGGACCGGGCCGCGGCGATCGAGCGGATAGCCGCCGCCATCGACCGTACGGGGGAGCGTCCGCAGGGACTCGACGCCATGGCCGACTGCACGCTGCGTGAGAGCGACAACCAGACCGACGAGCAGAGCGGCGGCGAGGAGCAGCAACAGGGCGAGGAACAGCAGGGCGACGGTCAGGACCAGGGCGACGGCGCCCAGCAGCAGGGCAACGGCGGCCAGGCCGGCAACGGTCCCGTCGCCGCCGACTTCGCCGACATCACCAGCGTCCAGCCCGCACCGGCCGCCCCGGGCGCCGAGGCGGACGCCTCGCGCGGCACTTTCGTCACCAGCTGCGGCGTGAACGAGAACGGCCTGTTCAACTCGGACAACGTCATCGTCGCCCCGGGTGTCTCCAACGGAGCCCACCACTTCCACGACTACGTCGGCAACCAGGCCAACGACGCCTTCGCCAGTGACGAAGACCTCGCGAACGGCGACACGAGCTGCGAGGACCAGGGCGACAAGTCGTCGTACTTCTGGCCCGTCCTGCGTCTGCAGAACGGCACGCAGGAGCAGGACGCGGCCGCCCCGGGCGGCGGCATCGAGGGCAACGCCGGTGAGATCGTCACGCCCCGGCAGGTCACTCTCACGTTCGTGGGCAGCCCGCGCGGCGAGGTCACGGCCATGCCGAGGCTCCTGCGCATCATCACCGGCGACGCCAAGGCGTTCGTCAACGGAACGGCCAACGCCAACGCGTCCTGGAGCTGCACCGGGTTCGAGGACCGGCAGCTGAAGGACAAGTACCCGCTGTGCCCGCAGGGCAGCGACGTGGTCCGCACCTTCAAGTTCCAGAGCTGCTGGGACGGACGCAACATCGACAGCGCCAACCACCGTACCCACGTGGCGTTCGCGCAGGCCGACGGCGCCTGTCCCGCCGGGTTCCAGGCCATCCCGCAGCTCGTGCAGCGCATCGTGTACGACGTGGACGCGCCGAGCCTTCAGGACGGCGGCCGTACGACCCCGCTGTTCGCCGTGGACTCGTTCCCCGAGCAGCTGCACAAGCCGGTCACCGACCACGGTGACTTCATCAACGTCTTCGACGAAGACCTCATGCGGAACGTGGTCGACTGCATCAACGACGGGCGCCAGTGCGGTCCCGGCTCGGACCAGGGCCCCGGCAACGGAGAAGACCCCGGCAACGGCGAGGACCCGCAGGACGAGCCGAGCGACCAGCCGTCCGAAGAGCCGCAGGAGCAGCCGACCGAGCAGCCGTCCGGGGAGCCGCAGGAGCAGCCGACGGTGACTCCCGCCCCCTCCGCCGGCGGGAACGACGAGCAGGGCGGGAACGGCCAGGCGAAGCCCGACGCCTCACCCACCGCGCCGGCCGACGACGAACCCAAGGTCGCCACGCCCACCCCCGCCCGGAGCGCCACCGCCCTCCCCGAGGCCTGGTCGAACGACCTGGTCGAGAGCGGGACGGACGGCACCGCCGCCGCCACTCCGACGATCGGAGCGGCCGCGCAGTCCCCTGCCGGCGCTCAGACCGAAACCCAGACGGCCGGTGGCTCGCTGGCCGAGACCGGCAGCCAGCTGTGGCCGGCCGCGGCAGGTGCGGTGCTCCTCGTCTGCGGCTTCGTGCTGCTGCGTCGTACCAGGCGCGGTTCCGTGTAGACGGATGGACGGATGGACGGACGGCCGGGCGGGCCCCGCGGGTTCCGCCCGGCTCGACGCGCGGAAAGGCGGCATCCTGCCTACGATCACTTGAGTGGGACACACATTCGAAGAGCTCGTGGAGAAGCAGCGCGCGGCGGAGCAGGCGCACGAGCGGGTCGAAGACCTGAGCCGCGCCTACGGGCCGCCCGCCGAGCACAAGTGGTCCAAGAAGCAGACCGTCACCTACGAGACCGCGTTCCGGGCCTGGCGTGATCTGGACCGCGACATCCGCTCCGCTGTGGCGGAGTTCGCGAAGGAGCAGGGCCGGGCGCGCCGACGGGTGGAGGCGGACGTGCGGACGGCCGTGGCCCGTACCGAGTCGGAGTAGCGAACCGGCACGGCGGAACCAGGTTTTGCCGTACCGGCAACACTCTTTGCCTGTTGTCCGGGCGCGTCGCAGGCTTGGGCACCATGACGCACACGCACCCGAACCCGAACCCGAACCCGCACATCGCTCCGACCCAGCCCGCCGAGTTCTGGGAAGCCCGCTACCGGGACAGCGAACGAGTCTGGAGCGGCCGCCCCAATCCGCTCCTCGTACAGGAGGCGAGCCACCTCCCACCGGGCACCGCTCTGGACCTCGGCTGCGGCGAGGGGGCCGACGCGGTGTGGCTCGCGGCGCGCGGCTGGCAGGTCACCGGCATCGACATCTCCCACACGGCCCTCGAACGCGCCGCCTCGCACGCCGCCGAGGCGGGGGTGGCCGACCGGACGACGTGGGAACGGCACGAGCTGGGCACGACGTTTCCCGAGGGCGCCTTCGATCTGGTCAACGCCCAGTTCCTGCAGTCCCCGGTACGCCTCGACCGGGAGGGAATCCTGCGGCAGGCCGCCACGGCGGTCGCTGAGGGAGGCACGCTCCTGATCGTCATGCACGGCGGATGGCCGTCGTGGCAGAGTGAGGCACCCTTCGAGATGGAATTCCCCACGCTTGAGGGCACTCTTTCCGCACTCGCGCTGCCCAAGGAGAGCTGGAGCGTGGAAACCATGTCCGCCATGCGCAGGGAATGCGTCTCCCCCGAGGGAGTCGAGGGATTCCGTGAGGACAACGTGTGGCGGATCCGACGCGTGCGACAGCCGGAATCCGGGTCCGCGTTTGGATGAAGCGGTGAGGGCTACCCGGCACGAGAACCTACCCGCAAGTCAAACGCGGCTTGGAGTGATGGAACGTGGCCGGAGACCAGAAGGCCAGGGCGAAGAAGGAACAGGCCAAGGGAAAGGCCAAGGAGGCGATCGGCCGTACCGCGGGCAATGAGCGGATGGAGGCCGAGGGCCGGGGCGGGCAGTCGAAGGGCGACGCCCGACAGGCCAAGGAGAAGATGAAGGACGTCTTCAAGCACTGACGCAACGGCACACGACGAAAACACTCAGCGGGGCCCCCGTTCCATACCCGGGGGTCCCGCTGACCGCTGTTACCTGATGACAAAGGAAACGCAAGCCGCTGCGTTCCCGTGAGCACCGCCTGAGCGCACCGTGCTCACGGTCCTACCGTCCGGCTATGAACCTGAGTCGCAGCGAAAAGAGAACATGGCGGAGCGCCGCGGCGGCCGTGCTGCTGATCGCGGGAGTGCTCACGGCCGCCACCCCGAGTGACGCACAGGCGCGCACCGAGCGGACCGAGACGCCGGTGGCGTCGACGTCGCCGGTCACCGGGGTGACCGAGTCGGTGGTGCGGGTGAAGGTGCCGCTGCCCGCGTCCGTGGGGGCCCGGCCGGCGGCGTGCGACTGGCTGTCGTACCTGCGCTACCGCTCCTTTGCCGGACCGGCCGCCTCGGCCGACGCCGACCGGATCCTCGTGGCCCAGCCGGGCATCCTGGAAGGGGCCGGGGCGTTCGACAGCGTCGCCCGCAACACCGTGGCCCGGGCCGCCGAGCAGGGCAGCCACATCGAGTTCTGGGCACTGGACCGCCGCTCCAACTGCCTGGAGGACCGCACCGGCATCGCCTCCGGCGACCAGCACACGGCCGTCGACTACTACTACCGGGGCAAGCAGGTCGAAGGGCGGACCTTCGGCGGGTACGTCGACAACGCCCGGCTCGGCTGGATGGCGAAGCTCGGCATCGAGCAGACCGTCCGCGACCAGTACGACCTGCTCGCCGCCGAACTGCCCGACCCGTCACTGCGGGGGCACAAGGTGCTGTGCGGCGGCCACTCCCTGGGCGGAGTGATCACCGGCTACTTCGCGGCCGCCGACTTCGACGGCGACCGCACCACCACCGCGGATGCCGGCTTCAACCAGTGCGCCGGCTACTTCGCCCTCGACACCACCGTCTCCACCTCACTGGCCGACCTCAGCGGCAGCATCCCGGACGACACCAACCTGCCCGACATCGGCCTCGGCTACGGCGCTGTGCAGGCCGGGCTGGACAGCGGGGTGCTGCCCCGCTCCCTGTCGGCGCCGGTGCTGCTCAACCCCGAGACCATGACCGTGCTCGCCATCGCCGGCCTGGGTGCGCTCAGGGACCCCGGCGGCGAGGCGGACCTGCCCCGCTACCTGCCGTCGAACGTCAACATCGAGACCACCAACCGGTTCCTGTTCTCCGAGGACACCGCCACCTTCCTCAAGGGCTCACCCACGGTGGAGGACTTCCGGCTCACCAACGCGGCGATGCTCGGGGCACTGATGGACGACAACTCCGTACCGCTCGCGTTCCTGCAGAGCAGCGTGGGCTTCTTCGACGGCGGGCCGGTCGTCGACAAGAACTTCCCCGTCGCCAACGGCGGCGACCAGCAGGCGGGCCTGTTCGGCACCGACTACAAGGCCATCCCCGACCAGCCGAACGGCCCGCTGTACACATGGCGTGATCACGACCGTGTCGGCGACCCCGACGATCCCGGACACCGGTCCGCCGACGGCACACCGTTCACCTCGGCCGCCAAGGAGGTCACCGACATCCAGGAGCTCGCCCGCAGCATGGCCGAACAGCCGCTGGACTTCACCGAGCAGTACTTCCCGACCAAGCTGGTCACCGACATCCAGCTCGCGACCTCGCCCCAGGTGAAGCGGCTCGTCGTCCACCCCGAGGGGCTCACCGCCAACCCGACGCTCACCGTGCTCGCGGGCGACGGGCTGCTGGCGGGCCGCGCACCGGCCGACCTGCACCCGGTGATCGCCGAGGGCTACCAGCACCTCGACGTGCTGACCGCGGCGCCCGTACAGAACAACGGACTGCCCGAGCCCGTCTCCACCCACCTCACGCGCTTCGCGCGCTCGCCCGAATAGAGCCACAAGAGTGGGCCCGGGAGGTGATCACCTCCCGGGCCCACCGGCTTGTGCGGCTCAGACCTGTGCGGCTCAGACCTTGCCGGCGGCGAACGTGGCCGCCTCGTCGGCGTCGTCGCGGTAGCTGAGGTGGGCTCCGGTGTCGCCTCCTCCGGACTGGCAGACGGGGTCGCCCTCTGCGCAGATGTCGAAGGTGCGGCTCTGGTAGGTGCCGGTGACGCTCTTGCCGATGGCCCGGATCGGGTTGCCGAACAGCAGCACGGCGGAGACCTTCGGTTCGAGGGCGGCGGGAATCGTGGCGACGATGGGGCTGCCGACCACCGCACCCGCGCTGCTGATGCCGATCGAGTTGTCGACGACATTCGCGCCCTGCGAATATCCCACCAGAATGAAGCGCTGGTTGGGACACGCCGCTGCTTGGCTTGTGACGTGGTTGACGAGATCCCTGTTGCCCTGCGCGGCCGACGTCAGGGAAAGGTTCGCCGGATAGTCCACACTGTAGCTGGACAGGGTTTTGCCGGCGATTTTCTTCCGGAGTTCCGAATACACCGGGTCTCCGACGATGAAGCCGAGTGTGCCCGGCTCGAAGGTGCCTCGGGCCGATACGACATAGACGTCCGTGCAGGCGGCGGCTGTGGCGGTGGGTGCCGAGACAGTCGCCAGTCCTGCCCCGCCGGCCAATGAGAGCGCGGCGAGGCACAAGCGGATACGCATGGGGAATCCTCCGCGTGTGGGGCGCGGGATGCGCCTGGGAAGTGGAACGCCCCGAACGTATTCGCTTTCCCAGCGGAGTGTTATGCAGAGGATTATGGAATTGTCGCGCCGTTTTGAGCTCTCGTGAGCATCGTTCCCGACGGCTATCTCACCGGCTATCTCACCGGCTATCTCACCGGCTGTCGGGAGCCTGCTCCCGTAATGCCTCGGCGCGCAATGCCAGCACGAGGTCCAGGCGGCTGTCCGGCTCGTGCAGGGCCTCCCCGAAGAGCTTCTCCAGCTGCCTGAGGCGGTAGCGGACCGTCTGCGGGTGGATGTGGAGCCGGGCGGCGACGTCGGGGACGTTGCTGCCGCTGAGGAGCCAGGCGAGCAGGGTCTCGGCGAGCCGGGGGCGCTGCCCGGCCGAGACCGTGTCGAGCGGGGCCAGGACCCGTGCCTGCAAGTGCGCGAGCAGGGGCTCGTCGCCGTGCAGCAGCAGCGTCGACAGGTGGTCGGCGCAGCGCACCACGCCCTGCCGGGGCAGAATCCCGCGGCCCATCAGCGCGAGGGCCCGGCCGGCCCAGCGCAGCGACCGCGCCGCCTCGGTGACGCCGACCGACGGGCCGATCGCGGCCGGTCGTCCGCGCAGCGCGAGGGCGAACGCCCGGCCGCCGAAGCGGCCGGACCCGTCCGGGTCGGGCACCAGCATGCGCGGCGGCCGCGACTCCATGTCCACCAGCGCGCCGGCGGCGGCCAGCGGACGTTCCTCCTCACGCTGGTCGGGCCCGGCCGCGAGCGCCACGACCGCGACCTGCCGCGGCACCGGCCACCGCGCGCCGTGCGCGAGGTCCTGCACGGTCTCCAGGAACACCGGCCCTTCGCCCAGCAACAGGTCGAGCAGGCGCCTGCGACGCCGTTCCAGCTCGTCCGTGCTGTGCGACCGGGCCTCCGCGTAACCGGCCGCGGCCGCCTCCGCGACCTCGTGCACGGTCTGGAACGCGAGCTCCCCGAGCGCCGACACGGTCGCCGAGTCCAGCCCGAGCTGTTCCGCCGTGCGGCCCATCAGCCGCCAGGCGTGCAGGCCCCCCACGCGCAGCGCCGACTGCAGCGCGTCCAGACTGCGGCCCTCCAGGGCCTCGCCGCGCCCGAGTTCGTAGTACGTCGCGGCGATCGCGTCACCCCGGCCGCGCGGGTCGGCGATGTGGTCGACGAACAGCGTCAACGCCTGCACCACACCGGCTCTGAGATTGCGCCGGTCGTCCCCGTCGGCCAGGCGGAGGTACTCGGGAACCTGTCTGCGCACCTCCTCCTCCACCTCGTCGGCGACGGATTCCAGCTGGGCACGCAGCAGTTGGGCCAGATCGGACGGCACCGGCGGGGCTGTGGGACCGGTCGGCACGCCGTGCGGGACGGGAACGGCCACGGCGGACACTCCTTTCACCCGGAAGCGGCTCACCCACGGGTTGTTTCCCATGGGGCGAGTGGGACGTCCCGTGTTGGACGGACGATCCCTGCGCTCCGTTCCGTGCCCCGCCGGCTCCGGCCTCACTCGGGCAGACCCAGCGCACGGGCGAGCATCGGCCACGACGCGGCGAACTCCCCCTTCCAGTAGGCCCAGCTGTGTCCTCCTCCCGGATAGAAGTGCGTGGTGACCGGGACGCGGTGGCGCGCGAGCGTGTCCGTGAAACTGTGCGCGGAGGGCCACAGCGCGCTCTCCAGCGCCGCGGGCAGCGGATCACCGCTCCCGCCGGCCAGTCCGCTGCCGTTGGAGACGTACAGGGCGGTGCCGCGCAGCCCTTGTGCGCGGGCGCGCGGGTTGAAGTCGCGCCAGGTCAGGAGGTTCAGGATCGGGTTGCCCCACAGGGAGTGGACGACCAGGTTCTCGCGGGCCACGATGGCGTCCATGATGTTCGGCACACCGGGCGCCGTGGTGTCGAGGATGCCGCTGTAGGAGGCCGCGGCGGTGAACGCGCCGGGATGCCGGGCCGCGTGCGCCATGGCCCCGTACCCGCCGGTGGACACCCCGGCCACGGCCCGTACGCCGGAGGCCCGGTAGGCGCTGCGGAGCAGGGCCGGCACCTCCCGCACCTGGAAGGTCTCGTAGTCGGGTCCGCTGCGCCAGGCGGTGGGAATCCCGGTGGGGCCCGCGTCCGGCATCGCGACGATCAGGTTCCGGCCCTCGGTGAAGGCCTCGATGTCCGTCTCCCGGGTCCAGGAGGTGTAGTCGTCGTGGGCGCCGTGCAGCAGGTACAGCACGGGGTACGTCCGGGCCGGCTGCGTGTGGAAATCCGACGGCAGGATCAGCCGCACCGCCGCGCTGCGGCCCAGCGCGGCGGAGTGGACGGACACGTCCAGGGTGCGCGGCCCGAGCCGGGTGGCGGCCCTGGCCTGCCCGGTGGCCGCCCCGGCTCCGAACAGGACGGCCAGTCCCGTGGCGGCGGCCCCCTTGGTGACGGCGCGCCGGGACATGTGGGTGGTGCGGTGGGGCATGGCGGCTCCTCGGCTCTCGGTTCAGTTGGTCTGCTCGGCTCCTTCGGCGGCGTACGCAGGTGCGCCGAGCAGCCGCCGAAGATGTACGGCGATCACGTCGACGTGCGGCGGATCGAGCAGCGACAGATGGTGCCCGCCCACGGGGACGGCCTCCAGGCGCGAGCACAGCTCGTCCCAGCCCAGCGCCTCGTCGTCCCGTTCGTACGCCGGGTCGCGCACGGTGTGCGGCGCGGGCTCGGTGGCCCGGTACAGGACCACCCGCCCGTCGTAGGCGCCCGGCTGGTGCGCCTCGCCGATCGTCAGGTCCAGGTACGAGGACCGCTGATGCTCCAGCGCCGCCGGGGGCACGTCCACGGCCTCGCGCAGCGCCCGCAGCACGGCGTCGATCCGTTCCCCGTCGTCGTCCGTCGCCACGAGTTCGTCGTACGGCAGCTCCAGCCGGGCACCGTAGGTCTCGGCGACATGCCGGGCGAAGCCCGTGAAGTGGTCGCGGATCCGGTCGGCCCGGGTGCGCCCCGGCTGGGGCAGGGGCCGGACGGAGTCGATGAGCACCACCAGGTCGACGTCCCGCCCGGCGGCGGTCAGTTGCCGAGCGGTCTCCTGGGCGACGAACCCGCCGAAGGACCAACCACCCAGCAGACAGGGCCCGTCGGGGTGGGCGGTGGCGATGGCCTCCGCATAGCGGCGGGCCTTCTCGGTCACCGTGCGCGCCGTTTCCACCCGCTCCAGCCCGTACACCGGCCGGTCGTCCCCGAGCCGTTCGGCCAGCGCCCGGTAGACGTCGGTCGGACCGCCGGCGGCATGCACGAGGAAGAGCGGAGGCGCGGAACCGGAGTCCCGCAGAACCCGCAACGGCGAGCCCTCGCCCACCGCCCGCCGGACGCGCCCGGCCGCCTCCTCGACGGTCGCGGTGCCGAGCAGGTCGCGCAGCGGCAGCTCGATCCCGAACTCACGCTCCACGGCCGTACGGATGCGGACCGCCATCAGCGAGTCCAGCCCGAGGTCCGCCCAGGCGGCGTCCGGCGTGATCCGGGCCGTGGGGTGCCCGGTGACGGCGGCGACGTGGTGCCGGAGCCGGGCGAGCACGGACGTGGACCCGGCGTGCGGAGCGGCGACCGGCACATCGGCCGCCCCGTTCCCGGCGGCCGGCGCCTGCGCCGACCTGTTCCCGGCGGCCACGGGTGCCTGCGCCGGCCTCTTGCCGGTGGCTACCGGCGCCTGCGCCGGCCCGTTCCCGCGGCTACGAGCGCCGTCCGTCCACCAGTGCCGCACATGCCGCCAGCGCGGTGCGGGCAGGTCGATGACACGGCCGGGCGGCAGGGGCAGAGAGACCCCCGCGGCGTACAGGGCACCGAGCTGCCGCACGAACCCCGCCGAGCCGTCCGCGTCGCGGCGCAGCGTGCCCACGGTGAGGGCGTCGGGCACGGTGTCGACGACGGCCCCCGTCAGCACGGGGTGCGGCGAGATCTCCACGAAGGTGGTGTGGCCGTCTGCGGCGGCGGCCGCCAGCGCCCGGTCCAGACGCACGGGCCGTCGCAGGTTGGCCGCCCAGTGCGCGGCGTCGAACGCGCTCTCCCCGCGCGGGTCGGCCAGCACGGTGGAGTACACCGGAACCCGCGGCCGCCGCCCCTGCACACCGGCCAACGCCTCGGTCAGCTCCGGCAGCAACGGGTCCACCTGCGGTGAGTGTCCGGCACCCACCACCCGCATGGCCCGCGCCGCCCGGCCTTCCCGCTCCAGCCGGCGGACGAGCCGGGCCACCTCCGCCTCGTCACCGGTGACGACCTTGTGACGCGGCGAGGAGTGCACGGCCACCTGGACCCCGGGCAACTCCTTCGCCAGCGCCTCCAGTTCACCGTCTGCCAAGTCGACGACCGCCATGGCGCCGCCGCTCAGCCGGCTGAGCAGCCGGGCCCGTACGGCGATCACCCGGGCGGCGTCCGCCACGTCCAGGGCGCCCGCGCACACCGCGGCGGCCACCTCGCCCATGGAGTGGCCGATCACGGCGGCGGGTTCGACCCCGTAGGAACGCCACAGCTCGGCGAGCGCCACCTGAAGCCCGAACAGGACGGGCTGCGCGACCTCCAGGCGGTCCAGGCCGTCACCCGAGGCCAGCCGGTCGTACAGGGACAGGCCGCACTCCGCGGCCAGTTGGGGATCGAGCTTCTCCACGGCGGCCGCGAAGGCCGGTTCCTCCTCCAGCAGCCGCCGGCCCATGCCGGCCCACTGGCTGCCGTACCCGGAGAAGACCCACACCGGCCCGCGCCCGACGAGGCCACGTTCGCTCGTGACGGCCCGCGCATCGCTCCGTCCTGCCGCCAACGCGGCCAGGCCCTCGGCGAGTTCGTCCCGGTCGCGGGCGGCGACGGCGGCCCGTACGGGCCCGCGGCCGGTGCGCCCGGCGAGAGTGCGCGCCACGTCGGCGAGGTGCGCGGCGCGGCCCTCGCCGGTGCGGAGCCAGCCGGCCAGCCGGGAAGCGGTGTCGTGAAGGCGCTCGGTGTCGACGTCGGAGAGCGGGTACAGGCGGGCGGCGGGCTCCTGTACGGCGCCGGGCAGCAGGGCTCCGGGCCGCCATTCCTCCAGTACGGCATGGGCGTTGGTGCCGCTGAACCCGAAGCCGGAGACGCCGGCGACGGCCGTGCCGCCGTAGCGGGGCCACGGCTCGGGCTCGGTCACCACCCGCAGGCGTGCGTCGCCGAGGGCGCCCTCGGCGCAGTGCAGGGAGGACGGGATGCGGTCGTGGTGCAGGGCGAGGACCGTCTTCACCAGGCCGGCGATGCCCGCGGCGGACTCCAGGTGGCCGAGGTTGCCCTTGACGGAACCGAGCAGCAGCGGCTGGTCGGGGTCGCGGCCGGCGCCGAGCACGGCATCGAGCGCACCGGCCTCGATCGGGTCGCCGAGGGAGGTGCCGGTTCCGTGCGCCTCGACGTAGTCGACGCACGCCGGGTCGAGCCCGGCCCGGGCGTACGCGCTCTGCAGCACGGCCTGCTGGGCGGCGGGGTTGGGTGCCATCAGGCCGCCCGAGCGGCCGTCGGAGTTGACGGCGGTGGCTCGGATCACCGCCAGCACCCGGTCGCCGTCCCGTTCGGCGTCGGACAGCCGCTTCAGGAGCACCGCCGCGCAGCCCTCGCCGCGGCCGATCCCGTCCGCCGCCGCCGAGAACGGCTTGCACCGGCCGTCCGGCGCCAGCGCACCGGCCCGCCGGAACGCGACACCGACGGTGGGGGAGAGCAGCAGGTTGACCCCGGCGGCGATCGCCGCGTCGCTCTCGCCGGTCCGCAGGCTGACGCAGGCCTGGTGCAGGGCGACCAGCGAGGAGGAACAGGCCGTGTCGACGGCCACGCTCGGCCCGTGGGTGTCCAGGACGTACGCCAGGCGTCCCGCGGCGACACTCAGGGCCGCCCCGGCCGGCGCCCACGGATCGACGGCGGCCGGGTCGGCACCGGTGAGCTGCCCGTACTCCGGGGCGGAGATGCCGACGAAGACGCCGGTGGCGGTGCCCGCCAGGGACGCGGCCGGGACGGCGGCGTGGTCGAGCGCCTCGTGGACGACCTCCAGCAGGATGCGCTGCTGAGGGTCCATCACCGCCGCCTCACGCGGGGTGATGTGGAAGAAGTCCGCGTCGAACCCCGCGATGTCCTCGAGGTAGCCGCCGTACGGGGACGCGTCGGCGGGCGGAAACGCGGTGAAGTCGCGCCACCGGTCCTCAGGCACCCGGCGGATCGCGTCGACGCCCTCGCCCAGCAGCCGCCAGTAGTCGGCCGGCCCGTGCACCCCGCCGGGCAGCCGGCACCCGACCCCGATGACCGCGACGGGCTCACCCGGCGCCACCGTGGGAGCCACCGCGAGCGGGGTGGTCTCCTCCGCCCAGCCGCACAGACGGGACACCAGCGCCTCGCCGGTCGGCGTCTCCCACAGCAGGGTGGAGGGCAGTTCGCGACCGAGCGCGTGCGACAGCTCCCCGGCCAGGGCGACCGCGTCCCTGGAGGACATGCCGAGGTCGGCGAGCGGCCGGTCCATGGGGACGTTCTCGGGAGCCATGTCGTTCCATACGGCCACCCGCTCGGCGATCAGCCGGCGCAGCGCGGCCTCGTCGACGGCCGTCATCGCGCGCCCCCCGCCGCCCCGACGGGCCGCCCGTAGGCGCCCTCCAGGTAGCGCGCCCGCGTGAGCGCCCGCGACACCTTGCCGCTCGACGTTCGCGGCACGGTGCCCGGCGCCACGAGCACCACGTCCGCGGGCCGCAGCCCGTGCCGTACGGAGACCGCGGCGCGCACCGCGCGCACCAGAGCCGGTACGTCGAGCGCGTCGAGGTGCGCGGTGCGCGCGTGCTCGGCCACGACCACGACCCGCTCGCCCTCGGGACCGGGCACGGGGAAGGCGGCGAGCCGGTCCCGGCGCACCGCCGGATGCGCCTCCTGGGCGGTGGCCTCCACGTCCTGCGGGTAGTGGTTGCGCCCGTCGACGACGATGAGGTCCTTCAACCGTCCGGTGACCACCAGCTGTCCGTCCAGTACCGTCCCCAGATCGCCGGTGCGCAGCCAGCGGCCGCCGGCCCCGGGACCGGCCGTCTCGCCGCCGAAGACGTCCAGGGACTCCGCGGCCCGGTTGCGGTAGCCGCGTCCGACGTTGGGTCCCTGCACCCGGATCTCGCCGACCTCGCCCTCCGGCAGGACGGCATCCGTCGCGGGGTCGGTGATCCGCACCCGCTGCCCCGCCGGGGTTCCGCAGCCGGCCAGCAGCACGGCTCTGGGATCGTCCGGCCGTGCGGGCAGGGCCTTCCCGGCGGCGAGGGCGTCCCGGTCCAGAGCGAACCGCCGCAGCGGCTCACCGGGCCGGGCGGCGCTGACGAACACCGTCGCCTCGGCAAGCCCGTACGAGGGACAGTGCCGGTCCGGCGGCAGCCCCCGCTCGGCGAACGCGGCGTGGAAGCGGTCGACGGTGCCGGGGCGCACCGGCTCGCTCCCGTTGATCAGCGCGGCCACGCCGTCCAGCCGCAGATCGGCCTTCTGTTCGGCCGTGACGGCGGCGGCACAGTAGTCGTAGGCGAAGTTGGGCGCGGCGGTCAGCGCCCGGGGATGCGCGGCCAGCAGGCGCAGCCAGCGCACCGGCTGGTGCAGGAAGGCCGCCGGGTCCATGAGCACCGACAGCAGTCCCCGCACGACGGGAGCGGCCACACTCAGCACCAGCCCCATGTCGTGGTACAGCGGCAGCCAGCCGACACAGGTCACCGGGTGCGCGTCGGCACGGTAGGCGGTCAGCGCCTGCCGCGCGTTGGCGACGACGTTGGCGTGCGTGATCTCCACGCCCGCCGGCGCCCGCGTCGACCCGGAGGTGTACTGCAGATAGGCGACCGCCTCCGGGTCGACGGCGACCGGCCTGAAGTGCTCGGCGGCGGCGTCGGCGACCTGGTCCGCGCCGACGACGCGCAGGGACCGGTCCGCGCAGAACTCCCGTACGGCCTCCACTTCGCGCCGGGTGGTCACCACGACCGTGGGGGAGGCGTCGGCCAGCACGCCCGCGAGCCGGTCGGCGTGCCCCGGCAGACCGGGCGGATACAGCGGTACGGCGACCATCCCGGCGGCCAGGGCCGCCAGGAACCCCGTGACGTACTCGACGCCCTGCGGGCACAGCAGCGCCACCCGCGCCCCCGGTTCGGCCTCCTCGGCGAGCCGGGCGGCGAGTGCCCGTACCCGCAGGTCCAGGCGTCGCCAGGTCAGGGTGCGGTGCACGCCGCGCGAGTGCGGGGCGGGATGTTCGACGAAGGTGAAGGCCCGTCGGTCGGGGGCGGCTTCGGCCCAGTGCCGCACGTACTCCGGCAGGGTCCGGCACGCGGGCGTGAGCGGGGGGCGGCTGTCCATCAGGGGAGTGGCTCCTCACGTCGCGGAAGCGTCTTGCGGGGCGGAGGCGTTGCGCGGTGGAACGGGCCGGGAAGCTCAGAGCGGGATGTTGCCGTGCCGTCGCTGCGGCATCGGTGCCCGTTTGCCCCGCAGGGCGCGCAGGGCGCGGCAGATGTGGGCGCGGGTCTCGCGCGGCGCGATGACGGCGTCGACGTATCCGCGTTCGGCGGCCAGATAGGGGGTGCCGTAGGTGCTCTCGTACGTGGCGACGAGCCGGGCGCGCAGCGCCTCGGGATCGTCCGCGGCGGCGAGTTCACGCCGGTGCAGCACCCCCACCGCCCCCTCCGCGCCCATGACGGCGATCCGCGCGGTGGGCCAGGCGAGGTTGACGTCGGCGCCCAGATGTTTGGAGCCCATGACCGCGTAGCCGCCCCCGTACGCCTTGCGGACGACCACGGTCACCTTGGGAACGGTCGCCTCGGCATAGGCGTACAACAGCTTGGCGCCCCGCCGGATGATCCCGCCCCGCTCCTGCCGCACACCGGACAGATAGCCCGGCACGTCGGCGAAGGTCAGCAGCGGGATGCCGAACGCGTCGCAGAACCGCACGAAGCGCGCGGCCTTCTCGGAGGCGTCGATGTCGAGCACCCCGGCCGAGTGCAGCGGCTGGTTGGCGACGACCCCGACCGAACGGCCCTCGACCCGGGCCAGCGCACAGATGATGTTCGGCGCGAACAGCTCCTGCACGTGGAGGAGTTCACCGTCGTCCACGACCGCCCGCAGGATGTCCCGCATGTCGTAGACCTGCCCGAGCCGGTCGGGGACGACCTCGTCGAGCCAGTCCGCGGCGGGCGCGGACCCGGGTGCGTACTCGGGGGGCCGTTCGAGGTTGTTGGCGGGCAGGTACGACAGCAGTTCCCGTACGGTCTCCAGGGCGTCGCCCTCGTCGGCGGCGAGGAAGTGCGCGTTGCCGTTGACGGCGTTGCTGGCGCGGGCGCCGCCCAGGTCCTCGGCGGTGGTGCGCTCGCCGGTCACGGCCTCGATGACGTCGGGCCCGGTGACGAACATGTGGGAGGCGCTGTCCACCATCACCGTGAAGTCGGTGATGGCCGGCGAGTACGCGGCCCCGCCCGCGCACGGCCCCAGCACGACCGAGAGCTGCGGGATCACCCCGGACGCCTGCACGTTGCGGCGCACCAGCTCGGCGTAGAGGGCGAGCGAGGCGACGCCCTCCTGGATGCGGGCGCCGCCGGAGTCGTTGAGCCCGACGACCGGACAGCCGGTCTTCAGGGCCAGGTCCATCAGGGCGACGGTCTTCTCGCCGAAGGCCTCGCCCATGCTGCCGCCGAAGACGGTGGAGTCCTGGGCGAACACGCACACCGGTCGGCCGTCGACCGTGCCGTGCCCGGTGACGACGCCGTCACCGTAGGGGCGGTGTCCCCCGCCCTCGGTGAGGCGGGCGCGGACGAACTGTCCCGTCTCGGTGAAGGAGCCCGCGTCGAGCAGCCGGTCGATCCGCTCCCGGGCCCCGAACTCCCCGCGTCTTCTCGGGCCCCCCGGCGCGAGGGCCGTCGCTCGACGGCGTTCCAGGTCGGCGACCCGGTCGACGGTTCGGTCGGGTGTGCACGCCGTCTGCGCTGCCTGGGGTGTCGTCACCTCTGTCGTCACAGCCACCTCCGAAGTCGCCTCCGAATATGGCAGCGACCTAAGGGAGGTCCGGGCGGATCGGCGGTGCGTTTGCCTGAGGTGAGTGCGGCGCGCCGCCGCTTAGTCCCGGAGTGACAAGCGGTCGCGGGCGAGGCCGCCACCCGGCGCACGAGTGGCGGCCTCGGCCGGTATCGCGTCGGGCACGGGTCAGGCCGTGTTCCCGGCGGTCCTGGTGCGGCGCGCCGCGTACAGACCGCCACCGGCGATGGCCAGGACGGCCAGCCCACCGGCGGTCACACCCGGCGAGGCAAGCGCGCCGCCTCCGGTGTGCATCCCACCGTGGGGCTTGTCGTGGCCGCCCTTGGAGTGGCCGCCGCTGTACGAGTCCTTGTAGGTCTCCGGGTCGTGCTTGGTGTTCTTGTACGCCTCCGTGCCGTCCTTGCCGCTCCGGTAGGTCTCAGGGTCGTGCTTGGGGTCCCGTGCCGTGCCCCACTCCTCGTCGTCCGCCACGGTCAGCGCGCCGCCACCGGTGTGCATGCCGCCGCGTGGCGCGTCGTGCCTGCCGTCCTTGCCGTGCTCCTTGTTGTATGAAGAGCTTTCATGACTGTCCGAGGACTTCTCGTGGCCCCAGTCACCCCCGTCCGCGTGGGCGCCGGGTGCGGCGATCCCGACGACCGCCGCGGCCGCCGCCGCGGCCAGGAGCATGCGTGTAGAGCGCATCTGTATTCCTTCCGCCTCGGCCGGGACAGCTGCCACTTCGTCAGCCGACGTGACCCGACCTCGACGTGATCCACCGTCAGTCAGCCCCGCGGATCCCACCACTCCAGAGGCTCACTCGGGCGAACGGCGCGGTCACCCGCACCGGTGCCCGCCTCACGTGAGGGTCACTTCCCAGGTGTCGACGGCGTAGTGCACGCTCATCCCGTTGCGCGCGTACAACTCGGGCGCTCCGGTCGCGTTGGCGGTGTCCACGCCGAGTCCCACGGCGTCCCGTCCCCGCCCGGCGAAGGCGGCGAACGCGTGCCGCAGCAGGAACCCGCCCAGCCCTCGCCCCCGGGCCTCGCGCGACACGCCGATGCTGCGGATCCAGCCCATGGCCTCGCGGTCGTCACGGGCGATCAGGAACCCGACATCCCCGAGGTCGTCGGTGCTGACGATGAACACCAGCGACCAGTCGAGCCTCTCGCCGTCGACGTCGTGCAGCCACGGGCCGTACGCCCGCGGCTGGAAGTCGAAGTGCCCGGCGAACGAGGCCTGGTACAGCCCGTGCACGCGCACCCGGTCCGACTCGGCCTCGCAGGACCGCACCCGCACCCCGTCGGGCGCCGTCGGCGGCGGCGCCTGGCCAGGACCGAGGGCCCGCCGCAGCACGTGATACCGCCGTACGACCGTCCACCCCCGTGCGCGCAGCAGCCCGGTGTCGACCGTGGGCGCCACGTTGAGATGCAGATGCACCACGGCCCGCTCGGCACCGTTCGCACGCGCCTTGTGCAGCGCCCTGACCTGCATCGCGTCCAGGATCCGCGCCCCGGCCGGCTGGTGATCGGGCAGCACGTAGTGGTCGGCGTCGATGCGCTCGCCCTTGGACTCGTCCCACAGCAGCCCGTACGCCACCAGCCGCTCCCCGTCGAAGGCCAGCCAGGAGTCGCGCCCGAGATCGGTCTCCGGATGCCTGAGATCGGCTTCGACCGTGTGCAGGTCGGTCTCCGCCCGGCCGATCTCCAGCACGTCGACGGCGTTGAGCAGACCGGTGATGACCGGGGGCGTCGGCGAGTGAGGCGGGGCGCAGCGGAGAGGACATGGGGTCAGGGTCCGGGGGAGGAGGGGCCGCCGCAACGGATTTTCGGGGGCGGCGTGCCACAGCGCCGTCTGGCGCGAAAAGGGTGGGTGGACGCCCAGGGGCGGACCCCGCGCAGCGCCTCGCACCCGGCGTTCACGGCGCGCGGACCGTGAGGCCCGCGCGCCGGCGTGTGGTGGTCAGACGATGTGGTGGACGACCTGGTTGGTCAGTTCGTAGCGGGCGCCGACGATGGCCAGCTGACCGGTGTTCACCTTGGCGGCGAGGTCCGGCTCGGCGGCGAGCCGGGTGCGGACGGCCCGGATGTTGGCGTCGATGGTGGAGTCGACGCGGGCGTCGCCGTCCTTGGTGCGGTCGATGTTCGGCGCTATCTGGTCGGCCAGATACTGGATGTGGGCGGGCAGTTCCTCGCCGGAGGTGTCCGCCTGGACGGCGGCCTTGACGGCGCCGCACGACTGGTGGCCCAGCACCAGGACCAGCGGAATCTGCAGTTCGAGGACGCCGTACGCGACGCTGCCGAGCACGGCCTCGTCCAGGACCTCCCCGGCGGTGCGCACGGTGAGCAGATCACCGAGGCCCTGGTCGAAGACGAGCTCCGGCGGCACCCGGGAGTCGACGCACCCGAGGATGACGGCGAAGGGGTGCTGACCCGAGGTCACGCTCTGCCGGACGGTGGGGGTCTCGTCCGGGTGCTTCTCCCGGTAGGTGCTCCAGCGGGCGTTGCCCGCCGCCAGTGCGCGCAGGGCTTCGTCGGGAGTGCTGGGACGACGGCTCGTGCCGCGGCTCGCCGCGGAGGCGGGGATCGCGGCCAGGGTGACGCCGGTCCCGAGGGCCGCGGCCCCGGACAGCCCGGCGCGCAGGAAGCCGCGACGGGACGCGGCGAACCGTGCGCGGGCAGAGGTGGCCATTTGCCGGCCGGAGGTTCTGAGGGGGGTGTCTTCGGTCTTCACGGAGAGGAACGTACGTCCGAGTCGGAGGTTGATCCCTCGCGTTGCCCAACCATGGCCGGACGGGGGGAAATCATCAGCGGATCTTGGTCTCCTCTTGGCGCTACCCAGCGCATCCCTTGACCTGCCGGCCGGCCGGTGATTCGGAGCAGGCGTTTCCCGTGTGCCGCACGCGAACTCGGGCAGCAGCGGTGACGTGCGCCGGACGATCGGCGCGGTACAGGTCATGTCGCGAGAAAGGCGCACCGTGGTCGAGGCGAGGCCCGAGGGGCAGTCCCATCCGCCGGGCGGGGGAAACATCCCGAAGTCCGTCGCGAACCTGCCACGGCAGGTCCGCGACGAGCTGACCCGACGACTCCGCCGGAACAAGGGTGCCTTCCGCGAAGAGGACGTCCAGGTCGTCGAACGGCCGCTGCTCAAGCGTGCGGTCGGTGCCTCCGCGCTCGGCAACTGCATGGAGTGGTTCGACTTCGGCGTCTACAGCTACCTCGCCGCCACCATCGGCAAGGTGTTCTTCCCGGACGCCTCACCGGCCGCCCAGGTGGTCTCGTCCTTCGCGACCTTCGCCGCCGCGTTCGTCGTCCGGCCTCTCGGCGGCCTCGTCTTCGGCCCGCTGGGCGACCGGATCGGCCGGCAGAAGGTGCTCGCCACCACCATGATCATGATGGCGGCCGGCACCTTCGCCATCGGCCTGATCCCCAGTTACGACACCATCGGCATCGCGGCCCCGGTGCTCCTGCTGCTCGCCCGCATGGTCCAGGGATTCTCCACCGGCGGCGAGTACGGCGGCGCCACCACCTTCGTCGCCGAGTACTCCCCGGACCGTCGCCGCGGCTTCCTCTCCAGCTGGCTCGACTTCGGCACCTTCACCGGCTACGCCCTCGGCTCCGCCCTGGTCACGGTGCTGAACCTGCTGCTCAGCGATGCCGAGATGGTCTCCTGGGGCTGGCGCCTACCGTTCCTGATCGCCGGGCCGCTCGGCGTCATCGGTCTCTACATGCGGCTCAAGCTGGAGGAGTCCCCGGCGTTCCAGCAGCAGTTGGACGAACACGAGAAGAACCTCGCTCAGGAGTCGGCGGGCGGCGAGCTGCGCACCATCGTCAAGGACCACTGGCGGCCGCTGCTGATCTGCATGGGCCTCGTGCTGCTCTACAACGTGACCAACTACATGGTCACCGGGTTCCTGCCCACCTATCAGACCGAGACGCTGCACCGCTCCAGCGGCTCCGCCGACGTCCTGGTGCTGATCGGCATGGTGTGGATCGTGCTGCTGATCACCTTCATCGGGCGGTTCAGCGACCGCGTCGGCCGGCGGCCCGTCTACGCCGTCGCGGCCGCCGCGATGATCGTCCTCGCCGTCCCGTCCTTCCTCCTCGTCAAGGCGGACGGAACCTGGCCGCCGATCCTCGGCGTACTGATCCTCTCCACCCTGCTGGCCTGCTTCGCCGCTCCGAGCGCCGCCACCCTGCCCGCCCTGTTCCCGACAGCCGTCCGCTACGCCGCCATGGGCATCGGCTTCAACTTCGCCGTCGCCGCCTTCGGCGGAACCACCCCGCTGGTGACCGAGGCGCTGGTCAGCGTCACCGGCAATGACCTCGTCCCGGCCTACTACCTGATGCTGGCCGGTGTCATCGGCCTGGTGACGGTGAAGTTCCTGCCGGAGAGCGCCCAGGTCCCCCTCGACGGCTCACAGCCGATGGTCGGTTCCCGGGAGGAACAGCGGGAACTGATCAGCACCTCCACGGACCTGTACCGCGTCGAACACCGGCACACCGGGGTCCGCTGACGACGCCGTGGGTGCGGGGCCGTCCGGGGCGGCACGTTGTGCACTGCATTCGAGACAACCTGACATGGGAAGAGATGCAGACTTCATCCGGGTCGGTCGCAGAATGCGAATACCGGGACATTCACGAAGACTTCGAGGTCCGCACCTCGTAGGAGCGGACCAGAGGTTTTCGAGACGTTTGGACCGAGAAGTCGTGGAAGAGTGGGCCGACGTGCGATCGGCTCATTCCCTTCCGTTTCTTTGCGGCCTGATGGTGAATGTGTGGAGTTTTCGTTCGCCGGACATGCCGAGAAGGTGCGCAGATGGTGCGGTAAGGCTCCGAAAGGCTCCGGCGCTCGATGCGGGCTTGCGACAACATCCCTTGTGCAGTACTTAGGTGAATCATGAATTTGTTCAGCCGTGGCACCTCGTTCCGCCGCCCGGAGTCCGCTGCCACTCCCCAGCACTCCACCGCGTCACAGGCCGCCGCCTCCGCGGTTCTTCCGGATCCCGCCCTGGCGCATCTCACCGGGGAATGGGTCATCGACCCCGCGCACAGCAGGATCGGCTTCTCCGTCCGGCATGCCATGGTGACCACGGTGCGCGGAGCCTTCACGGAATACCAGAGCCGCCTGTACTTCGACGGCCGAGACCCGGCCCGCTCGCAGGCCGAAATCATCCTGAACACCGCCAGCGTCGACACGGGCGTGGAACAACGGGACGCCCACCTGGTCGGTCGCGACTTCCTGGACGCCAGGAACCATCCGCGCATGCGCTTCACCAGTACCGCCGTGCACCTCGCGGGTTCCGACGTCTACCGCATGACCGGCGACCTCACCATCAAGAACAGCACCCGCCCCGTCGTCCTGGAACTCACCTACATAGGCCACGTCATCGACCCCTTCGGATACGAGCGGGTCGGCTTCGACGGCACCACCACCATCAACCGCTCCGAATGGGGCCTGACCTACAGCACGAAACTGGCCGAAGGCGGGGCGATGGTGAGTGAGAAGGTGCGTCTCCAGTTCGACATCGCCGCAATCCGTACGCCCCCTGTCGGCTGACGCACCCGTTGCGCCGTCCGGTCACCAGCACAGCGGGAGGCCGGCGAGGTGGTCGTCGAGCAGACCGGAGACGGTCCGGTGGTCCGCGACGGAGGGGTGCCAGTCGCAGCCGAGGAAGTCCAGGCCGGGATCGTCGTAGTACCAGTGGCGGACCCGGTCGTCGCCCCGCCGGTTGCGTTCCTGGACGATGTGCCGGGTGGCCTGCGCGAACGCGGTGGTGCGGGAGAGGCGGGTGGCGCTGACCACGATGAAGGTCCTGGGGCCGTACCGGGCGCGCAGCTTGTCGAGGAAGCCCTGGTAGGCGGCTTCGTAGGCGGCGACCAGACCGTCCTCCGTGGTCCAGCGCTCGCCCGGGTTGAGGGGCGTGGAGAAGTCGTTGATGCCCAGACCGACCACCACGACCTGGGGCCGCCAGGTGCCGGGGGGCGACCAGACGTCGCCGGCGACGTTCAGCAGAGCCCGGTCGTAGTACGTGCGGAAGTCGGAGTCGGGGCTGCTGCCGTTGTAGTTGCGGACCATGCCTCGGCCGGAGAACGCGTTGATCTGGTAGTCGGCGTCGAGGCCTCGGGCGGTGAGGGCGCCGAAGGCGAGGTCGGCGTTGCTGTTCCGGTTCACTCCTCCGTTGCCCGAACAGTCGCGCGTGCCCGAGACGTTGCCGTAGCCGGCGGTGAAGGAGTCACCGATGAACTCGATCTGTCGGCTGCGCGCCCGGGGTCTGGGGAGGATCGCGCCTCCGGAAGCGGCGACGAATCCGCCGAACCGGCCCACGGCCCACGGGCTTTCGGTGCGCTTGACGAGCCGCACCCTGTGATCGGTGTCCGAGAGGCCGTCGACCCAGGAGACGGTCCGGCCCGGGGTCACCAGTGTGCCGTGGGTGCGTCCGTCGATCTGGACGTCGTAGTCGTTGTCCGAGTCGTCCAGGACGATGCCGACGCCGGTACCGCGGAACCGGCCCTCGAAGGAGATGCCGGGCCAGGTGTACTGCACGAATCCGTCGGCGGCGCTTTTGACCCGGCCCACCGTGTGGTACCGGGTCCGCGCGCCGGATGCCCGCGCGGGAGCGGCGACGGCGGTGACGACGCCCGCGGCGGCGGCCGTGACCAACGTCCTCCGGGACAAGCGACCAGGCGTGTGCATGGGGCCTCCTTGACCGAGTCGAGACGATCCGCGCTTCATGGGAGCGCTCCCACCTTCGGGTGCTATCGAAGGTGGCCGCCACACACGCCACCGTCAACCCCTCGCGAAGACATCTTCACCGTCCCGGGTGAGCGGCCCGGAGCCCGGCGGCCGGCGGCCCCCGTGAGATCGTTGGCCCGCCGACCGAGGCGATGCCGGCCCACCCGCTCGCGCGGACGCCGGCGTCGCTGTGCCGGGATGCGGCGCCGGTCGGCCGTGACGACCATGGAGGGAGAGCCAGGGCAGGGCCACGAAGCAGGCAGGGAGACCGATGACACCGCGCACGCGGGAGACGGGAACCCGAGGGCCCGCCCGACGCATCATGAACGCGACCCGAACGACGAGCGAGGCGGAGCCGGACGGCTCCGACAGACATGAGGGGCCGGCGCGAGCCCTGGCCCGGCTCGCCCTGCTGTGCGTTGCCGGCGCCGTCGCGGCCGTGGTGGCCGGCGCCGGCCAGTGGCTGATCCTGCTGGTCGGCCTGGCCGGACTCGCCTTGGCCGGCGCCGGCGTGTGGTGGGCCCTCGCCCACCGCGGAGTCGCGCGCCTGCTCGGCGCCCTGCTGGCCCTGGCCGCACCACTGGGCGTCCTGGTCCTGTACGCCGTATCCGGCCTGTGGGTGGTGGCGGTGGCCGCCCTCTGCTCGTGGGTGGCGGCGCTGGCCTGCGCGAGGAGTGCGCTGCGCCGCCTGCGGACGCCGCACGGCATGCGCTCCCGTTCCGCCCGGCCGCCCCGGCGACCCGTACTGATCATGAACCCGCGGTCCGGGGGCGGGAAGGTCGGACAGTACGGGCTGGTGGAGCGGGCCGAGGCACTGGGCGCCCGGGTGATCCTGCTCGACCTCGAGGCCGACCCGGATCCGGTGGCTCTGGCCCGACGGGCCGTGGCCGAGGGCGCGGATCTGCTCGGCGTGGCCGGCGGTGACGGTACGCAGGCCCTGGTGGCGGAAGTGGCGGCCGAGCACGGGCTGCCGTTCGTGGTCCTGGCCGCCGGCACCCGCAACCACTTCGCCATGGACCTGGGCCTGGACCGCGAGGATCCGGCGAGCGGCCTGTACGCCCTCTCGGACGGCGTGGAACTCAGCGTCGACCTGGGTGACGTGGCCGGGCGGCCGTTCGTCAACACGGTCTCGTTCGGCGCGTACGCGGAGATCGTGCAGAGCCCCGACTACCGGGACGCCAAGACGGCCACCGCACTCGACCAGTTGCCGGACCTGCTGGTCGGCGACGCCGGCACGACCCTGGAGGTCCAGGCCGACGACGCCCGTCTGCACGCCCCGCAGACCCTGCTGGTGAGCAACAACGCCTACGCACGGGCCGATCCCCTCGGCGGCGGACGAAGACCGCGGCTCGACGGCGGCACGCTGGGCGTCATCGCGATCCGGGTGGACAGCGCCGCGCAGGCCGCCGAACTGGCGCTGCGCGGCGAACGGGCCAGCAGCATCACAGCGCTGACGTCGTGTCGCGTGGTCGTCCAGGCCGACGAGGACCTCATCCCCGTGGCCGTCGACGGTGAAGCGCTCACCCTGCGCCCTCCCGTGGTCTGCACGGTGCGTCCCGGCGCACTGCGCGTGCGCGTGCCCAGACAGCGTCCCGGCGCCGCGTACGTCGCCCCGTCCGTCGACTGGCGGCGCGTGGTCCACCTCGCGCTCGGCCACACCCCCCTTCCGTCCCGCAAGAACCAGGAGCAGAGCGATGCTTGACCGCCCGCTGCCGGAACGTCGCGCCCAGCGAGGCCTGATGCGTGATCTCGCCGCCCTCGACCAGGCGCTCTACGAGGCCGTGACGGTCACCCGGACGCCCACGCTCGACTCCGCCCTGCGACGGCTGTCCGCGGCGGCGGACCACTCCAAGATCTCCTTCGTGGTCGCCGGGTTCCTCGCGCTGCGTCCCGGCCGGCCGCGCCGCGCAGCCGCCCTCGGCCTCGCGGCCGTCGGCGTCGCCTCGACGACCGCCAACCTGCTCGGCAAGCGTCTGGTCCGCCGGCCACGGCCCCACCGCGCCGAGGACTCGCCGTTTCCCGGCAGGCACGTGCCCATGCCGGAGTCCGCGTCCTTCCCCTCGGGCCACACGGCCTCGGCCGTCGCCTTCGCGGCGGCCGTCGGGCCCGCGTTCCCGGCCGCCGCGGTTCCCCTCGGCCTGCTGGCCTGCGCGGTCGGCTACTCGCGGATCCACACCGGCGTGCACTACCCGGGCGACGTCGTCGCCGGCGCCGTACTGGGAACCGGGGCTGCGGCCGCGGTCCTCGCCGCCGCCCGCTGGGACGATTGAGCCAAGACGCGCCGCAGGCCACTGTGCCGAGGGGCGGACCGCTCGACGGCCCGAGGGCGAGGCAGTGAGCGCGCCCTTCACATGGCCGCACGGATGCCGAGGGTGCGGAGCGCAACCTCCGGGCGGTTCGTGAGTCTTCCCTTCCGGGGGTTGCCATGCGGGCTGAGCACCAGATCGCGTATTTTCTCCGCGAGTTGGCGACGGAGGAAGCGGACCCGCAGCGGCGCGCCGCGGCGGCCAAGGGGTTGGGCAGGATCGGCCGGACCGAGCACGCCGTCCACCTCGCCCGGGCCGCCGGGGACCGGGAGCCCGCGGTGCGGGCCGCCGCGGCCCAGGCACTCGGTCGGCTCGGGGCGGGGGAGACCGGCGCCGAGATGCTGCCGGGGCTGCTGGCCGACGAGGACCCGGACGTACGGCGCAGGGCGTCGCTCGCGGCGATCCGGCTGGGGCTGCGCGGCCCCGCCCTGACCGAGGCGTTCACACGGCTGTTGCGGGACCCGGACCGCCACGTACGGATCAACGCCCTGGCAGGGCTGGACGCGTCGGACGTCCCGTACGACGTTCCGGCTCTGGTCGGACTGCTCGGTGATCCCGACGAGGCGGTGTGGGGACGCGCCCGGACCCTGGTGTACCGCTGGGCCGGTGATCCCGCTGTCAGGGCGCAGGTGGTCCGAACGGCGAGGGACGGCGTGGGCGCCGCCCGTGCCCGGGCCCTGGACATGCTGCCGGCGCGCTGCACCGAACCGCTTCTCGACTCCCTCCTCGCGGGGCTGCGCGACACGTCCCCGCAGGTACGGACCGCGGTGGCGAGGCGGCTGGTGAACGCCGATTCCGGCGCGGCGGGCGACGCCCTGGCCGCCGCCGTCGAGGACGAGCGGGAGCCGGAGGTGGCGGCGCTGCTGCTCCAAGGCCTCGCCCGGAGGGGCGACGAGCGGGCGACCGGCCCTGCGGTGCGATGGCTGCGCGATCCGCTGGCCGGCCCGGCGGCCGCGCGCGCCCTGGGCGACCTCGACACCCCGGACGCCGCCGAACACCTGCGCACGGCCCTCGACGACCCGGCCTTGCCCGGCGCCGGCCGGGCGGCAGCCGCCGTGGCCATCGGGGAATCGGGGGCGTGGGACGCCGTTTGGCAGCTGCTCCCGCTCCTGGACGATCCCGACGCCACCGTGCGCGCCGGTGTCGTCGACGGCCTGGGCGCGTCGGTCGACGGCGGGCTGCGGCTGTGGGAGCGCCACCCGGTGGCCTGGGCGCTCGCCGATCACCTGACGTCCGACGGAGCCGACATCTGGCGGACACGCAACGCGCTCGACGGCCTGGCCCAGGCCCTGCCCTCGCTACGGCGCCTGGCCGACGACGCCCCCTCCGGCGAGGTCCGGGCCGCCGCGCTGTCGCTCCTGGACCCGGACGACGCCACCGACGCCAACTCCCGCAAGGACGTACGCCGCTTCGTGCGGGGTCTCGACGACCCGCACGAAGCCGTCCGCTACCACGCCGCGCTCGGCCTCACGCGCTGGACGGCGGCCACGGGGACGCCGCCACCGGACACCGGGAGGCTGCGCGAGCGCCT
The DNA here is from genome assembly GCF_055578365.1 of Streptomyces sp. NPDC033131. Lineage (NCBI taxonomy): Bacteria > Bacillati > Actinomycetota > Actinomycetes > Kitasatosporales > Streptomycetaceae > Streptomyces > Streptomyces sp. NPDC033131. Next base: position 312,086 of record NZ_JBVIPA010000004.1, read on the forward strand.
GCACGCCCTCACCGCGGACACCTCCCCTCGGCTCCGCAGGGCCGCCGCCGACGCGCTCGCGGCCCTGGCCCCGGACCCGGGCGAGTGACCCGCGACGAGAGCCGACACGCCGACGCTGACGGCCAGGGGCGGGCCGGTCCTGGGCGGTCATGAGCAACCGGGGCGTGGCCGGAACGACCGCCCGTACGGCTGTCCCTGTCGTCCGGGAGCGCCTGCCGACGGCCCTGCCACCCGCGGCTGCCGGTGGTACTAGCTCCGCGTGACGTCCTTGAGGAACACGAGGCCGTCGCTGTCCGCCAGGTGGGCCGGGTCCAGCGGGGCGTAGCCGAACCAGGGGGACACACGGGGCGCGGGCCGCCTGTCGCCGAGGGCGGTGGCCAACCGCTGGGCGTCGATGACGTGGCGGTCGTCCGGGAGCTCGTACAGGAGTCCTTCGACGGTGTCCGGCGGCGGCGTGTCCACTCCCCGGTGCCGGATCGTGCCGAGCGCCGTGGCCACGAAGGCGTACTGCTCGCCGAGCCGGGCGCTCACCAGCGCACCGGCGCTCCACCACTCCAGCGGCATCCCGCCCATCCGCATCGTGCTCTTCTCCCTTTGGAGATGGCCGTTGTGGGCGTGGACCAGTGCCGGGCCCCGTTCGGCGAGGGCGAGGAGGTTGTGGGCCATCATCTGGTCCCGCACGCCCACCAGCCGGGTCAGGCGGGCCGGTGAGGCGTCGGCCATCCAGTGGTGGTAGCGCAGCAGGCCGGTGACGGTACGTCCGTACACGCGCGCCCGGTCCCAGTCGTCCCGCGAGGTCGCGGTGATCAGGTGCGGCGTCTGCGCCTCGAGCAGTTCCACCAAGTCGTCGGCGAGCAGCCTGAGTTCCCGGGCCGCGTCCGACTGCCCCACGGATTCGGCCGGGTCCGTCATCGCGGCGGGGTTCGTCCACCGGTCGTCGGCGCCGAGCAGGCGGTCGAGCGTGTCCGAGCCGCAGGGGAGCAGGTCCGCGTCCACGTGGGCCGAGAGGTGGCCGTGGAGTGCGGTGAGGGCCTGGCGCGGGCTCGCGGCGCCGGTGATCTCCAGCGGGCCGTCGACACCGGCGAAGCGGAGCCGCTCGGAGGCGGGCCGGCCCTCGTTGAACTCCCGCATCCAGCGCACGAGTTCGCGATTGGCCGCGGACGCCCCCCACCCGTGGCTGAATCCGCGCTCCATGGCCTCGTCGAGGGTGCCCGTGCCCGAGGTGACGTAGTCGTCGACGACCAGGCCCATCATGCAGTCGCTCTCGATCGCGATCGTCCGGTAGCCCTCATGCTCGACGAGCTGCCGGAAGAGACCGTTGCGCAGGTCGAGCAGAGTGTCCTCGCCGTGGGTGGGCTCGCCCAGGGCGAGCAGCCGTGGCCGGGCCCGAAGCAGCTGCATGACGGCGGCGGCCTCGACGGCATGGGCGGTGTCCCTGATGTCAGTAGGCATGCCTTGAACGCTATCGTTGAACCTTCGATGGAGACTTGGCCGCGATATCGTCGCGATATTGTCGTGGTCGTGGGACGAAACCTTCAAAGCGGTGAGCAGCTCAGGCCGATCGATCTGGCGCGCGGGCACGGACTGTCCACGCAGGCGATCAGGAACTACGAGGCGGCCGGCATCCTTCCGGCCGCCGGTCGCACACCCCACGGCTACCGCACCTATACCCGGCTGCACGGGCGGGCCCTGAGCGCGTTCCTCGCCCTGGTGCCCGGCCACGGCCACCAGACGGCGACATCGATCATGCGGGCCGTGAACCAGGGCGCGGCCGACGAGGCGTTCCGCCTCATCGACGGCAGCCACGCCCAGCTGCTCGACGACCGGCACACGCTCCGGGCCGTGGAGAGCGCCCTGCGTGACCTGGCGCCCACCGTGGCGTCCGAACCCGGAACCGTGTCCGGGCCGGCCGCGGTGCCGGGGCCCGGCGGTACGTTCATCGGGCCGCTGGCGAGGCAGCTGGGGATCCGGCCCGCGACGCTGCGCAAATGGGAGCGCGCCGGGCTGGTGCGCCCGCGCCGCGACCCGCTGACCGGGTACCGCGTCTACGACGAGGCCGACATGCGGGACGCCCGGCTGGCCCACCAACTCCGGCGCGGCGGGTACCTGTTGGGGCAGATCGCCCCGCTGATCGCCCAGGTGCGGGCGGCAGGCGGGGTGGAGCCGCTGGAGACCGCGCTGTGCGACTGGCACGGCCGGCTGTCCGCACGCGCGCGGGCGATGCTGGCCGGGGCCGCCGAGTTGGAGGCGTACCTCCGCGCGCGCGGATGAGACCCGGCCGCCGGCCGAGGAGAACCAGGGGCACAACGGGCTTGTCGCGTGCGGATGGCGCCACCGCCTCATCAGGTCAACTGTCCCGGACTCTTGACTCGGAAACCGGGAGTCGCGATCCTCGTCGCATATCTTGCGCCGGTCATGACAACTCAGACTTCGGTTCTCCGGACGGTCTGGCTCCTCGACCGCGCGCCATCCCGCAGACCGAGGGACGTGGGCAGTGACCATGGCTGAACGCCCGTACCACCGACGCAAAGACGTCACCGTCGTGTCGCTGCTCCTCCTCGTGCTGGCCATGACCCTCGGCCCCACGCCGAGTTCGGCCGCCGGAACCGACTGGTGGAACCCGACCGCGCGACCCGCGCCGGACTCCCAGATCAACGTCACCGGCGAGCCGTTCAAGGGCACCAACGCCCAGGGCGAGGTGCGCGGTTTCGTCGACGCGCACAACCACCTCATGTCGAACGAGGCCTTCGGCGGCCGGCTCATCTGCGGCAAGACGTTCTCCGCGGCCGGTGTCGCCGACGCGCTCAAGGACTGTCCCGAGCACTACCCGGACGGCAGCCTCGCGCTCTTCGACTACATCACCCACGGCGGTGACGGCAAGCACGACCCGGTCGGCTGGCCGACCTTCAAGGACTGGCCGGCCTACGACTCGATGACCCATCAGGCGAACTACTACGCCTGGGTGGAGCGCGCCTGGCGCGGCGGACAGCGGGTACTCGTCAACGACCTCGTCACCAACGGCATGATCTGCTCCGTCTACCCCTTCAAGGACCGCAGCTGTGACGAGATGACGTCGATCCGCCTCCAGGCGAAGCTGACGTACGACCTGCAGGCCTACATCGACAAGATGTACGGCGGCACCGGCAAGGGCTGGTTCCGGATCGTGCTCGACAGCGCGCAGGCGCGTGAGGTCGTCGAGCAGGGCAAGCTGGCGGTCGTCCTGGGTGTCGAGACCTCGGAGCCGTTCGGCTGCAAGCAGGTCCTGGACATCGGGCAGTGCAGCAAGGCCGACATCGACGCCGGACTGGACGAGCTGTACGGGCTCGGCGTGCGCAGCATGTTCCTGTGCCACAAGTTCGACAACGCGCTGTGCGGGGTCCGCTTCGACGAGCACGGCCTCGGAACGGCCATCAACGTCGGCCAGTTCCTGTCGACCGGCACCTTCTGGAAGACGGAGAAGTGCACCGGCCCCCAGCACGACAACCCCATCGGGACAGCCGCGGCGCCCGAGGCCGAGGCGGACCTCCCGGCGGGCGTGGAGGTCCCCGCGTACGACGCGGACGCGCAGTGCAACGTCCGCGGGCTCACCGAACTCGGTGAGCACGCGGTGCGCGGCATGATGAAACGCAAGATGATGCTCGAGATCGACCACATGAGCGTCAAGGCCACCGGCCAGGCGCTCGACATCTTCGAGGCCGCGAACTACCCCGGTGTGCTGTCCTCGCACAGCTGGATGGACCTCAACTGGACCGAGCGGGTCTACTCCCTCGGCGGCTTCGTCGCCCAGTACATGCACGGCTCCGAGGAGTTCGGCGAGGAGGCCGAGCGCACCGACGCACTGCGTGACAAGTACGGCGTCGGCTACGGCTACGGCACCGACTTCAACGGCATCGGCGACCACCCCGCCCCGCGCGGAGCCGACGCCGCGAACAAGGTCACGTACCCCTTCAAGAGCGTCGACGGCGGCTCGCTGATCGACAGGCAGACCGTCGGCACACGCACCTTCGACTACAACACCGACGGCGCCGCGAACGTCGGCCAGGTCCCCGACTGGATCGAGGACATCCGGCTCGTCGCCGGCCAGGACGTGGTGGACGACCTCTTCCGGGGCGCCGAGTCCTACCTCGGCACCTGGGGCGCCTCCGAGCAGCACCAGGCCGGGACCAACCTCGCCAAGGGCGCCCGGGCCACGGCCAGTTCGGCGGAGTCCAACCCGTTCACGAGCTACGCGGCCGGCCAGGCGGTGGACGGCGACGGGGACACCCGTTGGGCGAGTGACTGGAGCGACGACCAGTGGCTGCAGATCGACCTGGGCGCCACGAACCGGGTCGGACGCGTCACCCTCGACTGGGAGCGCGCGTACGGGAAGTCGTACCGCGTCGAGCTGTCCACCGACGGCGTGAGGTGGCAGACCGCCTGGTCCACGGCCTCCGGCGACGGCGGCCTGGACACGGCCCGCTTCGCCGGCACCCCGGCCCGCTACGTCCGGGTCCTGGGCCTCGACCGCGGCACCGACTGGGGATACTCACTCCAGGAGGTGGGCGTCCACAGCAGCTGACGCCCACCGGTCACGAACACCAGGACAGGAAGCGCACATGGCTCGGATGCCGCTGGCCGAACGGCGCCGGCAGCTGACGGAGGCGGCGATCAAGGCGATGGCCCGGGACGGCGTCGCGAAAACGACGACCCGGTCCATCGCCGCCGAGGCAGACGTGTCCCTGAGCGTCTTCCACTACTGCTTCGATTCCAAGCAGGCCCTGATCGAGTCGGTCATCACCACCATCACCGACCACTACGTGACCCTGGTGAAGGAGGCCCTGCGCCCCAGGGCCACGCTGGAGGAGACCGTCCGGGCCGGCTTCCAGGCGTACTGGGACCACGTCCGCGCCCACCCCGACGAGCACATGCTCACCTACGAACTCACGCAGTACGCCCTGCGCCAGCCGGGATTCGAGCATCTGGCGCGACGGCAGTACGAGCTGTACGCCGACGCCTACACCGAGCTCATCGACCAGCTGCGCCGGGACATGGACGTGCGACTGCGCGTGCCCGTTCCCGTACTGGCCCGCTACCTGGCCGCCATGACCGACGGCCTGACCCTCAACTACCTCGTGCTCGGCGACGCGACCACGTGGACCGGCATCCTCGACACGGTCACCGCCCACATCGCCGGCCTGGTCCAGGACGACCCGTAGGTGCCGGGGAACCCCACGTCCGCTACTGACGCAGTTCGAGCGAAAGGTGCTCGGACAGCGCGCGGAGGACGTCGGGCGCGTCGAAGATCTCCCCGGCGGAGGCCACACCGACCGTCCTGGTCTGCCCCGTGAGGATGCGGTGGACCGCCTCCACCGCGAGCGGCGCGCTGACCGCGTAGATGTCCCGGCCCCGCGCCACGGCCCGCCGTTCGACACCGCCGGAGCGTACGACGACGTCGACGACGAAGGTCTGCGAGGAGCGCCCCCGCTCGTCGACCGCGGTCGGCGTCGGTGTGTCCGGTGCCGACAGGTCCCTGGCCGCCTCGCTCGTCATGTAGGTGCGCACCTCGGGGATGGAGAGGTGGCGGGGAACGGTGACGACGTCGGCCATCGTGAACTCCCCGATGACGGCCCGGGTGCCCATCGGCTCGGGAAACGACCATTTCAGGAGGGGCGGGGCGTCATCGCGGTACTCCAGCCGCCCGTTGGTGTAGACGACACGCCTGCCGTCCCGTCGCTGTCTGGAGACCTTGCCCGCGGCGCGGGTGCCGGCGGTGGGCAGCCAGCTGTTCAGTCCGTACGCGATGTGCGCCTCGTCGGCCGCCGTCCAGTCGCCCATCGCCGCGGTGGCCAGGAGGTCGCCCAGGCCGCCGAAGAAGGCCATCGCGGGCACGATCACCGCTCCCGCGGCGCGGGCACGGTCCGTGAAGTGCGCGAACGTGTCGACGTTGGCCTCGATCTCGGCCGCCACGTCCACGTACGGGATCCCGGCGCGCAGTGCCGCCTCGATCACGGGACCGGCGGTCGTGGCGAACGGCCCGGCCGTGTTGATCACGGCCGCCGCGCCGTCCAGCGCGCGGTCGAGCGAGGCCGCGTCGTCGACCGACGCCGGCCGGACGTCGAGTCCGGGTTCGGACGCCGCGAGTGCCCGCAGCTTGTCGGCGTCGCGGCCGGAGAGCACCGGGACGAACCCGCGAGCCCGCAGCTCCGCCACCACGAACCGCCCGGTGTGCCCGTACGCGCCGAACACGGCCACCTTGTGTCCCGACTCCATGACTTCTTCTCCCCGCGCTCGAATGGATCAGCTACAGACATCGTGCCGAGGGCGGGTACGGCACCGTGAGTGGCCGGAACGCCATGCTGCGTACAATTACGGACATGGGTACTGTCGCGCTGGCCGTCACCGACCGGATGCTGCACTTCGAACTGGCCGTGGCCTCCGAGGTGTTCGGCCCCGCCCCGGCCGCCGTGACCGGCCCCTGGTACGACCTGGCCGTCTGCGGGTCGGGCGCCGTGCGCGTCGGCCGGTTCCGGCTGGAGCCCGACCACGGTCTGGACCGGCTGCGGCACGCCGACACCGTGATCGTCCCCGCCTGGGGGGACGTCGACGAGGAACCGCCCGCCGACCTGGTCGGCGCGGTGCGTGCGGCCCACGAGGCGGGCGCGCGGGTGGCCTCCCTGTGCACGGGCGCGTTCGTGCTGGCCGCAGCCGGCCTGCTGGACGGCAAGCGTGCCACCACGCACTGGGCGCACACCGACGTCCTGGCCGCCCGCTACCCCCGGGTGGCGGTCGACCCGGACGTGCTCTACGTGGACAACGGCACCGTGCTCACCTCCGCCGGCAAGGCCGCCGCGCTGGACCTGTGCCTGCACCTCGTCCGCCTCGACCACGGCTCGTCGGTCGCCAACGCCGTCGCCCGCCGCCTGGTCGTGCCGCCGCACCGGGCCGGCGGTCAGGCCCAGTTCGTCGCCGCCCCGGTGCCCGCCCGGGACGACCATCCGCTCGCGGCGCTGTTCCCCTGGGTGATCGAACGACTGGAGCACCCGCTGACCGTGGCGGATCTGGCACGCCAGGCACGGATGAGCCCACGCAACCTGGGCCGCCACTTCAGGGCGGCGACCGGCACCACTCCGCTGCAGTGGATGCTGACGCAACGGATCCGTCGCGCCCAGGAACTGCTGGAAACCACCGACGACAGCGTCGAAGCCATCGCGACAGCGACCGGCATGGGCACCGCCACGACGCTGCGCCGCCATTTCCACCGCACTGTCGGCGTGCCCCCCGACACCTACCGTCGCACTTTCCGCGACACCAAGGGCCCTGAGCCGGTGTACGCGTGAGGCGTCCTCACCGTGGGGCAGCCCGCCTGCGCGTCACAGGCAGTCGTCCCGCCTCCCCGCTCCTGCCATGGCCGGTGCGACGACGCCCGGGCACGATTCAGGGCGCGTCAGCCGCGCCGACGACTCCGTGGCCGGCGGGTCGTCAGCCATATGCTCGCGCCCGGTGCGACCACGACCTCGCGGGGCAGGCGGAACCCGTGCGGCCGCAACTGCTCCACGTGGCGGGCGGAGATCGTGACCGCGACGGCGGCGGCGCCCTCGTCGTCGACGGCGCGCAACCCCGGCGCCAGCAACTCGGAGACCACGGTACGGTCCCAGGCTTCCGTGTCGTCCAGCGCGCACACGGTCACCACCGTCCAGTGCGGCTCGTCGAGCCCGGCCGCCTTCAGCGCCGTCGACAGGACCGGGCTTTCTGGCAGACAGATGTCGAGCTCACGGGAGACCAGGCTGATGTGGCGAGGGTCGGGAGGCCCGGTCCCGGTGCCGGGCGGCAGCCAGATCCCGGCCGCGAGGAGCGTGCCGTCCGCACGCTCGGCCACCCACACCTGACCCTCTTCGAGGGCATGATGAGCCAGCATCAACCGCATGGTGCGCTGTGCCCGCTCCCAGTCCACGGCGGGGCTGCCCGCACCCGGCGCCGACTGCGGGGCCAGGGCCGGAGGCCGGGCGAACAGCCGCACCACGGCGGGTACGTCCACCAGTCCCGCCGCGCGGACGGCTGTGCGGGGGCGCAGCTGAAGAGTCGTCATGTCGGGTTCCACCTTTCAGATGGCCCGGCTCGTGCCGGAGATGTCGACGCTGACCGGGCGCAGCAGCCCGGTGGACGGCGCCCCGGGACGCAGGAGCCGGACGGGTCGCGGGCCTGGACCGGACTCGGGTGCCGGCCGGTGCGGCACGCGCCGGTGATCGCGGTCGCCGCGCTGAGGATCACGACGGCCCTGGACGGGCTGGGGACGGCTGAGCAGGGTCACGCCGTGCATGGCCGCCGCGGCACCGGCGAGGGCGAGCAGGGTGCCCGTACCGCCGTACTGGAAGCCCTCACCGAGCAGGCCGATGCCGATGGCGGACGCGGTCACGGGGTTGACGAGGGTGAGCAGGGCGAGGGGACCGCCGAGGCCGCTGCGGTAGGCCTTCTGGGAGAGCAGCAGCCCGGCCACGGCGAACGCGACGGTCAGCGCCGCCGCCGGCGCCACGCTCCAGGAGAGCGTCGGCCCGACCGCGAGCTTCTGCGCCAGCGTGGATCCGACTCCCGAGGAGATGCCGGAGGCCGCCGCGAGCGCGAGGCCTGCCGAGGAGGAGTGGTCCGAGGCGAAGCGGACGAGTGCGGCGACGACAGCGGCGGCGGCGAGCGAGACCAGGAGAACCTCGCTGTCCCCCAGACTGTCCTGCGGCGCGTTGCCCGAAGCGGTGACAGTGAGCAGTGCGGTCAGCCCGACGAGGGTGAGAGCCATGCCCTGCCATTGGGTGACCGAGGTCCGGCGGCCGGCGGCCATCGAACCCAGCGGCACCGCCACCACGAGACTGAGCGCGCCGAGCGGCTGTACCAGGGTCAGCGGTCCGTACCGCAGGGCGACCACGTGCAGCAACGCGCCGGTGGCGTTGAGGGCCACGGCCCACCACCACGAACTGCGGAGCAGCGCGCCGCGCACGCTCGCCGTGTTCGCGGCGGTCCGTTCCTGCACCACGGCGGCCGTCGCGTAGCAGATCGCGGAGATCAGGGAGAGAGCGACGGCAAGGAACACCGGGGAGGCAGCCATCACGAGGCCCGGACGGTGGTCGAGACCGGCTTGCTGGTGCGGTGGCTGGACACAGCCCGGGCTCCCATCGATACGAAACGGTTTCGTACGGGTACGCTACGGGGGGCCTGAGCGAAACGCAAGCGTTTCTCTAACGAAAGATCCCGGAGGCGGCGGGCCACGGCACTTCCCGGGAGTCCTCACTTGCCCGTGCCGTGCGCCTGGCGCACGCTGGTCGTATGCGTGCGCACGACGGCCCAACGCTGATCACCTCCGTCCAGCGGGCCTTCCGCCTGCTGGAGGCGGTGAGCGCGCACGAGAACGGTGCGCCGGCGAAGCAATTGGCCCGCGAGACGGGCCTGCCCCTGGCCACCGCCTACCACCTTCTGCGGACCCTGGTTCACGACGGATACGTGCGCAAGCTGGACGACGGCGGGTTCATCCTGGGTGACAAGCTGCAGGCGCTGCACACCACGGGCCGCGGGCAGGCGCTGCTCAGCCGGGTCCGGCCCACGCTCGCCGCGCTGCGGGACGAACTCGCGACCGCCGCCTACCTCACCTTCTACGAGGAGGGCGAGATCCGGGTCGCGGAGATCGTCGACGGCCCCAGGGCGCCCCGCGTCGACCTCTGGGTGGGATTCGAGGACGCGGGCCACGCCACCGCGCTGGGCAAGTCCGTGCTGCGGGAACTGGACGAGGCGGCCCGCAAGGACTACCTCTCCCGTCACCACCTCGCCGACCTCACACCACGCACGATCACCAGCCGCCCGGAACTGCTCCGGCGACTGGACGCCTCGCCCGTGGACCCGGCCGTCACGGACCTGGAGGAGTACGCCCTCGGCACGGTCTGCGTCGCCGTCCCCGTCTACAGCGGGGACACGCTCGGCTCACTCGGTGTCTCGCTGCCGGTGGACCGGCTCTCCCGGCTCCCCGAGATCCGGGCGCGACTGCTGCCGACCGCGAGCCGCGTGACCAGGGGTCTGTCGCTCACTATCTGAAAATCCGCTTCTTGTGCCGCGCGGATCGAACACGTTTCCTGGATGAAACGGTCATTTCGGGATTGCACCCCGCTCACAAGTGAGGATTGCGGACAAACATGAGTCAGGTCCGAGACCATGGTGACGACCACTGGCCGATGCGGCCGTTCAGGAACCGAATGTCCGGTCCAGGGTCGTCGGTCCGCAGGCGCGCCGTCGCACAGCTGGCCGCCGGTGTGCCCGTCCTGCCGGTGCTGATCGTCTCCCTCGTCGTGTTCGCCGACCTCGCGGACGGGGCGGGAATGATCTGGCTGCCGCTGCTCGCGGCCGGGCCCGCCCTGGCCGCCACCACCAACGGGCCGCGGGGGGTCCTCTGTGTCGGTCTCCTCGCTGTCGCGCTCTGCGCGACGCTCGGAATCTGGGAGAGTGTTCCGGGCCGCGAACTGGCGGCCGTCCTGTCCGCCCTGGTGGCCGTCACCCTGGCGAGCGGCCTGGCCAGCGCGCTACGAGGGCGCCGCGAACGGGTGCTCGCCGCCGTGCGTTCGGTTGCCGAGACCGCCCAGCACGCGCTGCTCAAGCCCGTGCCGGCGACCGTCGGCCCGTTCCAGGCGGCGGTCCGCTACAGCGCCGCGGCGGCCGAGGCCCGTATCGGCGGGGATCTGTACGCGCTGATCCCCACGCCGTACGGGGTGCGGCTGATCGTCGGCGATGTACGCGGCAAGGGACTGCCGGCCGTGGGGACCGCCGCGCTGGTACTCGGTGTCTTCCGTGAGGCCGCTTACGACGAGCCCGATCTGATCGCCGTCGTCGACAGGATCGAACGGAGTCTGGCACGCAACCTCGGTCATGACGACTTCGTCACCGCCGTGGTCGCCGGATACCCGCAGGCGGGGCAGCTGGAAGTGGTGAACTGCGGACACGCGCCTCCGCTGCTGGTCCGCGCATCCGGTGCCATTGCGCCGGTGGAGCCGACGCACCCGGCCCCGCCCCTCGGGCTGCGTGCCCTCGCGGACCACGCTCCCGACCTCCAGGTGCTGCCCTTCGACGACGGGGACCAGCTGCTGCTCTACACCGACGGCGTCACCGAGGCCCGCGACCACGGCCGTGCGTTCTATCCCCTCGCCGAAGGGCTGGCGCGCAACGTGTCCCACGAGCCGGCACGCACCCTCGCCGCGCTCCATGACGAACTGCTGGCGCACGTGGGCGGACGACTGCACGACGACGCGGCGCTGCTCCTGATCCGCAAACCGGCCCTGCCCGAAGTGACCATTCCCGAGCCGGCGTCCGAGGCCGGTCGTGGCAGTGCGGCCCCGGCCGCCGAGGCGCTGTGACCGGCGGCGGGGTGGGGGTGCGAGAAGCCGCGCGGTCCGGGTGCCGTCCCGGTCGTCCCTGAACCGCTGAGGAACTCCCTTTCCCGCGCGCCGTGTTGTGGGGTCGAGGTTGTCGTGGCCTCTTCTGTCCGGAGTGCTGACAGGGCGAAGATGGATATGTACATTGCGGCAGTCAAGAAGCTGCACAACGTCAGTTCTTCATGAGTCGTCGCGGGTGATCCTCGGCCTCCGACACGGGCTCACAGTTGCTTCTGCCAGGAGGGGCCCATGCAAAGGCGCATTCTCGGGCTTGCCGTAGTGATGATCACGGCCGTCGGCGCGGCCGGGTGCGGGTCGTCGGACTCGGGGGCGAGCGGTTCGTCGTCCTCGGGTGGGACCACCAAGGTCAAGGTCGGCATCATCCCGATCGTCGACGTGGCGCCGCTCTATCTCGGCGAGAAGAAGGGGTTCTTCCGCAGCCGGGGCATCGAGCTGGAGATGGTGAGTGCCCAGGGCGGCGCGGCGATCGTCCCCGGTGTGGTGAGCGGTCAGTTCCAGTTCGGCTTCAGCAACACGACGTCGCTGATGATCGCCCAGGTCAAGGGCGTGCCGGTCAAGTCCGTGGCCAACGGCGCGGCGTCCAACGGCAAGGTCGGCGCCGATGTCACCGGTGTGGCGGTCAGGAAGGACAGTCCGATCAAGTCGGCCAAGGACCTTGCCGGGCACACGGTGGCGGTGAACACCCTGCAGAACATCGGCGACACCACGGTCCGCCACTCGGTCCGGGAGGCCGGCGGGGACCCGTCGAAGATCAAGTTCGTGGAGATACCGTTCGACCAGATGCCGGCCGCACTGGACGACGGGCGGGTGGACGCCGCCTGGATGGGAGAGCCCGCCTCGACGATCGCCAAGTCGCAGGGGGCCCGTGTCGTGGCCTCGCCGTTCGCCGAGACGGACCCGAAGCTCACCGTGGCCACGTACTTCACCTCGGCCAAGCTCGCGCAGCAGAACCCCGAGCTGGTGAAGAACTTCACCTCTGCCATGGCCGAGTCACTGCGGTACGCCACCGGCCACCCCGACGAGGCACGCCAGATCCTCACCACCTACACGAAGATCAGCGGCGACGTCCTGAAGAACCTCACGCTGCCCAGTTGGCCGGCGGAGGTCGACATGTCCTCCCTGGAGAAACTGGCCTCACTGGGAGAGAAGGACGGCCTGTTCGGTGACAAGAAGCCCGACCTGGACACGCTGTTCTCATGACCTGCGGCCGGCTGCCGGCACAGACGAGACAGCCCCCGCCGGGTGGAGCCCTTGGCCGGCCGGCTGTCAGTCGTACTCGGGCTGCCACATGGCGTCCTGGATCCGCTGGATCACGTCGTCGAGGCCGGCCCGGGCGACGCCGTCCGCTTCTGCGCGGCGGACGACGGCCGCGGCGACCACGGCCGACGAGGTGCGCAGGTTCTCCACCTCCGGCAGCAGCGCGGAGCCGGGCTGCGACAGGTCGGCGAGGTCTGCGACGGCTTCCGCCGCGGCCTGGAGCATGCCGTCGGTGATCCGCTCGGCACGGGCCACCACGGCGCCCAGCCCCAGCCCCGGGTAGAGGAGGGCGTTGTTGGCCTGGCCGATGTCGTACGTGGTGCCGTCCAGCTCCACCGGCGGCACCGGGATGCCGACGGCGACCAGTGCCTTGCCGCCGGTCCACCGCAGCACGTCCGCGGGCATGGCCTCGATCTTCTCCGTGGGGTTGGACAGCGGGAGCACGACCGGCCGTTCCACGTGGCGGGCCATGGAACGCACCACGTCCTCGGTGAAGGCACCGTGCCGGGTGGAGGTTCCCACCAGCACGGTCGGCCGTACCTGGTCCACCACGCCGGGCAGGTCGGCCGGCCGGTCGTCGGGCCACTCGTCGTCGGGGCGCGCGTACGGTTCCTGGTAGTCACGCAGACCTTCGGTGGACCGCCGCAGCAGGCCCTGGCGGTCCACGCACCAGACGCGCCCGGTGGCCTCCTTCCGGTCCAGTCCGTCGCGGACCATCGCGTCCCGCAACTGGTCGGCGATGCCCACGCCCGCCGTCCCGGCGCCGAAGACCACGATTCGCTGCTCCCGCATCGGCGTGCCGGTGACCCGCACCGCGTTCATGACGCAGGCCAGCGTGATCGCGCCGGTGCCCTGCATGTCGTCGTTGAACGTGCAGATCTTCTCGCCGTACTGCTGGAGGATGCGGCGGCCGTTGCCGGGGCCGAAGTCCTCCCAGTGCAGCAGCGCCTGCGGGAACAGCTCGCCCACCGCCTCCACGAAGGCGGCGACGAACGCGTCGTACGCCTCGCCACGCACCCTGCTGTGCCGGTTGCCGACGTACAGCGGGTCGTTGAGCAGCGCCTGGTTCCCGGTGCCGACGTCGAGCATCACGGGCACGGCCCGCCCCGGGTGGATGCCCGCGGCTGCGGTGTAGACCGCCAGCTTGCCGACGGAGATCTGCATGCCGCCCACGCCCCAGTCGCCGATGCCGAGGAGCTGCTCCGCGTCGGTCGCCACCACCAGGTCGACGTCGTCGGGGCCGAGGCCGAGCGCCTGGAAGGCGGGGCGGACGTCCTGGGGGCGGTCGATGGACAGGTAGACCCCGCGCGGGCGTCGGTATTCGTGGCTGTAGTGCTTGATCGCCTCGCCCACGGTCGGGTCGTACACGATCGGCAGCAGCTCGGTGAGGTGGTCGGTGAGCAGCCGGAAGTAGAGGACCTCGTTGCGGTCGTGGAGCTGCTCCAGGTAGACGTTCTTCGCCAAGTCGTCCGGCTGCGCCCGCAGTTGCTCCCAGGCCCGGCGTGCCTGGAGTTCCAGGGACAGCACCGCGGGCGGCAGCATCCCGACCAGGCCGTGCCGGTCCCGCTCTTCCTGGGTGAAGGCGTTGCCCTTGTTGCCCAGCGGGTCGGCGAGCAGCGCACGGCCGCCCGGCTCCCTCCTGCCGGCGGGGCCCTTCCCCCTCCCTTTGTGGCCATCTGGTGCGCGATTCCGGGGCGGGACCATCGGGACTCCTCACGTCGGACGCCTGGCGTTCAGGGCTCTGCCGTGCCAGGCGTCCCGGGTACCCGTCCGGCGCGGCAGGGGCACCGTCCGACCGTCCTTTGCCGCCCTTTTGACGTGGCCGTACGCCGCGCGCCGCCCTGCCCCGGCCACATCACCTCGTATCGCCCTACCTGGCCCTGCAGACCGTCGCCGGCGGGCGGCGCAGCGCGACTTGGGGCGGGCGCGGGCCCGGCGCTGACAGCGCGGGCCGGTGGCAGCCGGTTCAGCGGCTCAGCGACCTCGGTCCAGCCACTGCGTGTACCAGTCCCGGAAGTCCGGTCCCGGCTTCAGGGAGTCGCCGCAGCCGAGGTCATCCGTCCACACCTGCCCCCGAGCGGGACCGGTGACCACCAGCCGGTGGAAGGAGCCGCACCCGATCTCCGCGACGACCAGCGAGCCGGTGAACCAGCACGGCGAGAAGTCCTCCTCGCCCGGGGCGTGCTCGGCACAGACGGACCGCTCGGGTGAGGGGGTGAACGGCCCGGTGTGCGGAAAGGGGATGGACAGCAGATCCAGGTCTTCCTGCTGGTCCAGCCAGGCTTCGCCGCCGAATTCGTACAGACCGTAGGCCGGCCCGGCGCCCCCGCCGCTCACCGTGGTGAGGAACGAGCGGTAGGAAGCCGGAAGCTCGAAGCGGTGCTGACGCTCGTAGCGGGCCACGACGGACTCCGGTACCGGCGGGGCCGCCACCCAGCGGTGCCTGCGCGCCTGGAAGACCCGGCACTCGGGATCGGCCTCGGCCATCACCCGGATCCGCTCACGCACCTTGCCGGCATCCCACATGGCCCGCACGTTACCGCCATCACTCCGGTGGCCGTGCCACGGCGTCCACTCCGTGCCCGCGCCTGCCCGCCGGTGCCCACGGGAGTGCGTTCTGCTGCACACCGGGCCAGGTCAGCGACGCAGCTTCACCTTGTCGGCCGCGGCGACGCCGAAGGCTGCCAGGGCGACCGAATGAGCCGGTTCTGCCTCAACGCACCCCCGCCGACAAAAAACGGGAAGCGGTGACGGCGACGGCGGAAACCCCCCGGCTCAGGCCGGATCCCGTACTCCGCTGCCGCTTGCCGACCGGGAGTCGCCTGGGCCGCCCACGGCGTTCAGGACGGCCTGGCCCTGGCTGTCGACGAACCTCGTGAAGATCTGCTGGGCGTAGCCGAGGACGACGGCCCACGCGATGATCTGCGCCGAGGAGTCGAGAGCCGTGAGGCCGGGAACGAATCCTCCGCGCATCAGCAGCAGCCCCAGAACGGCGGTGAGCGCACCGGTCGGCAGCTTCAGCAGCGCCAGGGCAACCGGAACGTTGTACGGGGTCGCCGTCCCCTTGATACGGCGCAGTGAGGCCGCCGCGGCGACGGAAGCGGCCACGATCCCGGTGATCTCGACGACGAGGTAGTCCCACGCGAACGCCACCTCCGCGTAGTCCTCCGTACCGTTCTTGCGGTACGTCTGGCTCTTGGTGGGACAGACGACGTCGAAGGACTTGAGGTCGGGCTGTACCGGCCGGAAACACAGGGGCACCAGCTCGGGGTGCATGCTGCCCAGCACGGCGACCGCGACCGCGATGACCGCGAGGCTCGCCGTCACGTACAGGACGATCCGGACGAAGCTGCGGACCCGCAGGTGTTCGCGTTGCAGGGTCTGGCGGGCGACGCTCACCGCGTCGATGAGCGTCTCGCGCTCCCCGGCGGTGAGGGGTCTCGCATCCGGCGGCGGCTTGAGCGCGTTCTTTGCGATCTGTTCGACCCGGACTCGCCGCGGGTCCTCGTCGGGAAGGTGTTCGCGGATCAGGGCCAGCAGATTGGGGATCCGCGCCGTGACGTCGTCCAGCGGGGCGAGCCGCAACAGCAGGTTGAGTGCCGCGTCCAGGTGTGTCTGCGCCGCGCTGAGATGCGCCGCCGTGAAACGCCGGGGGCAGTCGAAGTGATCGAGCTGCTCTTCCGCCAGGTCGAGCTGCGCCATCGCCCTTGCGTACAGGACCGGGACCGCGTCTCGTGCCAGGGGATCGTCGTCCCTCTCCGCGCGCAGTTTCTTGCTCTCCAACAGAGCCCGCAGCTCGCCGATACGGGACCGAATCCCCTCACGGAGCTCCCACTGCCGCTTCTCACACCTGTGCCGGGACCGGCGCTCCTGGTGATCAGTCATGGTGTCCACTATCGCCGCGATCCCGCTGACCTGCGGTTCCAGAGCCCTGACCCGTCTGCCGTTCGGACCAGTCGCCTGGACCGGCGGTCGAGCACTCGTCACGGACTCAAGGCGCCCGAAGTCCAGAACGCCGCCCCGTGTGTCGCGGCCGGCGTTTTCGAACCACCGCTCGGGTTGTCCCCGGTCGTGCAGGGGGTGTTTCCCCCTGAGGAGCCCGGGGGCCGCCGGTCAGGGGGTGAGCGCAGCCGGTCGGGTCTCCGGATAGGGGCGTTCCGGGGGGAGGAGTCGCCGGGCAGCATCCAGGTCCTCGTCCCGAACCAGGGCGTGGATCCTGTGCGCGAGTGCGGTCACGTCGGTGAGGGAAACCGTCCACTGGTCCGCGTAGCGGTGTGCCGCCTCGCCGGTGAGCCCCAGTTGCAGCGAGCGATGGCCCAGAGGTCGTAGGCGCAGGTCACGCTCGGGGTCCCATTGCACTCGGGCCGGTGCCCGCTGCAACTGGCGTTTCCAGGTGGCGCGGTCGGGGTGCAGTCCGTGCTCGTCATGCGTCAGGCAGGCGTGCTCCAGCGCCCACCCGAAGCCCTCGCGGGTGATCTCGACGGCGAGGACGGTCTCCTGGCCTTCCTTGGTGCCCCACCCGCAGCGGTACATCATCCAGAGGAACGACGGCTTGATCCAGGTCATGCGGTCCCGCTGCCAAGCCGTGGGAAAGCGGCCGTCCCGGGCTGCGGGCAGGCCGATCTCCGGTCTGTACGCCTGATACACGGTGACCGTGGAGGCCGTGTAGAGGGCGCGGATCTGGTGCTGGGGTTCTGTCACGGAGCCAGAGTGGCTGGCGCTGTCGGATGCGCGCCACCGAATTGTCGGGGCCCCGGCCGCCGGAGCGTCCGGAGCGGTGGCGGCCTGCCGGCGGTGCCTAAACCGGCGCGAAGGCGCGCAGTTCGTCCACGCCGGCTCGCACGACGCCGTAACTGTGCTCCGGCACCTCGTTCCAGGCTCCTGGCAGATCGCCCAAGGGCTCGGACACGACGAGGCGTGTGTCCTCGGACAGGTTCTGCAGGAACGACATGTCGGGATGCAGCGCCCGCAGTGAGTCCACGCGGCTGCTGTAGTACAGCGAGCGGGCGTCGCCCTCGCTGGCGTAGCGGAACGCCCAGACACTCGTGCCGTCGGTGGTCGCGATGGTCATCTGCAGCGGGGCGGCGATGCCGTGGGCGTGACCGGTGCGCTCAACCAGTCCGGCCATCCGGGCCACCGCACCAGGAGGGTCGTCCTCCAGCCCGAACGTGAGGGCCAGGAAGAACATCAGCTCGGAATCCGTGGACCCCTCGATCTCGGCGAACAGCGACGGGTCCACGGCCAGGCAGAGTTCCCTGCGCAACAGCGGGAAGCCGGCAATGGCCCCGTTGTGCATCCACATCCAGCGGCCGTACCGGAAGGGATGGCTGTTGGTCTGCTGCACGGCCGTACCCGTCGACGCGCGGATGTGCGCGAAGAAGAGGGGAGACGTGACGTGCCCGGCGATCTCCCGGAGATTGCGGTTGTTCCATGCCGGTCCGGTCTCGCGAACGACGGCCGGGGTGCCGAGGTCCGGGTCCTGCGCGTACCAGCCGACGCCGAAGCCGTCCCCGTTGGTCGTCTCCACGCCCAGGCGGGAGTGCAGGCTCTGGTCGATGAGTGAGTGCGCTGGTTTGTACAGGATGGTTTCGAGGAGTTGAGGGGTTCCCGTGTAGACGAGCCACCGGCACATGGCGATCACCCTTTCCACGCCCGACACCGACGCCCTCCCGACTGATGTCGCGGCGGGACGGGCCGATGGTCACCACCGACCCGGGGAAGCGGCCGAGCCTCGGCGGCCGGAGAGGACGCGGGCGTATCCGGCCGCGCACCGCACGCCGGTCCGCACGCGGTTTCTCCTCCCACGGTCGCTCGTCAAGCCGTTGATCGCATACGGACGCGGCACGGAAGCGGACTGCCCGATCCGGGGTTCGAGCCCCCGCGCGTTCCTTCCGGTGCCGCAGGCGGCGAAAGCGGCGGCGTGCGTGCGGGCGGTCCATGGCACCCCGGAGCACTCCCGGACCGCCCCACCGACGGCCGCGCGCGGGGTCCGTCCTGCGTCAGCGGCCCTTGCGTACCCGGGCCGCCGCACGGGCTTCCGCGGTCTTGCGGGCCTCGGCGGCTTTGCGGGACTCCTTCGCGGGACGGCCGGGGCGGGTGCCGATGCCGCGGAAAGGGGCGTTGCCGGTCTTCGGGCCGACCGGGGGGCGCTTCGCCCCGGTGAGCGCGGTCAGTTTCTCCTCGCCGGAGCGTACGTGTGTGACCGTCGGCCGGATTCCGGCGTCGGACATCATCCGGTTCACGTCGCGCTGCTGGTTGGGCGTGACCAGCGTGACCACGCTCCCGGACTCCCCGGCGCGTGCCGTGCGCCCGCCACGGTGCAGGTAGTCCTTGGCGTCGGCCGGCGGGTCGACATTGACGACGAGGTCGAGCGCGTCGATGTGAATGCCCCGTGCCGCGACGTTCGTGGCCACCAGCACGGTGATCTCACCGTTCTTGAACTGGCCGAGCGTGTGCATGCGCTGCGGCTGCGACTTCCCGCTGTGCAGGGCTGACGCCCGTACGCCGCTGGCCCGCAGGTGGCGGGTGAACTGGTCCACGCCGGCCTTGGTGTCCAGGAACATCAGCACCCGGCCGTCCCGCGCGGCGATTTCCGTCGCGGTCGCGTACTTGTCGGCGGCGTGGATGTTCAGCACGTGGTGTTCCATCGTGGTGACCGAGCTCGCGAGCCGGTCGACCGACGCGAGCACCGGGTCGTTCAGGTGGTCGCGCACCAGCTGGTCGACGTTGCGGTCGAGGGTGGCCGAGAACAGCAGCCGCTGCCCGCCGGAGGGCAGCTGGTCCATGATGTCCGACACCTGCGGCAGAAATCCCAGGTCGCACATCTGGTCCGCCTCGTCCAGCACCGTGATCCGCACGTGGTTCAGGAGGCAGTCCCGGCGCAAGACCAGGTCGGCCAGCCGCCCGGGCGTCGCGATGACCACCTCCGCTCCGGTCTTCAGCAGCGCCGACTGCCGGTTGATCGACAGCCCGCCGACCACCGTCGCCAGTCGTACGTTCAGCACCTTCGCGTACGGCTCCAGCGCGTCGCTCACCTGCTGGGCCAGTTCCCGGGTCGGTACCAGGACCAGCGCGAGCGGCCGCTTCGACTCCGCTCGCACGCCTGCCGTCCGGACGAGCAGCGCGAGACCGAACGCCAGCGTCTTGCCGGAGCCGGTGCGCGCGCGGCCGAGGACGTCGCGGCCGGCCAGCGCGTTGGGCAGCGTCGCCGCCTGGATCGGGAAGGGCTCCGTCACCCCGAGGCCGGTCATCGTCCGCGTCAGCTCGGGCGGCAGCCCGAGCGCGTCGAAGGACGCGGCCGGCGGCAGGCCCGGGGCCACCGTCCGTGGCATCGAGAGTTCGCCCTGCGGCGCTGTCTCCCGCCGGGGCTTGCCGACACGGGGGAGCCCAGGGGTCGACGGCTTCGCGTTCATGGGGAACCTTTCTGATCCGACGCCCGGAACACGCCGGGGTCCGTACCCCTTGGTACGGACCCCGGCGGTGTCGAAGCGTGCCCCCATTTTACCAGCGGGCGCCCGTGTGCCCGCCGGTCCGGTGGGCCCGGGCACCGGACCGGCGGGCCGTCACCGCCGCACGACGGCGGACAGCTGATCGTCCGGGCGCGCCGGCAGGGTGCCGCCGGCTAGTAGTGCTTCGTTAGGTTCTCGTTCTGGTTCTGCGGGTTTTGAGGGGGTGGCCGCAGGTGATGCAGGTGCCGGTCCAGCACCTCAGTAGGTCT
>NZ_JBVIPA010000005.1:0-229011 GCF_055578365.1 Streptomyces sp. NPDC033131
GCCGCGTTCCTTGGCCATCAGGGTCAGTGCGGCGGTCATGTTGCCGCCGACCGAGTCACCGGCGACGGCGATGCGGGTGGCGTCCAGGTTCTGGGCGGCGCCGTGGTCGACGACCCAGCGGGCGACCGCGTAGTTCTGCTCGATGGCGACCGGGTAGCGGGCCTCGGGGGCGAGGTCGTACTCGGGGAAGACCACGGCGGCCCTCGCGCCCACGGCGAGTTCGCGCACCAGCCGGTCGTGGGTGTGGGCGTTGCCGAACACCCAGCCCGCTCCGTGGATGTAGATGATCACCGGCAGGGTTTCCCGGGCGCCCGCGGGCCTGACGACACGGGCCCGGACGCTGCCCGTGGGACCGCCCTGGACGGTGATCCACTCCTCGTCGGTCTCCGGCTTGTCGATCTCGCCGGACTGCACCTCGTCGACCGCCTTGCGGCCCTCCGCGGGCGGGAGGTCGAAGAGGTAGGGCGGATTCGCGGTCGCCTCGGCGAAGGCCTGGGCGGCGGGCTCGAGGACCGGGCGGGTTTCGGTCATGGCGATCTCCTCGGATGGGGTGCCGCGGGCAGGCTCCGGCGGGGGGATCCCGGCCCGGAGAGGCGGCATACAGGGAGAGTAGCGCTCGATTCAGTCGTGCACAACTAATTAGGCCGCGATATTATCGACTGGACTTCAACGCTAGGGTGGTGCGAACAGATGACCAGCACAGGAATCAGGAGCCGACCCGTGAGCACAGCCCCCGAACCGGCCGACGGGTCGCTGCTCCTGGACGACCAGCTCTGCTTCGCCCTGTACGCCGCCTCCCGTGCGGTCACGGCGCGCTACCGGCCGCTGCTGGACGAGCTGGGCCTGACCTATCCGCAGTACCTGGTCATGCTCGTGCTGTGGGAGCAGGACTCGATCTCGGTCCGTGAGCTGGGCGCCTCGCTCCAGTTGGAGTCCAGCACCCTCTCCCCCCTGCTCAAGCGCCTGGAGGCGAACGGCCTGCTGCACCGCGAGCGGCGGGCGGACGACGAGCGCTCGGTCGCCATCCGCCTCAGCGACGCCGGAGCCCGGCTCCGGGACCGCGCGGGTACGGTGCCGCTCGCCATCGGTGACGCCATGGGCCTGACCCCGGAGCAGGACGCCCTGGCCAAGCAACTGCTCCGCCTGCTCACCTCGAACGTCGCCGCCGACTGAGTTCCCGAGGCGCGGGGCGGAGCAGCCGTCCGCCTACTCGTTGTGCAGCACCTCGGCGACCGTCAGCCGTGCCGCTCTGCGCGCCGGGACGTACGCACCCAGGACGGCGATCGCCACGCCCGCCGGGGCCAGGGCGAGCAGCGCGGGCGCCTGCCACACGTCCGTCATGTACGAGGGCAGGGTGATGTCCACGGCCTCCGCCATCCGCGGGACGACCAGCTCGTGGCCGAGCATGCCCAGCGGTATGCCGACCACGGTTCCGAGGGCGCCGAGCACCGCCATCGAGGTCACCGTCATCGCCGTGACCTGCCGTGGCGTCATGCCGATGGACTTGAGCATGCCGAGGTCGCGGCGGCGGTCGCGGGTGTTGAGGACGACCGTGTTGAAGACGCCGAGGGAGGCGACCACGGCGAGCATCACCGTGAGGACCGTCGCCGAGCCGACGATGGTCTGCGTGACGGTGTTGGCGCCGACCGGGTCCGGTCTGATCCCGGGGTCGGCGGCCCGGGCCGCGCGGGCGTAGGCGGCCGAGTCCGTTCCCTCGCGGAGTTTGACGTGGTAGGCGATGGGCTTCTCCTGGGGGGCCAGGGCGGTCAGCGTCGACTGGTCGGTGACGACGAGTCGACGGTCGTTGTGCATGTACTCCCCCACGATCGCCAGCGTCTGGTGCCGGTCACCCTTCTCCAGACGGACGCGGTCGCCGACCCGCAGGTCGTTGTGGCGCAGGAAGGCCGAGCCGGCCACGATCTCGCCGCTCCGGTGCATCCACCGGCCGTCGGTCAGGACGCTGTCCAGCTGTGGCCGGTCGCCCCGGCGGCCTTCGAGCATCACCTTTTGCGCGGAGCCGGCCATGCGCACCTCGACGTCCGCCCTGGCGGTGACCTCGTCGGCGCCCGGCAGGGACCGCAACAGTGACCGGAGCTCGGCGTCGGTGTGCGTCGGCCGGATCTCCTTGCCGTCCTTGTACGTGCCGACGTACACCGTGACCTGGAAGGCGTCGCGGCCCGCCTCGCCGAATCTCGTCATCGACGTGGCCAGGCCACTCGCAAACGTCACGGTGGTCACACCCAGGACCACTGCGGCGAGGGTGAGGGCACTGCGCCCGGGCCGGGCGAACGGCAGGCCGACTCCCAGGCTCACCGAGCGCGGCAGTCTGCTGCTCGCCAGCCGCCGCTGGATGCCCAGGGCGCGCCCGGCCCGCGGGGCGCTGCCCGCGCTGATCGCCCGCGCCGCGGGCAGCCGGTGCGCGCGGGCCGCCGGGGCGAGCGCGGCGAGGAGGCACACGCCGGGCATGCCGAGCAGGGCGAGGACATTCACCCAGGGCGCGATGCCCACGCTGTCGTGGAACACCCCGGCGTCCGGCCCCGTGAAGACGAACTCGAAGAGAGGGCGGGCCACGAGGTTGCCGGCGACGGTGCCGAGGACACAGCCGACGCCCGCGGGGACGGAGATCATCGTGAGGTACACGGCGAGCACCTGTCCCGGGGTGAAGCCGAGGGCCTTGAGGATGCCGATGTGCCGGAAGCCGGAGATCACCGCGCCGCTGACGACGTTGGCGACGATGAGCACCGCCACGACGATGCCGAGGATGCCGAAGGCCATCAGGTAGGGCGTGAACGCGCGGGCGGAACCGCCGATCTGCTGCTTGAGGGTGAGGTACGACTGCGAGGCGGTCAGCGCGCCCTGCGGCAGCCCGTCGGTGACGGCGGCCAGGTTCGCGCGGAGCCGGTCCTGCGAGGAGGCGTCCGTGAAGCGGAAGAGCATCTGCGTGGTGGTGGGGTGCAGGGCCGTGATCTGCTCGGGGGCGACCCAGGCGTCCGCGGTCCGGCCGAGGTCGAAGGCGAACCCGACGACGGTGAGGTCCGGGCCCGCGGGCACCCGGAGCTTCTTGCCGAGGTCGTCCGCGGTCCAGTCGGGCTGCCGGTTCAGGACGACCTCGCCCGGCCCGGTGGCCCAGCGCCCCGCCCACAGGTCCAGTCGGCCCACCGGGCCCGCCGGGTCGTCGCGGCCCACGACGGTGAGCTCGCCGCCGAGGCCGAAGTCCATGGTCCCGCGCGGCAGTTCGACCGCGGCCTGGGCGAAGGGCCCGGCGGCGGCCTCGACGCCGGGCTGCCGGGCCGCCCGCGCCAGCTCCGCGTCCGAGACCCTGGAGGGATCGAAGGCGGCGGTGACATGCGCGCCGCGCTGCTTACCGAAGGCCTTGTCGAAGGGTGCGGAGGCCGCGTCGACCAGGCCGAGCGCCACCACGATCGCCGCCGTCGAGGTCAGCGTGACCAGGGCGATGACGAGGGTCTGGAGTCTGCGCCGCCGCACCGCCGCGCGGGCGGCCCGCCACACCGCCCTCATGCGGACGGCTCCAGGCTGTGCTCGCCGGTCACCCGGCCGTCGGCGAACTCGACCAGCCGGCTGGCGCAGCGCCGGGCCAGTTGGTCGTCGTGGGTCACCAGGATCAGGGTCTGGCCGATCTGGTTGAGGTCGAGCAGCAGGTCCATCACCTGTTCGCCGGCGCGGCTGTCCAGGGCGCCGGTCGGCTCGTCGGCCAGCAGCAGGGCCGGACGGTTCATCAACGCCCTGGCCACGGCGACGCGTTGCCGCTCGCCGCCGCTGAGCACCGCCGGATAGGCGTTGCGGCGGTCCGCGATGCCGAGTTCGTCGAAGAGCTCCAGGGCGCGTCGGCGGGCCTGCCGCGCCGGCGTGCCGGTCAGCTGCGCGGCCAGCGCCACGTTGTCGAGCGCCGACAGGTCGTCGACGAGGTTGAAGAACTGGAAGATCATGCCGATGCGGCGGCGCCGGTACAGGGCGAGGCCCTTCTCGCTCAACTCCCCCACGTTCTCGCCGTGCACGACGACCGTGCCGCCGGTCGGCCGGTCCAACCCGGCGATCATGTTGAGGAAGGTGGACTTCCCGCACCCCGAGGGCCCCATCACGGCGACCGCCTCCCCCGCCCGGATCTCCAGCGACACTCCGTCCAGCGCGGTCGTCTCGCCGTACTCCTTGCGCACTCCGTCGAGTCGTACGACGGCCTCTCCCCTGTTCTCCCCAGTGATCATGTGCTCTCCTCGGTGATCATGCGGAAGACGCTACGGAGGGTACGACGGCCTGAACATCCCTCCACGGATGGCACATCGGGCGCCCGCTCATCCTGGAGATGCAGGGCCCTCGATCCACAGGCTGATGCGGATCCCGTGCCGGTCTGCCAAGGTGAGGCCCGTGGCGAACGGGGAGACGAACGCGCTGATGGCGGCGCTGGGGGTGGCGTGCGCGGCGGCCGTCGGGCTGGCGGTCGCGCTGTGGCGTACGCGGCGCCGGTGGCAGGCGGCCGTCGGGGAGCGCGGCTGGCTGCTGGAGCGGGAGCGGGAGAGCGCCGCGCGGTCCGCCGTCGCGGCCGAACGCGACCGCATCGCAAGGGAGTTGCACGACATCGTCAGTCACAATGTCAGCCTGATGGTGGTGCAGGCCGGGGCGGCCCGCGAGGTGCTGGGCACGATGCCGGACGAGGCCGCGGCAGCGCTGCGGGCGGTGGAGGAGGCGGGACGCGGTGCGATGACCGATCTACGGCATCTGCTGGGGCTGTTGGCTCCGTCGGCGAGCGGCGAGGACGTGGATCCCGGCCCTGTCGGCGACGCCGGCGACTCGGTGGAGCTGGCTCCGCAGCCCGGCCTCGACCGGCTCGGCCCGCTCGTCGACCGGGTCTCCTTCGCCGGGCTGCCCGTGGAGGTGCGGATCTCGGGTGAGCCGCGCCCGCTACCGCAGGGGATCGACGTGACCGCGTACCGGATCGTCCAGGAGGCGCTGACCAACGCGCTCAGACACGGCGACGGAGGAAAAGCCGAGGTCACCGTGCGGTACGCGGACCACGCGCTGCGCGTGGAGGTCCTGAACTCCGGCCCGAGCGTCCTGACCGGCGCCGCGCCCGCGCGGACGGCACCCCGGCACCCGGACGGCACCGGACGCGGACTGCTCGGCCTGCGCGAGCGGGTCGCGGTCTACGGCGGCGACCTGGACGCCCGGCGCCGGCTCGGCGGCGGCTACCGGGTCAGGGCGCGCATCCCCCTGGACCGCCCGTGACGACGGCCGAGCGGACGCCCCGCGTGCTCATCGCCGACGACCAGAACCTGATCCGCACCGGCTTCCGACTGATCCTGAACGCGCGGGGCATAGAGGTGGTCGGCGAGGCGGCCGACGGCGCCGAGGCGGTGGCGATGGCCCGCGAACTCGGCCCGGACGTCGTGCTGATGGACATCCGCATGCCGAACGTGGACGGCCTGGAGGCCACCCGCCGCATCCTGGCACACGCCCCGCACTGCCGGGTGCTGATGCTGACCACCTTCGACCTGGACCGCTATGTCTACACCGCGCTGTCCCTCGGGGCGAGCGGCTTCCTGCTGAAGGACGTCACCCCCGAACACCTGGCGGCGGCCGTACGGCTGGTCGACACGGGTGACGCCCTGTTGGCCCCGTCCATCACCCGGCGCCTGGTGGAACGCTTCGCCTCGCACGGCGACCGTCCCGGCGTCGCGCCCGCGGATCTCGCCGCTCTGACGCCTCGCGAACTGGAGGTCCTGACCCTGCTGGGCCGCGGCCTGTCCAACACCGAGCTCGCCGCCGAACTGACCCTGAGCGAGGCCACGGTGAAGTCGCACGTGGCCCGCATCTTCGCCAAGCTGGCCCTGCGCGACCGCGCCCAGGCCGTCGTCCTGGCGTATGAGACGGGGCTGGTCAGGCCGGGCGGGCTGCCGGACCGGTGAGACTCACGGACCCTTCCGGTGAAGTACCGGGACGCTTAGCGTACGGCCCATGGATCACCAGGAGCCGTCCGTACGGCACTTCGACCACTGCCCCTGGCTGTTCGCGGGGGAGGCGACCGAGGAGCAGCGCCTCGCCCAGCGGGAACGGCAGCGGGCGATCGGCGGGGACGTCGAGATCGGCGAGCGGTGCTACGTCGCCGAGTCGGCTGCCGTGTTCCCGGACCGGCTGCGGCTCGGGGCCGGCTCGTACATCGCCGCCCACGCCTATGTCACCGGGGAGTTGGCCGCCGGCGCGGACTGCACGCTGAATCCGTTCACCACCGTGCGAGGTGCCGTGGCACTGGGCGACGGTGTACGGATCGGGGCCCACACCTCGCTGCTCGGATTCAACCACTCCATGGACCCCGACCGGCCGGTCCACCGGCAACCGCTCACCAGCAGCGGGATCAAGGTCGGGGACGACGTGTGGATCGGCTCGCACGTGGTCGTGGTGGACGGCGTGACCCTCGGCGACCACTGTGTGATCGGCGCGGGAGCGGTCGTCACGAAGGACCTTCCGGCGTGGACGGTGGCCGCGGGGAATCCGGCCCGCCCGATCCGTGACCGCCGGGACACCGCGCCGGCCCCTGCGGGCGGCACGGATCTCAGCCGCTTCGCCGACACCGCCCGCGCCCAGGCTCCCGGCCTGCTGGCCCGCTGCTGGGACGGCGAGCGGTACGTCGACCGTCCCGGCGCCGCGCCCACCGTCCGGGCGCACTGCGACGCCGTGGAGATCGCCGACCTGCTGCTGGGCTCCGCCCCGGGGCAGTTGACGGCCGACGAGCACAGCGGGCGCCTGGCCGCGCTCCAGGACCCGGCGACCGGGTTGGTGCCCGAGTTCGGCGCGTCCCTGCCGGACGACGGCTTTCCCGGCGAGGGAGCGGCGCTCTACCACGTCCTGTGCGTCGGCTACGCGCTGGACCTGCTGGGCGTGGCCCTCCCCCATCCGGTGCGGGGGGTCCAGGACATGACGGCCTCTCAACTCGTCGCACGGCTGGACGAGTTGCCCTGGCGGGACAACGCATGGGGCGCCGGAGCCTGGATCGACGCCTGGGCCACGGCCGCCCACGGGAACCTGCGGCGCCCTCACGGTGGCGGAACGCAGCCCGGAGCGCTGGAGGCGCTGTTCGGCTGGCTGCTCACCCGTGCCGACCCCTGGACGGGGATGTGGGGCGTCCTCTCACCAGGCGCAGGGCGACTGCAGGTGGTCAACGGCTACTACCGGCTGACGCGCGGGTCGTTCGCCCAGTTCGGACTGCCCGTGCCCCACCCGGAGCGAGTCGTGGACGCCGTCCTGGACCACGCCCGGGACACCCGGTACTTCGGGGCGGGCCAGGAGAACGCCTGCAACGTGCTGGACGTCGCCCACCCCTTGTGGCTGTGCACACGACAGCTCGGGACGGGCTCCGGGGCCGCCGGCTACCGCACCGCCGAGATCCGGGCCTGGGCCGAGCGGCAGCTTGCCCTCGCCCTCACCCGATGGCGGGACGGCCGCGGCTTCGGCTTCGGCTTCGGCTTCGGCCCGGGCACGGTGGGCCCGGGCCCGGAACCGGGCCTCCAGAGCACCGAGATGTGGCTGGCCATCGTCTGGCTCCTGGCCGACCTGCTGGGCCGCTCCGACGAACTCGGCTACCGCCCCCGCGGCATCCACCGGCCCGAGGCGGCCCGCAAAGGTGCCGAGGACCACAGACACCCGGAGCAGGGGCTGCGGCTCTGACGCCGACATCAGGACAGAACACCCACGGCGAACCCACATGCCTTCCCGTAGCCACCGACAACGATCACAACTCGGCCATTGATGTTCCCTTCCGGAAGGGCATGCCCGACTCTGGCCGGGGGCACGGATCGCGTGCCCCCGGGCGTACCGGTGAGCGGGACTGAGGAGTGAGGCGTGGGCAAAGGCGGGGCGACGGTCGTCGCGGTGACCGGCGGCAGTGGTTTTGTCGGCAGTCATCTGGTCCGACGGCTGTTGGAGCGTGGCTACGCGGTGCGCACCACCGTGCGGAGCCTCGCACACACGGTGAAGGTCAGGCCGCTGCGGGAGATGCAGGAGGAGTTCCCGGGCCTGCTGGACCTGTTCGAGGCGGACCTGCTGCGCGAGGGGTCCTTCGACGACGCGATCCGCGGCTGCCGGGTGGTCTTCCATGTGGCGTCGCCGTTCCTCATGCCGGAGAAGATCAAGGACGGCCGACGGGACATGGTGGACCCGGCCCTGCTCGGCACCCGCAACGTGCTGGCGAGCCTGGAGAGAACGCCGACGGTCGAGCGACTGGTCTTCACCTCCACCGTCGGCGCCATCTTCGGCGACTACGCCGACGTGCTGGCCATGGACGGCCAGGTGCTCTCGGAGAAGTACTTCAACACCACCAGCACGGTGCGGAACAACCCCTACCACTACGCGAAGACGGTCGCGGAACGCGCGGCGTGGGAGGCGGAGGCCGCCCAGGACCGCTGGCGCATGGTCTCCGTCAACCCCGGCCTGATCCTGGGCCCTTCCCTCTCCCCCGCGTCGGAGTCCGGCAGCCTCTTCCTGCTGGAGGAACTGTTCAAGGGCTACTTCTTCTACGGAGCACCGGACTTCGCCTTCACGACGGCCGACGTGCGGGAGGTGGCCGACGCGCACATCGCGGCGGCCGAGAACCCCGACGCGAAAGGGCGCTACATCGTCGCGGCCGAGACGATGACGTCGTTCCACGAGATGTCCCGCATCATCCGGGCGCGGCACCCCCGTGCCGTGCGCCTGCCGCGCACCGCGCTCCCGCACTGGCCGGTACGCGTCCTCGGCCCCGCCTTCGGCCTGACCCAGGACTACATCCGGGCGCACCTCGGCATCCGCTTCCGGGTGGACAACAGCAGGAGCGTGCGCGAACTCGGCATCAGCTACCGCCCTGTCGAGCAGACGGTGCTGGACCACTACGAGGCCTGGCAGGGGCAGCGGGCCGCGCGCTGACCGGCGTCGCGTCAGGGGCGGGCGCCGGGCTTGTCCACGCCCGGAACGAGTTCACGCACCGACGCAGGTCCGCCGGAGGCCCGTTGGAGGCCCGTTGGAGGCCCGTCGGAGCAACACGACGAAGGTCACAGTTACGTATCGGGCATTTCACCCTTCAATCTTCACACCAGTCACACAAGTTGGTTAAGTTGGCCGCCTGACCGCACGACTTCCTCCGGCGAACCCCGCCGTGTCGCGCGTTTCTTGGTCGAGTCACCCTCTGACCGGGCCCACCAGCCGCTTCGGCTAGCGGAGTTCGGGCACGGGTTACGGAAGGAGTACGTCTTCCATGGCGCCGGAGCGAACCCCGCGACCCGGAGGGATCAACCTCCCGGGCATGCGCAACTCCGCACTCGCCACGGCGGCTCTCACCTCCGTGGCCCTCCTCTCCCAGACCGCGAGCGCCACTCCCGCGACCGGGGACGACGGACCGAGCCGCGAAGAGGTCCGGCAGCGGGTCGACAACCTCTACAACCGGGCCGAGAGCGACACCGGGACCTTCAACGCGACCCGCGCGGCAGCGATCCCCCGCCAACGCGCCGGTTCGCCCGCCGATGCCGGGCGAGGGGGCGCGGGAGCGGGCCCGGTCACCGACGGCGGTCGCGGACGCGTCGACGCCCGGACCGACGACGCGCGCAGGCAGGCCGATCCCGCCATCACCGACGTCGCCCGGCAGTGGTTCGACGTGGCACGTGCCAAGCTGGGTCCGACCGTTCCGGCAGCCCTGCCGACCGACCGGAGACAGGCCCCACCGGCCGCCGCCCGGCCCGCGCGCCCGGTGGCCGCCCCCGGCATCCCCGCCCCGGCGGCTGCCGACCGCTCCACCCCGGAGCTGACCGCCGGGTCCACACCGGCACTGCCGTCCACGCCCGTGGCGCAGTCGGACACTGGGCAGCAGGCGGCTCCCAGGGCACTGCCCGCCGCCGCGGCCGAGTCGGGGCAGTCCTCGCTGCGGACCTCGAAGGAACGCATCCAGCGCCAACTCGCCACAGCCCGCGACCTGCTGGCCACGCGCACCGCTCAGGCAGCCCAGCCGAGCACGTCGCTCACGGCGATCGGGTCCGGCCCGGCCGAGGACATATGGCCCGCCCCGGCCCCGGAGACCCGCCTCGACCCCGACCCTCTCTGGCAGCAACAGCAGCCGCTCGCCACGGAGACATCCCTTGCCATGGACCTGCCGCTCAGCACGGGCACGTCCTTCACCATGGAGACGCCGCCGGCCACGGATCCGTTCACCGCGCAGGGTGCTCCGCTGACCTCGAACTCGTCCTTCGGTGCGGGCACGTCCTTCGCCATGGAAACGCCGCCGGCCACGGACCCGTTCACCGCGCAGGGTGCTCCGCTGACCTCGAACTCGTCCTTCGGTGCGGGCACGTCCTTCGGCGCGGGGACGTCCTTCGCCATGGAAACGCCGCCGGCCACGGACCCGTTCACCACCACGGGCGCACCCCTGACCTCCAACACGTCCTTCGGCGCAGGCACGTCCTTCGCCATGGAGACGCCGGCGGCCACGGACCCGTTCACCACCGCGGCGACGCCTCCCCCCATGGGCGCTCAGCTCACCGCCAACACGCCCCTCGCCACGAACTCGCCCCTGGTGGACGCGTCGCCCTCCATGGACGCGTCCATCGCCATGGCGCCCCCCACGGCCGCTCCGCTCCCCCCGTCCACGCCGCTGCCCTCGGACGCGTCCCTCACGTTCGCCACCCCCGCCACGGCCGCGCCCACCACCGCACAGCCGCCCTTCGGCACCACCGCGCCTTTCCCCACGGCCGCGCCCTTCCAGCCGGACGGCACCTCCGGCGCGGGCATCCCCCTCGCCCCCGCAGCACCGGCAGCACCGGCACCGGTCGGCCTCACCCAGGCACCGGAAGCCCCGGCCCACGAGCCCAAGGCCTCCCGCGCGCTCGCCTTCGCCCGCGCCCAGATCGGCAAGCCGTGCGTCTGGGGCGCGGCCGGCCCGGGCTCGTACGACAACGCCGGCCTCATCCAGGCCGCCTGGCGGGCCGCCGGCGTCGACCTTCCCCGCGCCACACTCGCCCAGGCGGCCTCCGGCACGCTGGTGCCCCTTGCCGACACGCGCCTCGGCGACCTGGTCTTCTTCTACGACGACCTCAGCCACGTGGGCCTCTACATCGGCAACGGCACGATGATCCACGCGCCGGGCCCGGGGGCGTACATCCGCGAGGAATCCGTCTTCTACGCAGGGGAGTCGGCGATCCGCGGCGCGGTACGGCCCGCCTGAACGTCCGCAGGAACGCAGACGCGACGCGCCGGACCGGCCCCAGCAAGGCCGGCATCGCCGCACCTGCCGCACCCGCCGCACGAGTGCGGCAGCAACAATGCCGGTCGCATCCAACCGACCCCCGTCATCCCGGGCGCCTCAGACGCCTGTCCGCTCCCCCGTCGGCACTCCGGTCACGCACGACTCTGGACGCCTCGTCCGGCCCTGGCCTAAAGTGCGACAGCAAGCGCTTTCTAAGCACTTTCCCACCTGCGCATGACCACGCAAGCGTTCCACTTCCGTCGCTCTTCGGCCTACTCCCCAGCCCCTGCGCCCAGCCCTGCCGGACGGTCCGCACCAGGGGCCGCCGAGGGTGCCCCGGGGCGGAAAGGAAGCGTCTCGTGCCGCACAACGAACCGCAGGGTTCCTCGCAGTCATGGACCCGCAAGTCGTTCCTGCGCGGAATGACGGCTGTCGGGGTCACCCCATTGCTCCCGGGGGTCTTTCCCACGACCGCCCGGGCCGCCGAGGCCGCCCCCTCGCACCGCCCGGCCTTCCCCCTCGTCCAGGGCGGCGTCGCCGCGGACGTGTTCGTGGACGCGGCGGACGACCATGCCGTGGTCCGCGCGGCCGGGGACCTGCCCGCCGACATCGAACGGGTCAGCGGCGTACGGCCGCGGTTGCTGCACTCCCTGCCCGAACGGGCGACGCACCTGGTCCTGGTGGGCACGCTCGGCGCCAGTCCCGTCATCGACCGGCTCGTCGCGGACCGGCGTCTGGACGTGTCCGGGGTGAAGGGGCGCTGGGAGGCGTCGGTGACCCAGGTGGTCGAGCGCCCCTTACCGGGAGTGGACCGCGCCCTGGTGATCGCGGGCAGCGACCGGCGGGGCACCGTCTACGGTGTGTACGACACCTCGGAGCGCATCGGCGTCTCCCCCTGGTACTGGTGGGCCGACGTGCCCGTCGTACACCGCGACACCGTGACGGTGCCTGCGGGACCCCTCAAACGGCGTGAACCCTCCGTCCGCTATCGGGGCATTTTCATCAACGACGAGCAGAACCTCACCACTTGGTCGCGTCGCACCCAGGAGCCGGACAAGAACATCGGCCCCGAGACGTACAAACGCGTCTTCGAACTGCTGCTCCGTCTGAAGGCCAACTACCTGTGGCCGGCCATGCATCCGTACTCCGACTTCTTCAACAAGCACCGCGACAACCCGCAACTCGCCGACCTCTACGGCATCGTCGTCGGCTCCAGTCACCCGGAGGCTCTGCTGCGCAACGGCGTCCACGAGTGGGAGCCGTGGGCGAAGGAGCATCCCGGCGCGGACGGCACCCTGCCCCTCTACGACTACACGGTGAACCCGGGTGTCATCTCCGACTACTGGAGAGCCAGAGCGCGGCAGAACGCGTCGTACGAGAGCAGCTGGACGCTCGGCATGCGCGGGCTGCACGACTCCGCGCTGGAGACGAAGCACGCGACGACCATTCCGGAGAAGGTCGTGGTGATGAACGACATCATCGCGGACCAGCGCCGGATCCTGGCCGAGGAGGTCGGTGCGGCGGCCGAGCCGCAGATCTTCATTCCGTACAAGGAGGTCCTGGACCTGTACAACGCGGGTGTGCGGGTCCCCGACGACGTCACGCTGATCTGGCCGGATGACAACCACGGCAACATGCGCCAGCTGCCGAACGAGGCGGAGCGCGTCCGCGCGGGCGGCAACGGCATCTACTACCACCTCTCCTACTGGGGCCGTCCGCGCAGCTATCTGTGGCTGGACACCACCCAACTGTCCAAGGTGTGGCAGGAGTTGCGCCGGGTGTACGAGCACGGCGCCGACCGGATGTGGATCTTCAACGTCGGTGACGTGAAGTCGATCGAGACCGGGCTGTCCTTCTCCATGGACATGGCCTGGGACGTGGACCGGTGGGACGCCGACGAGGTCGAGGGCTTCCTGGCCGAATGGGCCGGGCGGCAGTTCGGGCGCCGCCACGGACCGGAGATCGCCGCGATCCGTACCGAGTACTACCGGCTCGCCGCCGAGCGGCGCCCGGAGTTCATCGACCGCACCATGTTCTCCGTCATCCACCACGGTGACGAGGCCGGGCGCCGGACGGACGCCTACGGCCGGCTGCTGGAGCGCACCCGGGTCTTGGGCGCCATGCTGCCCGAGGCCTACCGGGACGCCTACTACGAGCTGGTCGAGTACCCGGTGCACGGGGCGTACTTGATGAACCTCAAGTACTACTGGGCGGACCGCAACGCACTCGCCGTGCGGCAGGGGCAGGGGGCCGGCGCGAACCGCTTCGCGGACCTGGCCGAGGCGGCCCACGCCGAGGAAGCGGCGATCACCAAGCGGTACAACACCGAGGTGGCGGGCGGGAAGTGGGACGGGATCGTCAATCCGTACCCCTCCCAGATCCCGAAGGCGCCGGGCCGGCCGGCCGTCACCAGGGTCGCCCGGAAGGAGACCTCGGGGCTCGGGGTGGCGGCCGAGGGGAACGAGACCGGGGTGGACCGGCCGCTGTCCTTCTCCTCCTACACCCGCGGCCGGCGTTTCGTGGACGTCTTCAACACCGGCTTCCTGAGCGTGGACTGGGCGGCCGAGGCCGGTCACCCGTGGATCCGGCTGAGCACGACGGGCGGCACGATCACCGAGCAGACCCGGGTGTGGGTGGAGATCGACTGGGCGCGCGTTCCCGAAGGGGCGCAGGAGTCCACGGTCGTCGTCACCGGTGCGGGCCGGCGTGTCGAGGTGCCGTTGCGGGTGGTCAACGACGGGGAGCGGGCTCGCCGGCGGGCCCGCGGGTTCGTCGAGGCGCACGGATACGTGTCGATCGACGCCGTGCACTTCGAGCACCGGGTGGCGCGCGGCGGATCCCGCTGGCGGACCGTGCGCGGGCTGGGCCGCCGTTCGGGTGCGGTGGAGGCGGTGCCGTCGACGGCCGCACCGGTCACCGGGGACTTCGCCGCCCGGGCACCGGAGTTGCGGTACCGGGTGCGTTTCGCGAGCGCCGGGAGCTTCCCGGTCACCGTCTTCCGGCTGCCCTCCCTGGACGAACGCGGTCACCGCCGGATCGCCGTCGCCCTCGACGACCAGCCGGTCGCCGTGCTGTCCGGACAGTCCGTCGCCACCGGCAACCGCGGCGACGCCTGGGCCCGCAACGTGGAGGAGGGAATCGAGAAGCTGACCGCCACCATCACCGTCACCGAACCCGGCGAACACGTCCTGCGGCTCTTCATGGTCGACCCGTCGATCGCGGTGGACCAGATCGTCGTCGACACCGGCGGCCTGCCCGCCACCTATCTCGCGCCGCCGGAGAGCTATCACCCGGTGTTCAACCCCGATCCCCACCTCTGATTGCCCGGCCCGTCCATTCCCTTCGGATTCGCCGCATGCGAATAAGGAGCACGAAAGACGTCTGAGTGACAGAAGGCGACAATTCTTGGGTGTATTACACACCCAAGGTCGCCCGCTCCACGCGTCTCCGTGCTCCCGTGCGCCCCCGCGCACAGGGGATTCGGGGCACCGTCAACAGCTTGGACTGGGCAGGACATGTCTCGAACGCCAAGTCGGTGGACCGACCACCGACTTTCGCGCGTCGACTGAGACAGGTGGTATTCGATGAGCAATGCCGTACCTGAGACAGAACGAGCATGGACTGTGGGTACTGCTCCGGGCATATTCCCGTCCATCGGCCACTCTATCGCCTTGTTCCGTCGGCCGCTGGAATTCCTGAATTCCCTGCCGGCCCAAGGTGATCTGGTCGAAGTACGTCTGGGCCCGCTCCGCGCCTGGATGGCGTGCCACCCCGAAGTGGCCCACCAGGTCCTCATGGACCCGCGGACCTTCGACAAGGGGGGACCGCTGTACAACAGGCTGCGGCCGCTGATGGGCAACGGGCTGGTGACGTGCGGCAAGGACACGCACCGACGCCAACGCAGGCTGCTGCAACCCGACTTCCGCCCCTCCCGGGTTGCCGGCCACACGGACATGCTGGGCCGGGAGGCGGAGTTGACGTGCCGCGACTGGCGGGCCGGGGACCAGGTCGACGTCAGCGCGACGACGATGGCCCTGACAACCCGGGTGATGAACCACGTCCTCTTCTCCGACTCGCTCGGCGCCGCCGCGGCGGCCGAGGTGGGCGACTGTCTCGCCGTCATCGTCCGGGGCCTGTTCGTCCGCACGGCCGTGCCGGTCGACGCCCTGTTCCGCGTCCCGACGCCCGCGAACCTCCGTTATCGCCGGGCGGTCGCCCGGGTGCACGCGATCGTCGGCGAGGTCGTCGCGGAGCGCCGGCGCGGCGTCCCGGACGGCCACCGGGACGACGTACTCGAAACGCTCCTGTCCGCCGCACGCGACGGATCATCAGAGGTCACCCCACAGGAGGTGCACGACCAGCTCGTCACGCTGCTGCTCACCGGAGCCGAGAGTACCGCCCTGTGCCTGGCCTCCGCTTTCGATCTGCTGGCCCGGCATCCGGAGGCGGAACGCCGCCTGCATGCCGAGGTCGACGCCGTAACCGCCGGCCGGCGACGCCCCGGCCACGACGCGCTGCCGCGGCTCACCTACACCCGGAGCGTCGTCGCCGAGACACTGCGGCACCGACCGCCCGGCTGGCTCTTCACCCGCATCACCACCCGGGAGACGACGCTCGCCGGGCACCGGCTCCCCCGCGGAACCACCGTTCTGTACAGCCCCTACCTGCTGCACCACGACCCCGCCTCGTTCCCCGAACCCGAGCGTTTCCTTCCCGAGCGCTGGCTCCCGGGGCCGCCCGCTGTGCCCCACGGCGCGATGCTCCCTTTCGCCGCCGGCAGCCGGAAGTGCCTCGGCGACACCTTCGCCCTCGCGGAGGCCACACTGGCCCTGGCCACCGTCGCCGGCCGCTGGCGGCTGCGCCACCTGCCCGGATACGCCGAACGGCTGCGCCCGGCAGCGACGTTGGGGCCGCGCTCACTGGTGATGACATGCGAACCGCGTGCGCACGCACCGGCCGGCACAACGCCCCGTGCACGATCCCTCGCTCCCCGAGCGACCGCAGCAGCCCGCGTACAGGAACCCCGAACGGCAGGTGACAACGGTGTCGACGACGCATGAGGAAATCGCAGCGGTTCCGCAGGACGTGATCACGTCCGGCAGCCTCAGGGATCTGATCGACGCCCACCTGTACATGCCCTTCCCGTTCCAGAGCAATCGCCACGCCGCCGAGGCGGCGGCGGGCGTCGACACCTGGCTGCGCGCCTGGGGGCTGACCGACGACCCGGAGGTGGCGGCCATGATCACCGCCACGCGCCCCGCCCAGCTCGCGGCCTACAACAGCCCGTCCATGGACGCCGACCTGCTCCAGATCGTCGCCAACCAGATCGCCTACCAGTTCATCTTCGACGACCGGGCCGAAGAGGTCGGCCGCCGACAGCCGGGGCGGCTGCTGCCCATGCTGACCGAGAGCGTGGAGATCCTGAGGGACGGCCGGCCCCCCAGCACGGCTCTCGGGGCCGCCCTCGCCGACCTCCACCGACAGGTCCGGCAGCGGTGCACTCCCGCGCAGGCGGCCCGCTGGGCGTGGAACAGCCGTGAGTACGTACACGGGCTGTTGTACGAGGCGGTGGCACAGAGCGACTCCGTGCCCCTGGGGACAGGGCTGTGCGGCTCGATCCGTTCGCTCACCGCGGGCATCGAGCCGTTCTATCCCCTGTACGAGGCGGCGCAGCACCGCGAACTCACCCTCGACGACCTCCACCACCCCGGCGTACGGCGGCTGAACCGCCTTTCGGTCGACGCTGCCGTGTGGACGGCCGACCTGTTTTCCGCCGTCAAGGAGCAGCGGGCGGGGGGAGTCATCAATGTCGCCCTCGCCCGGCAGCGGCTGCACCGCTGCCCGCTGCCGACCGCCCTCATGCTGGCCATCCGGCTGATCAACAGCACGATCTGCGAGTTCGAGTCGCTCCACGAGGAAATCAGGCTGGACTTGAGCCCCGCCGGCGTCGGTTATCTGGACGGCATGATCGGCTGGATTCGCGGCTGCTACTACTGGTCCCGCACGGTGCCGCGCTACGCGGACACCTCGGACGCGTATGCCGTTCCATGAAGGTAAGCCGCACATAATACCGGAGGGACGGACACTCGGAGCTCTGCCGTGGATAGTTCACTCGCAATGCCGTTCTCCTGTCCGAACCCGACCGCCGCGTGCACGTGAGGGCGTACGCTCGGCGCCGTCCTCCGCGGATCAACGACAGGAAGCGGTAGCGCACATGGCGCCTGGGCTGCGGCAATCCCTCACCGAATACCGTCCTTTGCTCGAACGCCATCGGGAATTGCGAGCGCTCGACCGCGCCTTGACCGAGCTGCGCGAAGCGGTCGGGGGTGTGCCGCGCACACCGTCCAGCGAACTCCTCGTCTTCGCCGGTCCGGCCGGCATGGGGAAGACCACCCTCGTCGCCGCGGCACGTGCCCGCGCCGTCGCGCACGGCTGCACGGTGCTCTCCGGAAAGGGTGGCGAGAACGAGCAGGGGCTGGCGTTCCACGTGGTGCGCCAACTCCTGCAGCCGGCCCTGGCCACGATGGACGACACGGAGCTTCGCTCGTTCCTGGGGAGTTGGTACGACATCGTCGCGGTCGCGCTCGGCCTCGAGGCGAGCGACACCTCCCACGTGCCTGACCCGACCGGAGTGCGCGACGGCCTCGACTGGGTCATGACCCGTCTGGCGGTGAAGAAGGCGCCCGTCGTACTGCTCGTGGACGACCTGCACTGGGCCGATGCCGAGTCCCTGAGCTGGCTCGCCTCCTTCGCGCCGCGGGCCGCCGATGTCCCCCTGCTGATCGTCGCCGCCTATCGCCCCGACGACATGCCGCCCGAGGCGCATGCCATTCGCACGGTCTTCGAACGCCACGGGAACCGCCCCCATGCCCTGGGGCCGCTGAGTGCCGACGCCGTCGCGCGGATCATCAGGGACAAGGTGGGAGAGCAGGCCGAGGACGACTTCTGCGACGAGTGCTGGACGGTCACCAGTGGCAGCCCGTTCGAGACCGTCGAACTCGCCTTCCGGCTCGCCGAGCGGCAAGTCCGGGGCATGCTGCACGAATTGTCCCTGATGCGGGATCTCGCAGCGGCCGTGAAGGGCCCCGGACTGCTCGAACGCCTGCACCGCCTCGGTACGACCACCGTCCGCTACGCCTGGGCCGCAGCCGTGCTCGGCGGGTCCTTCTCACCGGAGCTCGCCGCGGACCTCGCGGTGATCGGCGTCGAGGAGGCCTCCGAGGCCACGGAGCGGCTGCGCGCGGCCCGGATCCTGGCACACGACCACGGCCCCGGGGGCGGGCTCGAATTCGTCCACCCGCTGATCGCCACGACCATCTACCGGGCCATCCCGTCCGGCCTGCGGGTAGGTCTGCACAACGCGGCCGCGGAGGCCGTCCGCGCCGCCGGGCTCGGCCCCACCGCCGCGGCCCGGCACCTGCTGGAAGTTCCCTGTGAAGGCAAGCCCGAGGCAGTGGAATGCCTGCGGGCGGCCGCCAGTGAGTACCTTCGGGCCGGGGCCCCGGAGGCGGCCCGACGTGCCCTGAGCCGAGCCCTGCGGGAGCCGCCTCCCGCTGAGGACCGGGCCGCACTCCTCCACGAACTCGCGTGCTCGACCTTTCTCATCGAACCCACGGCCACGGTTGGCTATCTCCGGGAGGCACTGACGGAGCCCGGAGTCGACCCCGACCTCCGTGCCTCCATCGCCTACCGGCTGGCCCAGGCCCTGGCCCACACCGACCGACTGGCCGAGGCCGCGACCGTGGCGGCCGACGAGGCACGGCAGGCGACCAACCCGCGGATCCGGCTGCGGATGCAGGCCGACCACTTCGTCTGGAGCGCGTTCCGCATGGACGAGCCCGACTCTCCCGC
The DNA here is from genome assembly GCF_055578365.1 of Streptomyces sp. NPDC033131. Classification (NCBI taxonomy): domain Bacteria; kingdom Bacillati; phylum Actinomycetota; class Actinomycetes; order Kitasatosporales; family Streptomycetaceae; genus Streptomyces; species Streptomyces sp. NPDC033131. The sequence goes on from NZ_JBVIPA010000005.1 coordinate 19,067, forward strand.
CCGCTCCCGCCGACTGGCACGCCTGGCCGAGAAGCTGCCCGGGCGCGGACTGGAGGAGCGCTACATCCTGGGCCTGCGGGCGTGGGACGCGCTGGTGCGTGGTGAACCGCGCCGGACCGTCCTCACCTGCGCCGAGGACGCTCTGCGCGGCGGGATGAGCTGGACCGACGAGAACCGTGGCTTCGAGGTACCCGTCTCGGTCGCTCTCACCTTCATGTACTGCGACCAGCCTCTGCGGGCCGAAGAGCTGTTCATCAAGGGCATGGCCGAGTGCGAGGGCAAGGGCTGGCGAGGCTCCCACCTAGCCGTCGGACAGACCCTCTTCGGCTACATCCGCTACCGCCGCGGCTGCCTGGCCGAGGCGGAGGAACTGGCACGGGAGGGCCTGCGCATCGCCGACCGGGTCGAAGGCGCCGTACCCGCCCAGTGGTTCGCCATCGGCATTCTGATCCAGATCCTGCTGGCCCGCGGCCGGGCCGTCGCCGCCCGCCGCCTCGCCGACCAGTACCACTACGGCGACGTCGTCCCCAACGCCGTCATCTATCCCGACCCGCGCACGGTGTACGCCGAACTGCTGCTGGCCGAGGGCCGGCGCTCGGAAGCCGAGTGCCTGCTGTCCGACGTCGGGGAGCGGCTGGAGGCACGGGCCTGGCGCAACCCGTCCTGGTGTGCCTGGCAGTTGGACCTGGCGTCCGCTGTCGCCCCCAGCGCCCCCGACCGGGCGGTCCGTCTCGCCGAGGACGCCTTCAAGCGGGCCCGTGACTTCGGCGCGGCGTCCGTGATCGGCCAGGCGCTGCACGTTCAGGCCGAGGTCACCGGCGGCCCCGCGGCCCTCGGCCTGCACGCACAGGCCGTCGAACACCTGGAGCAGTCCCCCGCCGCCTACGAACTGTCCCGCGCCCTGGTCGGCCACGGCGCCGCGCTGTCCCGGAACAGCCGGCTCCAGGAAGCAGCCGACCGCCTCTACCGTGGCCTGGAGACTGCCGTCCACTGCGGTGCCGAGGCCGTGGCCGCCAAAGCCAGGGAGGAGCTCTCCGCCGCCGGAATGCGCCCACTCCCCCTGCGCTACAGCCAGACGGACACGCTCACCGCCCACGAACGCCGGGCCGCCGAGATGACGGCCCAGGGCCACCCGGTGGCGGTGGTCGCGAAGGAACTGCACCTCACCGAGCAGGGCGTGCGGCAACTGCTGTCCGCCGCCTACCGCAAGGTCGGCACCGACGCCGCGGGGCTCGCCGGGGCGTTGAAGACCTTTCCGCGGCCCATACCGTGACGGGGACAGTGGCGGGACCGGCGGTTACGAGGTCCCCCGAGCCGGCACGGCCAGAACGTGTCCGGCCCACGGGTCGAGGGCCACGAACAGGCCGGGGCCGGTCAGTTCGTCGCCGTCGCGGTCGTACGTCCGGTCCGTGAGGAGGTCGGTCAGGCGGTGCTCGCCGCCTCTGAGGTCGGCCCACGGGAAGGGAAGCCGCGCCTGGGCGGGGCGGTCGGAGTGGTTGACGACGACCACGTGGCGTGTGTCCTGGTCCGCCCAGGTCCACGCCAGCAGGTGACGGTGGGTGTCGTTGTGCGGCAGGGCCGCCGGGGTCAACGGCCGCCAATCGCCTCGGCGTACGGCGGCCGCCACCCGCGGCAGGCGGCCGTAGAACTCGCGCAGGGGCTCGTCGACCGGTTCCCGCGGCCGGCGGGAGAGGAAGACCGGCGGGCGTACCCGGCGGCCCTCGAACTGGCCCTCGTGCCAGAGCGTCGCACCGGGGAGGGTCGCGACGGCGGTGGCTGCCGCCTGACCTCGTACGCCGGGCAGGGTGGCGGCGGCCCTCGGCTCGTCGTGGTTCTCGAGGAAGCGGACGAGGCCGTGCTGGTACGCGACACCCGCCCCTAGATGGGCGCGGACCGAACCGGCGTTCTCGTGGCACAGCCGGTCGTACAGCCGCTTGTCGTAGCAATGGTCGAAGCCCTGCTGCTGGAGGGCCCCTTCGAGGTCCCAGTACGCCTCGGCGACGAAGAGGAGATCCGGGTGGTGGGCGCGCACGCGCGGGATGACGTACGGCCAGAAGTCCTCGGCGGGAGCCGGCCCCGCCCGGTCGCCCCACGTCCTGGCGAAGACGTCGTTCATCACCAGCATCGCCATGTCGCAGCGCACGCCGTCCGCCTGGTCGCCGATGGACACCAGTGTGTCCACGGCCGCCGACCGCAGGTCGTCGGCGAAGGCGTTCACCTGGACCACGTCCGGCCAGGGCGGGAAGTAGGGGTCACGGCCCCGGGCGTAGCTGCGGCCGCCGGCTTCGACGAAGGCGTCCGGCGCGCGGGCCAGGTCGTCCACGGTGCCCTGGATCAGGCGGTCGGGGTGGGCCGTGAGCCAGGGATGGTCGGGGGCCACGTGGTTGGGCACGTAATCGAGGATCAGTCGGAGGCCGCGGGCGGCCAGTCGGTCGCGGGCGGCGGCCAGGCCCTCCGGACCGCCGAGGGAGGCGTCGACGACGTGGTTCCGTACGCAGTACGGCGATCCGGCGATGTCCGCGTCGGTGACGTCGGGCAGCACCTCGCGGAACGACGCCAGCAGGCTCTCGTCACTCAGGGCGATGGCGAGGCCGGCCGGGCTGCGCTCCCAGACGCCCATCAGCCAGACGGTGTCGATGCCGGGCCGTGCGATCTCGTCCCAGACCTGGTCCGGCACCTCGCCCAGGGTGATGCGGCGCCCGTGGCGTTCGCTCAACTCGCCCAGCCAGACGAGGGTGTTGATCTCGAGGATCACTGTCATGACAGGGGTTCCTCCTCCCGGTCCTTCGCGGGCGGTAGGGACTCGCGGCCGTCGCTGTGCCATGTGTCGCATCGCCGCGGGTGAGCGGGTGTGCGGGTGAGCGTGCGGGTGCCACGCCGTTGTCGGCCGTCCGCGAGCCGCCCCGCTCGACCCGTCCGGACTCGGACGGGTCGAGCGGGGCGGACAGGGCCGCGGTCACACGCGGGGCCCACGGTGGCTGCGCCCGTGGTCAGGCGATCTCCACCAGCAGATCGCCACCCTCCACCTGCTGGATCTTGTTGATGGCCAGCCGGGACACCCGTCCGGCCTTCGTGGCGGTGATCGTGGCCTCCATCTTCATCGCCTCGATCGTGGCCACCGTGGCACCGGCCGCCACCTCGTCGCCCTCGGCGACCGCGAGCGTCACCACCCCGGCGAACGGCGCGGGGACGTGGCCCTGGTTGGAACGGTCGGCCTTCTCGGTCACGGGCACGTCGGAGGAAGCGGCGGTGTCGCGGACCTGGATCGGCCGGAGCTGGCCGTTGAGCGCGGACATCACGGTGCGCATACCGCGTTCGTCGGCCTCGCCGACGGCTTCCAGCTCGATGAGGAGCCGCACGCCGGTCTCCAGGTCGACGGCGTACTCCTTGCCGGGCCTGATGCCGTAGAAGAAGTCCTTGCTGTCCAGCACGCTGGTGTCGCCGAAGCTCTGGCGATGCGCCTCGAACTCGCGGGTCGGCCCGGGGAACAGCAGCCGGTTGAGTGTGGCGCGCCGGTCCTTCTCCAGCCCCGTACGGTCCTCCGCGGACAGCTCCTGCACCGGCTTGGCCTCGGCACGGCCCTGGAGCGCCCGGGTGCGGAACGGTTCCGGCCAGCCGCCGGGCGGGGTGCCGAGCTCGCCGCGCAGGAAGCCGATGACGGAGTCGGGGATGTCGAACCGGTCCGGCGTCTCCTCGAACTCGGCGGGCGTCACCCCGGCGCCGACCAGGTGCAGGGCGAGGTCGCCGACCACCTTGGACGACGGGGTGACCTTCACCAGGTGACCGAGGATGCGGTCGGCGGCCGCGTACATCGCCTCGATGTCCTCGAACCGGTCGCCGAGGCCCAGCGCGACGGCCTGGGTGCGCAGGTTGGACAGCTGCCCGCCGGGGATCTCGTGGTCGTAGACGCGTCCGGTCGGCGAGGCCAGGCCCGCCTCGAACGGGGCGTAGATCTTGCGGACGCTCTCCCAGTACGGCTCCAGGTCGCCGACGGCCCTCAGGTCGAGGCCGGTCGGCCGTTCGGAGTAGTCGGTCGCCGCGACGATCGCCGACAGCGACGGCTGCGAGGTGGTGCCGGCCATGGACGCGACCGCCCCGTCCACCGCGTCCGCGCCGGCCTGGATCGCGGCGAGGTAGGTGGCGAGCTGGCCGCCCGCCGTGTCGTGGGTGTGCAGGTGGACCGGCAGGTCGAACTCGCGGCGCAGGGCCGAGACCAGCTTCGCGGCGGCCGGGGCGCGCAGCAGGCCGGCCATGTCCTTGACGGCGATGACGTGGGCGCCCGCGGCCACGATCTGTTCGGCCAGGCGGAGGTAGTAGTCGAGGGTGTACAGCCGCTCGTTCGGGTCGGACAGGTCGCTGGTGTAGCACAGGGCGACCTCGGCGACGGCGGTCCCGGTCGCCCGTACGGCGTCGATCGCGGGCCTCATCTGGCTCACGTCGTTGAGCGCGTCGAAGATGCGGAAGATGTCGATGCCGGTCGCCGCGGCCTCCTGTACGAAGGCGTCGGTCACCTCGGTCGGGTACGGCGTGTAGCCCACGGTGTTGCGGCCGCGCAGCAGCATCTGCAGGCAGATGTTCGGCACGGCCTCACGCAGGGCGGCCAGCCGCTCCCAGGGGTCCTCGGCGAGGAAGCGCAGCGCGACGTCGTAGGTGGCGCCGCCCCAGCACTCCAGGGACAGCAGCTCGGGCAGGGTGCGGGCCACGACCGGGGCGACGGCGAGCAGGTCCTTCGTGCGGACCCGGGTCGCGAGCAGTGACTGGTGGGCGTCGCGGAAGGTGGTGTCGGTGACGCCGATGGTCGCCGACTCGCGCAGCCGGCGGGCGAACCCCTCGGGGCCGAGCTCGGTGAGCTGCTGCTTGGAGCCGGCGGGCGGCTCGGTGTCGGCGAGCCGCGGCAGCTTGGTGGTGGGGTCGATCAGGTCGGGCCGCTCGCCGTGCGGCTTGTTCACCGTCACGTCGGCGAGGTAGGTGAGCAGCTTGGTGCCGCGGTCGGCGGAGTGGCGTGCGGTGAGCAGGTGCGGCCGCTGCTCGATGAACGACGTGGTGACGTGGCCCGCCTGGAAGTCCGCGTCGTCGAGGACCGCCTGCAGGAACGGGATGTTCGTGGCGACCCCTCGGATGCGGAACTCGGCCACGGCACGGCGGGCCCGCCGGACCGCGGTCGTGAAGTCCCGGCCTCGGCAGGTGAGCTTGACCAGCATGGAGTCGAAGTGCGCGCTGATCTCCGTACCGGCGTGGGTGGTGCCGCCGTCCAGGCGGATGCCCGAGCCGCCGGGCGAGCGGTAGGCGCTGATCCGGCCGGTGTCCGGGCGGAAGCCGTTGGCCGGGTCCTCGGTGGTGATGCGGCACTGGAGGGCGGCGCCGTGCAGGGTGACGGTCTCCTGGGAGAGGCCGAGGTCGGCGAGGGTCTCGCCGGCGGCGATGCGCAGCTGCGCCTGGACGAGGTCGACGTCGGTGACCTCCTCGGTCACCGTGTGCTCGACCTGGATGCGGGGGTTCATCTCGATGAAGACGTGGTTGCCGTCGCGGTCGAGCAGGAACTCCACGGTGCCCGCGTTGCGGTAGCCGATCTCGCGGGCGAAGTTCACGGCGTCGGCGCAGATCCGCTCGCGCAGCGCCGGGTCGAGGTTGGGCGCGGGCGCCAGCTCGATGACCTTCTGGTGGCGGCGCTGCACGGAACAGTCGCGCTCGAAGAGGTGGATGACGTTGCCCTGCCCGTCGGCGAGGATCTGCACCTCGATGTGACGGGGTTCGACGACGGCCTTCTCCAGGAAGACGGTGGCGTCGCCGAACGCGGAGGCCGCCTCGCGCGCCGCCGCCTCGATGGACTCGCGCAGCTTGGCGGGTTCCTGGACGCGGCGCATGCCGCGTCCTCCGCCGCCCGCGACCGCCTTCACGAACAGAGGGAAGCCGATGTCCTCGGCGGCCCGTACCAGCTCGTCCACGTCGGCGGAGGGCGCCGAGGAGCCCAGCACCGGTACGCCGGCCGCGCGGGCGGCGGCCACCGCACGGGCCTTGTTGCCCGTCAGCTCCAGGATCTGCGCGCTCGGCCCGACGAAGGTGATGCCCGCGTCCTCGCAGGCCCGCGCCAGCTCCGGGTTCTCGGACAGGAACCCGTAGCCCGGGTAGACGGCGTCGGCACCGGCCAGCCGGGCCGCCCGGATGATCTCCTCCACGGAGAGGTAGGCCCGCACCGGGTGCCCCGGCTCGCCGATCTCGTAGGCCTCGTCCGCCTTCATCCGGTGCAGCGAGTTGCGATCCTCGTGCGGGAAGACGGCGACGGTCCGCGCGCCCAGTTCATAGCCGGCGCGGAAGGCTCGAATCGCGATCTCGCCTCGGTTGGCGACCAGTACCTTGCGGAGCATTCCGGATCCCTTCGAACTGCCGGTGAGGGACACCATGGTCGCGGCAATACCGCCGCCTTGCCATGAGAGGCGGGTCACGTGGGGGTGTCGGTTTCGGGACGGTGTGCGCCGCTCACTCCGGTGAGGGGGCCGAGAGCATCGGGGTGAACGGCGTGACGGGGCGCTCCTGGGGTTCGCCGTCGACGGTGATGCCGACCGCCTCGTTGAAGAAGGCGAGGAGTCCCCTGACGGCGCCCACCGCGGGCAGGGGGTCCGGGTAGCTCCAGACGATGTTCGGCGGAACGTCGGCGCCGGCCCGCCACGACCAGTACCGGGCGGTGCCCTTGTAGGGGCAGCCGGTGCTGTGGTCGGTGGGCTCGAGCAGGTCGAGGCGGACGTCCTCGCGCGGGATGTAGTACCGCGTGGGCAGACCGGTCTCGAAGAGCAGGACCGGGCGGCGGGTGTCCGCGGCGACGGTGCCGTCGATCTCGACCACGACATGGCGGCTGCTGGGGATCGCGTCCACCCGTTTGTGCGGGTCGCGGGGGTGGATGAAGATCTCCTCCTCTTCCTCGTACCAGTGGTCGAGGCCCCGGCCGACGCGCCGGAACCACTCGAAGGCGATGTGGTCGGCGAGGTCGGCGGCGGGGAAGGTCCAGGCGGCGTTCTCCACGGTCTCGCCGTCGGCTTGGAGGTCGTAGAAGATCCGCGAGCCGGTGTGCGTTCCCGTCGGGGGGTTCTTCGCGGGGCGCAGCAGGTCCTCGCGGACGTCTGCGCGGGGGAAGGCGTACAGCGGGACGGGGACGCCGGGTTCCCAGACGAGGACGGGGTGCCGGCTGTCGACGACCGTCACCTCGCCCTTGCGGCCGCGGACCCAGCGTGCGCTGGGCTCCCACAGAAGGCCTTCCGGCGTGGTCCGGACGGCCCGGGCGGTGGGGAATGTGCTCATGACCTGCTCTCCTTTCAACGGCTCCCGTTTCAATGGCTCAGCGGGATGTCAGGAACTCGGACAACCCCGTCAGGAGCCGGTCGACGTCCTCCGTGCAGGTATAGGGCGCGAGGCCGATGCGGAGGCCGCCGGTGTCGCCGAGGCCCAGTCGGCGTGAGGCCTCCACGGCGTAGAAGGATCCCGACGGGGCGTGGACGCCGCGCTCCGCGAGGAAGCGGTACGCGTCCACCGTGCCGTGCTTCTCGAACGTCAGCAACAGGGTGGGGGTGCGGTCGGCCGCCCTGGAGTGGATCGTGACGCCTTCGAGCGAGGACAGGCCCTTGTCCAGTTGCGTACGCAGGCTGTCCTCGTGCGCTTCGAGCGCCGAGTACGCCGCGATCAGGAGCTGCCGCCGGGTGCCGGCGGCACCCGTGTCCAGGCCGGCGAGGAAGTCGACCGCCGCGGTGGTGCCCGCGAGGAACTCGTAGGGCAGGGTGCCCAGTTCGAAGCGCTCCGGGACGGCGTCGGTGGAGGGCAGGAGCTTGTCCGGCCGCAGCGTCTCCAGCAGTTCCGGTCGGGCGGCGAGGACTCCGTGGTGGGGGCCGAGGAACTTGTACGGGGAGCAGACGAAGAAGTCCGCGCCGAGCCGCTCCACGTCGACCGACGCGTGGGCGGTGTGATGGACGCCGTCGACGTAGGTGAACGCCCCTGCGGCGTGCGCCAGTCGGGAGATCTCAGCGATCGCGGGCCGGGTGCCGATCAGGTTGGACGCGGCGGTGACGGCGACCAGCCGGGTGCGTTCGGACAGCACGGCGCGGATGTCGTCGACGGTCAACTCCCCGGTGGCGGGGTCGAAGTCGGCCCAGCGCACGGTGGCACCGGCCCGGTCGGCGGCCTGGACCCAGGGACGGATGTTGGCGTCGTGGTCGAGGCGGGTGACGACCACTTCGTCTCCGGGGGACCACGTCTTGGCGAGGGTGCGGGAGAAGTCGTAGGCGAGCTGGGTGGCGCTGCGGCCGAAGACGATCCCCGACGGCTGCGCCCCCAGCAGGTCGGCCATGGCCCGGCGGGCCTCGACGACGATGCTCTCGGCGTTGCGCTCCCCCGGCACCGTGTGCCCCCGGTTCGACAAGGGGTGCGCCAACGCGTCGGCGACGGCGTCGATGACCGGCCGGGGCGTCTGGGTGCCGCCGGGGCCGTCGAAGTGGGCGGTGCCGGCCGTCAGGGCGGGGAACCGGGAGCGGATGGCGGTGATGTCGTACGTCACGGGATGCTCCTGTCAGGCAGCGCTGTCCCACAGCACGTGCAGGGCGGGGGGCTTGCGGAAGACCAGGCCGTACGGCGCGGTCGGGCGGTCCGGGTCGAGGCGCAGCGCGGGCAGGCGTTCGAGCAGGCTCCGCAGGGCGATGCGGGTCTCCAGGCGGGCGAGGGGTGCGGCGAGGCAGTGGTGGGGGCCGTGCGCGAAGGCCAGGTGGAGGCGGGCGTTCGCGCGGCGGACGTCGAACCGGTCGGGGTCGGGGAAGACGGCCGGGTCCCGGCCCGCGCCCGTGAGGGAGACGGTGACCAGGTCACCGCGGCGGATCGTGGCCGGGCCGAGGACAGTGTCGCGGGTGGCGTAGCGGTCCACGACGGCAGCGCCCGGTTCGAGGCGCAGCGATTCCTCGATCGCGCCGTCCAGCAGGCCCACATCGGCCCGGACGAGGGCGAGTTGGCCGGGATGGCGCAGCAGGTGCAGCAGCGCGTTGGTGATCATCGCCTCGGTGGTCTCGATGCCCCCGAACATCAGGACGGCGGCGTTGGACGCCACCTCGGGCAACCCGAGCCGACCGGCCGCGGAGCCGAGGAGGGAGACAGTGTCCCGGTCCGAGACGGTGGCTTCCACGGCGGCCTTCAGTTGCGCGTACGCCACCGCGCCGGCGGGTCCGGCGTCGAGTCCGGCGGTGATGTCGGAGACCGACCGCACGATGGAGTCGTACCAGGACAGCACGGTGGCGGCGGTGGTGCCGACCAGCCCGAGTGCCTCGGTCACGACGGCGACCGCGAGCGGGCCGGCGAACGCGGTTCGCAGTTCGGCGGCGCCGGCCGGTTCCAGTGCGGTGATGAGCCGGTCGGTCTCCTGCTCGATGTACGAGGCGAAGCCGTCGTGCGTCTCTCGGGGGCGGAACGGAGCGGCGAAGGCGTCACGGTGACGGGCGTGCTCGGCACCGTCCAGGGACAGCATGCTCGGCCCGACGACCTGTGCGGTGGAGAACCGGGGGTCGTCGACCGTGAAGGTCGCGGCGTCCCGCATCACGTCCATCGCGAGATCGCGCCGGGTCACCAGCCAGCCGTCCAGCTCGGGCAGCCAGGACACGGGCTCGTGCGCACGCAGCGACGCCAGGCGCGGATGCGGGTCCTCGGCGAGTTCGGCCAGGGTGGTCGCGGCGCCGAGCGGGTAAGGGCTCGGGCTGGGACCGGGACTGGGGAAATCGATCACAACCAAGGCTAACAAGCGTGCCCGCGGACGAACTTGTCCACCGACCAGGGAAGTTGAATCACCGGTGACAGATCGATGTGGACGACGCTATGCTCCGCGGCGATGACGACTCATTCTGCTGACAGATCGGGGGTCCCGTCCGCGCAAGGTGAGTGCTGATGCTCACCAGGACCGCGAACGAGGATTCCCGCCTTTCCTTCTGGCCGCGCGTGCGAGCGTTCGCCGTGCCGCCCTCCATGATCGAGACCGCGACCGCCCGCCGGCACGTCGGCGACTGGGCGGGGGCGTGTGCCGCCGCTGGCGTCGATGTCGATCTCCAGTTGCGTTCCGTGGCGCGTACCCATGGCCGGGAGCTCGCGTCCCGGATCCGCGCCGATCTCCGCCATCTGGCCCCGGACCTGCTGCGCTGGCACCTGCCGAGGATCGCTCCCGACGGGCTGCTGCGTCCGGGGCTGACCGTCTCGCTGGCCCGGTACGAGGCCGCCGGGCGTGCCGGCCCGGTGCATCTCGTGATCCGTACGCCGCCCGCCTGGGCGGACGCCGGTCAGCGGATCAGCCTCGCGCTGTGGGACGGCTCCCCCGCGCAGGGCGGCGCCGACCGCCATCCGCACCCCTGGCCCAGTCGGCGCTTCCGCCTGGACCTGCACCGCCATCTGTGGGACGTACGCAGAACCGATGAGCTGCGGACCCGGTCCGGGGCCGACGGGCCTGCCGACAGGGACCCACCTCTGCCCGTCCCGGATCTGCCCCCGACGGCGCCGCACGGGCGTCGCTGGGCCGTGCACCGGTGGGCGGCCGAGGCGGGGATCCTGCTGCACGCCGAGGGGCGGTCCTCCGCTGCCGTCGTCGTGCGGCTCGGGAGGCGGCATCGGCTGGTCCTGGAAGTGACGGACGACGTCGGGCCGCCGACCGTCCGGATCGCGGCGCCGAGCGGCGGGGACACCTCCGCGCTGCCGCTGCTGCCCGACGCGGCGACCTGGGTGCCGCCCGACCTGGAGCTGATCCGCAACGGTGCGATCGAGGCCGAGCGGCTGCATCCGCTGGTCGCCTCGGCACTCGTACCGGACTGGTCGCCGCGCGGGCCGTCCCGGGCCTCGGACCGGGCGGGGCACCCGCGTCTCGTGGAGTGCCGGGGCGCCCGGCACCGGATCGGCCTGGTCGACGGGGTGCTGGCCCCGCTGGACCACGACCCCGACGAGATCCGCCGGGAAGAGCTGCTGGTCGCGCTGACCGGCTCGCCGCTTCCCTGTCTGCGGGCGATCGACGAGGCACACCGACGTCCGGACTGCCTCACCGGCGTGCGCGAACGCCTGGACCACGGCGACCTCGCCGGTGCGCTGGCCGTCGTCGAGGGTCTGCTGGGCCCCGACGCGGCGCTGCGCGACGGGGCCCTGCGGGACGAACTCGAGGCCGCCGCGGAGCGGCGGATCACCTACGGGCTCTTCAGGGCCGGCCTGGTCGGACCCGGACCGGACCGCGTCCGCCCGGGGCCTACCCGTCCTCGTCACCACCGCTCGCATCCACGCCACACGACCGGCCGCTGACCTCGGGGACCACAGGTCCCCTCACCACCACTCAACTCCCTGGGGGATCTCCCCCACCCACTGGCCAAAAGGTGACCACACATGCCCACATGCACCCTGTCCGCTGCCCCCTCCGCCCCTGTTCACAACTCCCAACTCGACGTCGCGGGCGACCTGTTGAGCCTGCTGCGCGACACCACCACCGAACCGCGGCCCGACGTCCAACTGGAGGCCCTGACCCTGGCCGTGGCCGCCGACCTGCCCGTCCTGCTGTGGGGCGAGCCGGGCATCGGCAAGACCGCGGCGCTGACCCAGCTCGCCGAGGCCCTGGACCTTCCGCTGACCACGGTGATCGCCAGCGTGCACGAGCCGTCCGACTTCTCGGGGCTGCCCGTCGTCGGGGACGACCCCGCGGAACAGGGTGTGCCGATGGCCCCGCCGGACTGGGCGGTGCGACTGGTGCGGGCCGGCCGGGGGCTGCTGTTCCTCGACGAGCTCTCCACCGCACCGCCGGCCGTGCAGGCCGCGCTGCTCCGGCTCGTCCTCGAGCGGCGCATCGGCGCCCTGCGGCTGCCGCCCGGCGTCCGGATCGTGGCCGCCGCCAATCCGCGGTCCTCGGCGGCCGACGGCTGGGAGCTGAGCCCGCCGCTCGCCAACCGTTTCGTTCACCTTCAGTGGACCCACGACCACGAGGTCGTCGTCCGCGGCCTCGGCGGGACCTGGCCCCGGGCGACCCTGCCGCGGCTCGACCCGGCGAAGCTGCCGCAAGCCGTGGACTTCGCCCGGCGGGCGGTGTGCGGGCTGCTCACCGCCCGCCCCAAGCTCGTGCACCAGCTGCCCAGCAGTGAGACGCGCCGGGGCGGCGCCTGGCCGTCGCCCCGGAGCTGGGAGATGACCCTGTGCCTGACCGCCTTCGCGACCGCCGCCGGCTCCTCCCGGGAAGTGCTCTCCCTGCTGGTCAGGGGCACCGTAGGGGACGGTCCGGGGCTTGAGCTGCTGGCGAGCCTGGACCGGATGGATCTCCCCGACCCCGAGGAGGTGCTCGCCGATCCGGCGGGTGCGGTACTGCCCGAGCGGGGCGATCTTCGCCAGGCCGTACTGGACGGTGTGGTGGCCGCGGTGCGCCGGCGCCCGGACAGGGCCCGCTGGGACGCGGCCTGGGCGCTCCTGGTCCGGGCGGTGGAGACCGGAGCCCCGGACCTGGTGGTCGTCCCCGCGACCACCCTCGCCTCGCTGCGTCAGGAGGACTGGGACGTTCCGGCGTCGATCGAGCGGCTCGCCGGAGTGGTGTCCCTGTCCCGGCGGGCGGACCGTGCGGCGGATCGCGCTGCGGATCGAGCGGCGGCCAAGGGCTCGGTCGCCACAGGGTCCGGACGATGAGTACCGAGGCACCGGCGGCCCTGGACCTCGACAAGCTCTTCGCCGCCCGGCTGCACGCCGCCCGCGTCCGGCCCTACCTGGCGACGGCCCTGTTCGCCCTGCACACCGTCGCGTCGCGGCGGGTGCCGACCATGGCCGTCGACCGGCACTGGCGGTGCTACGTCTCGCCCGCGTTCGTGGACCGGACCCCGGTGGAGGAACTGGCCGGCGTGTGGGTGCACGAGGTGTCGCACCTGCTGCGCGACCATCACGGGCGCAGCGACCGGGTCGCGCGGCAGCGCGGGCTGACCGGCCCGGGGGAACGACTGCGGATGAACATCGCCGCAGACTGCGAGATCAACGACGACGTCTTCGGGGACGGGCTGGTCCGTCCCGAAGGCGCTGTCGTGCCAGCGTCCCTGCACCTGCCCGCGGGACAGCTCATGGAGGACTACCTGCGCCAGTTCCGGCTCGGGCCGCTCACCCAGGACCTTTCCTGGCTGGACTGCGGCAGTGGCGCCGACGGACGGGAACGGGAGTGGGACCTGGGGCCGGACGGCGCGCACGGCCTGAGCGAGCAGGAACGGGACGCGGTCCGGTTCCGGGTGGCGCAGGGCATCACCGGCAGGCCCGGAAGCGCCTCCAAGGGGTGGCAGCGGTGGGCGGAGGAGGCGTTCCATCCGCCGCAGCCGTGGCGGGAGCTGCTGGGAGCGGCGGTCCGCTCCGCGGCCTCCGGCCCGGGTGCGGGCGAGGACTACACCTACGGCCGGCCGTCTCGGCGCTCGGTCGGCGTGCCCGGCGTCGTCCTGCCGAGTCTGCGGCGCAGGCCGCCCCGGGTCTGCGTGATCATCGACACGTCCGGGTCGGTCAGTGACGCCGAACTGGGCAGCGCGGTCCTCGAGGTCGCCGCGATCTCCCGTGCCGTGGGCGGCCGTCGCGACCTGGTCACCGTGCTGCCGTGCGATGCGGCGGCCCGGGTCGTGCACCCGCTGTGCCGTGGTGAGGGCATACCGCTGATGGGCGGCGGGGGCACGGATCTGCGCACCGGCTTCGCCAGGGCGCTGCGAACGCGGCCCCGGCCCGACGTCGTCGTGGTCCTGACCGACGGCCAGACGCCCTGGCCGGACACCCGGCCACCTTGCCGGACGGTGGTGGGTCTGTTCCCCCGGCAGCACACGGGCGGCTCGGGGAACGAGGACGATCCCGACTACGTGCCGGACTCGCCGCCCGCCTGGGCACGCGTCGTGGACATCGGCTAGGCGCCCGCCGCTCCGTCCTGCACCTGGACCCGCCCCCCATGCCCACCCGCGCGAGACGGGCGAGCACGCGAAGGGGCCAGGGCGTGGGGAATCCTCGGGTGTCAGCGCGGCCACCGGGCCAATCCTGGACCAGAGGGTCACGGATGGGTGTGGAGGGACGTGAGATGCAGCAGAGTGATGACTGTCGGGGTGATCGCGCCCCGCCCGGAGGACGACCGGTCCTGCGGGGTGGACGTGGAGGCGGTGAGCCACGACATCCTGGGGTACGACGACGTCCGGGCGCACTTCGCGCCCTGGTGGGAGGAGCGTCATGACCAACGTCGACGTACACCAGCATCTGTGGATCCCGTCGCTGGTGACGGCCCTGCGATCCCGCCGCGAACCGCCGTTCCTGGACGGCTGGACGCTCTTTCTGGACGGTGAGCCGCCTTACGAGATCCCTCCCGCCGACCACGACATCGCCCGTCGTACGGATCTCGCCGCCACCGACGGTCTCGGCAAGGTGCTCGTCTCGCTGTCCGCCCCGATCGGCGTGGAGTGGCTGCCCTCGGCCGAGGCACGGCCCCTGCTCGACGCCTACCACGAGGGCACGGCCGCGCTCCCTGAGCCGTTCGGCGGCTGGGCCGCCGCCTGCGTACGGGACATCGACCCGAGCGCGACGGCCAGGGACCTCGACCGGGGGTTCGCCGGACTCCAGCTCCCCGCGAACGCCCTTGCCGACGCGACCGGATACGCGCGGTGCGCCCCGCTGCTCGAACTGCTCGAGGAGCGGGACCTCCCGCTGTTCGTCCACCCCGGGCCGGCGTCCGGCGAGTCCGCGGGGCCCGGCTGGTGGCCCGCGATGGTGCCCTACGTCCAGCAGATGCACGCCGCCTGGTTCGCCTTCCGCGCCTTCGGCCGGCCGCGCCATCCGCGCCTGCGGGTGTGCTTCGCGTTGCTGGCCGGGCTCGCCCCGCTGCACGCCGAACGCTTCGCCGCCCGCGGCGGCAGCCAGGAGGACGTGGACCCTGGTGTGTTCGTGGAGACGTCGTCGTACGGTCCGCGCGCCGTCGACGCGATCGTCCGCGCCCTCGGTGTGGACGCGGTGGTCCAGGGTTCGGACCGGCCCTACGCGGAGCCGCCGCAACATCCCGGCTTCGGTCTCGGCGGAGCCGCGGCGTACGCCTTCCGCATCGCCAATCCGCGGCGGCTGCTCACCGGAAAAGACTGAGGCTCACCGAACCGGCGCGGCGCCTCGCAGGACATTCGCACAGACGGCTGTAGCGGATGTCGCGCCCGGCCGGTGACGGAGGAGGGATGGCCGCCCTCCCGCCGAGCTCCGTCCGCACCCGGCACCCGTCGGCTTCTCCGCAGCGGCCTGCGCGGCATCTCGTACCACCACCGGCGACACCGCCTCCCGTGACGCCGCCCACCGCCTGGCGGGCGGCGTCGCCGACCGCCTGAGCCCCGCCGACGGCGGTCCGGAGACCAACCAGCTGCGGCGCCCACCCGACAGCAGTCTGGTCCGCCGCCTCGCCCCGTCCGCCGAGTCGGTCGCCGAGCGGGTCTTCGTCTGCCGGCTCCGACGGCTCCGACGGCTCCGACGGCTCCGACGAACGCCACGTGACATATCTCCTGCTATCCACCCAATCACCGGAAACGACCCGATCCATCCACCCGACAAGCCGTCGAGCGGCCCTGCGCACGGCCGAAGAAGGCCGCGCGGCACGCCATCTGATCTTCAACGCGGAGAATTTTGCTGATCGATCATGGCAAGTGGCAGCAGCGAGCCGGTTGTGGCGATCCGGCAGGCGCATACTGGTGACAATGACAAAGTCACCCGTGCCCAAGCGTCATCTGCCGACCAGCCCCTTCCTGGCCCCGGCCTCACCCCCTTCCAAGCAGTTCGCCGTAGGAAGCCGAGTCACACACGACGTGTACGGCCTCGGCCGCGTGACCGCCGTCGAGGAGGGAATCGCGGTCGTCGTCGACTTCGGTTCGCTCGAAGCGCGGATCATGAGCCCGTACAACAAGTTGACTAATCTCTAAACGGCCTCTGCGCACACCGGCGGCACCGCTCTACTTGGCATGCCCGCAATGAAAGTGAGACGTCTCATCGCTACGATCCCGCTGTTCTCCGACCCGGAGCCGACCCACCTCCACACCACGGCGGTATCGCCGCCCCCGATGAGGGATCCCTTCCAGGCGGCGCCGGATGTGGAGGAGGACGCCTCCGACGCCCTGGCGGAATGATCGACTTGCCTGGCAGTCGGCTTCGGGTGGCGGCGGTGATGTGATTCTCATCACCGCGGACCCGGCGGTTTTGCGCTGCGGGCACCCACGAGGTGTCCGATCTTGCTGGGCGGATGTGACCCGGCCGCCCCGGCACGATGTCGATCACCCCAGGAAACTCAACCGCACCTGACGGTCCGGGTTGTCGCGGTTGGTGTCGACCAGGCACACCGACTGCCATGTCCCGAGCTCCAGACGGCCGTTCAGCACGGGCAGCGTCGCGTGCGGCGGAACGACCGCGGGCAGGACGTGGTCGCGGCCGTGGCCGGGGCTGCCGTGGCGATGCTGCCAGCGGTCGTCCGCGGGCAGCAGGGTGTGCAGGGCGGCGAGGAGGTCGTCGTCGCTGCCGGCACCCGTTTCGATGATCGCGATTCCGGCGGTGGCGTGCGGCACGAAGACGTTCAGCAGACCGTCGCGACCGGCGGCCACCTCCCTGAGGAAGGCCTCACAGTCACGGGTGAGGTCGGCGATCCGCTCCGTGGAGCCGGTGGCCACGTTCAGGACTCGGGTGGTGAAAGCGTCTGACATGTCTCCCATCCTGACCCAGGAGCCGCGTTTCACACGCGACCACTCACCCGCCCTCCGATCGGGCGGTCCACTTCGCTGGTACGGGCGTCCACTCCCCTGACAGCCGTGGTCCACTTCGCGAGACGGCCATTGACCATGGCCACGCCATCTGGCTACGTTCGGCCGCATGTCGCGTTCAGCCCTTCTCACCACGCGCGGTCACATCGACCTGCTGCGGGTGGCTTCCGCCGCGTGTCGCCGCGGCTGCTGACGCCTCTTTCCGCCTTCTCGCCGTTTCTCGGCCTCCCTTCGCCCGCGTTCTCGGCCTCCCTTCGCCCGCGCTTCAGCGCGCCCGCGCGCTCTGACCCGCCGGTGACGTCGCGGGGCTGAGACGCGCGCCCCTCTCCCCTGGACGCTCACCTCCCGTGGAGCACTCATGAGCATCAGCCATGCCCCGCCCGGCTCGCCAAAACGCGATATTTCCCCTATATCGCGTCCAGGTGCGACCGTGCCGGAACCGGACCTCGAACCCATCCTCCCCAGCTCCTCCCGCCGCACCCGTGTCCCCCGCTGGCTGCGCCGCACCACCGGTCCGCTCCTGCTGCTGGCTCTGTGGCAACTCCTCAGCAGCACCGGTGTGTTGACCGCCGACGTGCTCGCCTCGCCGGGTCGGATCGCCCAGGTCGCCGGGGACCTGCTCGGCGACGGTTCACTGGGCTCCGCCATGGGCACCTCGTTGCAGCGCGTCGCGGTCGGACTGCTGCTGGGCACCGTGGTCGGCACCGGACTCGCCCTCGTCTCGGGCCTGTTCCGGATCGGCGAGGACCTGGTGGACGCGCCCGTCCAGATGCTGCGGACCGTGCCCTTCGTGGGTCTGATCCCCCTGTTCATCATCTGGTTCGGCATCGGCGAGGCTCCGAAGGTCGCCATCATCACGCTCGGTGTGACGTTCCCGCTCTATCTCAACGTGTACGCCGGCATCCGCGGCGTCGACGCCCAGCTGATCGAGGCCGGGGAGTCCCTCGGCCTGTCGCGGTGGGGGCTCGTGCGGCACGTCGTCCTGCCGGGAGCGCTGCCCGGGGCCATGACCGGCCTGCGCTACTCCCTCGGCATCGCCTGGCTCGCCCTCGTCTTCGCGGAGCAGATCAACGCGGACTCCGGGATCGGCTTTCTCATGGTTCAGGCGCGGGACTTCCTGCGGACCGACGTGATCGTCGTCTGCCTGATCGTCTACGCCTTCCTCGGCCTGCTGGCCGACTTCGTCGTCCGTACCCTCGAAAGGCTGCTGCTGCAATGGCGACCGACGTTCACCGGCCGGTAGACACACGATCGGCGGTACGCGTCGAAGGGCTCACCCGCTCCTTCGACGGCCGCCCGGTCATCGACGAGCTCCAACTGGACCTCAAGGAGGGTGAGTTCGTCGCTCTGATCGGCCGCAGCGGCTGCGGCAAGTCCACCCTGCTGCGCATCCTCGCCGGCCTCGACCGGGACATCGAGGGCACCGTCCTGGTGCCGCGCCGCAAGGCCGTCGCCTTCCAGGCGCCGCGTCTGATGCCGTGGAAGAAGGTGTGGCGCAACGTGCTGCTCGGACTGCCCGGCAAGCCCGAACGCGGCGTCGCCGAGCAGGCCCTCACCGAGGTCGGCCTGAGTCACCGCTCCGACGCCTGGCCCAAGACCCTCTCCGGCGGCGAGGCCCAACGCGCCTCGCTGGCCCGTGCGTTGGTCCGCGAGCCCGATCTGCTGCTGCTCGACGAGCCGTTCGGCGCGCTCGACGCGCTCACCCGCATCAAGGCCCAGCGTCTGGTGGGCGAGTTGTGGCAGCGCCGCGGATGTGCCGTGCTGCTCGTCACGCACGACGTCGAGGAGGCGGTCCTGCTCGCCGACCGTGTCCTGGTCATGGACGACGGAGTCATCGCGCACGAGCAGGAGATCGGCCTCGACCGCCCGCGCGACATCACCGACCCGCGCTTCGCCGCACTGCGCGCCGGACTCCTGGAACGTCTGGGCGTCGACACCGCCGCCGAAGCCGCCTGACCTCCTCTCCACCACCCTCAGCCAGCCAGAACGGAACCACCATGCGACGACGCCTCACCCCCGCCGCACTGCTCCTCCCCTTCGCCCTGCTGCTCACCGCGTGCGGCGGGAACTCGGCTGCCTCCACGGGTGGCGACACCGACGGCCAGGGCTCCCTGACGCTGGACGTCGGTGACCAGAAGGGCGGTTCGGAGGCCATCCTGCGCGCCGCCGGCGAGCTGAAGAACCTCGACTACAAGATCAAATGGTCCACCTTCACCTCCGGTCCGCCGCTGTTGGAGGCCGTCAACGCGAAGGCCGTCGACATCGGCGGCGTCGGCAACACCCCGCCCGTCTTCGCGGCCGGCGCCGGTTCGAAGATCACGGTCGTGTCCGCCTGGCACGGCACTTCCCAAGGCGATGCCATCCTGGTGCCGAACGGCTCGAAACTGACCAGGCCCGAGGACCTCAGGGGCAGGTCGGTCGCCGTGGCGCAGGGCTCGTCCGCGCACTACCAGCTGGTCGCCTCCCTCGAGGCGGCCGGGCTGAGCGTCGCCGACATCAAGGTCAAGTACCTCCAGCCGGCCGACGCGCTGGCCGCGTTCACGTCCGGCAGCGTCGACGCGTGGGCGGTCTGGGACCCGTACACCTCACAGGTCCTCCAGGCCGGGCAGGGCCGCGTCCTGACGACCGGCGAGGGCGTGACGAACGGGCTGACCTTCCAGGTGGCGGCGCCCGGCGCACTGAAGGACAAGAAGAAGACCGCGGCGATCAAGGACTATCTGGAGCGGCTGCGGAGGGCGACCGCCTGGGTCCACGACCATCAGGAGGAGTGGGCGAAGGTCTGGGCGAAGGACACCGGGCTGCCCTACGAGGTGGCACTGGCCTCGGTGCGGCGCACCAACGCGACGCGGATCTCCGTCGCCGTAGACAAGCCGCTCGTCGCCTCCGAGCAGGAGATCGCCGACGCGTTCACCGAGCTGAGGCTGATCCCGCACAAGGTGGACTTCGGCGCCTTCGTGGACACGCGGTTCAACGGTGACCTGCCGCCGTCGACCACGCCGGCCCGCGCCTCCGGCGGCTCCTGACAGGGCGGGCGGACTACCGGGCCCCCGGGAAGATCCACGACCACCTCACTGTTAGTAGAACCGTGAACAACATGCGCGAGGTCGATGTGGTCGTCATAGGCGCCGGTCAGGCAGGACTGGCCGGCGCCTTTCACCTGCGTCGCACCGGCTTCGAGCCGGACCGCGACTTCGTGGTGCTCGACCACTCCCCCGGGCCCGGCGGCGCCTGGCAGTTCCGGTGGCCCTCACTGACGTACGGCAAGGTGCACGGGATGCACTCCCTGCCCGGCCTGGAACTCACGGACGGCGACCCGGCACGGCCGTCCTCCGAGGTCGTCGCCGAGTACTTCGCCACGTACGAGCGCACCTTCGACCTGCGCGTGCGGCGGCCTGTGGACGTGCGTGCCGTGCGCGAGGGCGCCGGCGGGCGGCTGCTCGTCGAGACGTCTGCCGGGAGCTGGGCGACGCGGGCGCTGATCAACGCGACCGGGACCTGGGACCGGCCGTTCTGGCCGCGCTATGCGGGCCAGGAGACCTTCCGTGGAAGGCAGTTGCACACCGCGCAGTACGCCGGGCCCGAGGAGTTCGCCGGGCAGCGGGTCCTGGTGGTGGGCGGAGGGGCGTCCGGCACCCAGCATCTGCTGGAGATCGCTCCGTACGCGGCCGCCACCACCTGGGTCACCCGGCGGCCGCCCGTCTTCCGCGAGGGCCCCTTCGGAGAGGACGCGGGCCGCGCGGCCGTCGCACTCGTCGAGGAGCGGGTGCGGCAGGGGCTGGCGCCGGGCAGCGTGGTCTCGGTGACCGGGCTGCCGCTCAACGACGCGGTCCGGCAGGGGATCGAGGACGGCGTCCTGGACCGGCTGCCGATGTTCGACCGGATCACACCCGACGGCGTGGAGTGGAACGACGGACGTCACGCGCGCGTCGACGTCATCCTGTGGGCGACCGGTTTCCGGGCCGCCATCGACCATCTGGCGCCGATGAAGCTGCGCGAGCCCGGCGGCGGCATCCGGGTCGACGGCACGCGGGCCGTCACCGATCCGCGGATCCACCTGGTCGGCTACGGCCCGTCGGCGAGCACCATCGGCGCCAACCGGGCGGGCCGTGCGGCCGTACGCGACATCAGGCGGCTGCTCGCTCAGGAGCCGGTCGCCGCGTGAGCGTCCCCCGCGGTCACCGCGTGGACCGCGGGCTCGCCTTCCGGTGGGCGTTGAACTCCGCCACGTTGCGCTGGTGCTCGGCGTAGTCGGCGGTGAAGCGCGTGTCGCCGGGCTTGACCGTGACGAAGTACAGCCAGTCGCCCGGCGTCGGGTTGATCGCGGCGCGCACCGCGTCCACGCCCGGGTTGTCGATGGGGGTCGGAGGCAGGCCCATGCGCTGGTACGAGTTGTAGGGGCTCTCGATCCGCGTGTCGGCGGCGGTGGTCTTCAGCGTGAAGCGGTTCAGCGCGTAGTTGAGGGTGGAGTCCATCTGCAGCGGCATGCCGCGCTCCAGGCGGTTGAAGACGACCCGGGCCACCTTGCCCATGTCCGCCTTGGTGGCCGCCTCGGCCTGGACGATGCTCGCGATGGTGACCGCCTGGTAGACGTTCATCGCGTTGCGCTGCGCGCCCGCCGCGATCGGGGCGCCGTTGAACCTGCGGTTCGCGGTGTCGACCATGAACGTCAAAAGCGCCTCGGGCGTCGCCTTCTCCCGGAGCGGATACGTCGCCGGGAAGAGGTAGCCCTCCGGGTTGCCGTCCGCGTCGGCCGGCAGCTTCAGCTGGGCCTTGGCCAGGGATTTCTTGGCACTGCCGGCAGGCAGGGCGAGGGCCTTGTCGACCGCGTCGTACACCTGGCCGGCCCGCCAGCCCTCCGGGATCACCAGCGTCCTGGGCTTCGGCTCCGCGTCACCGTCCAGGCTCAGCAGCGGCACCGCCACGGCGGTGCCGGCCACGACGGCCCCGGTCGCGATGAGGGCGACCCGGCCCCGGCGCGTCAGTCGAATCGTGCTCCGTGGCGGAGTGTTCATGTGCATGCGGGCACGGTAACCCGCTAAAGCACACAAACACGGCATATCGTCATCTTGTCGGCTCCAGTCGGGCGTCCTGGCGGACCAGCGCCGCATACCGCCCGTCCAGCTCCAACAGCTCCTCGTGCGTGCCCTGTTCGGCGATGCGCCCGGCCTCCAGGACCACGATCTGGTCGGCACCCCGAATGGTGGACAGGCGGTGCGCGATGGTGAGGGTGGTGCGGTTGGCGGAGAGTGCGTCGATGGCCTCCTGGACGGCGTGTTCGGTACCGGTGTCCAGGGCGCTGGTCGCCTCGTCGAGGATCAGCACGGGCGGGTCGCGCAGGATCGTGCGGGCGATCGCCAGGCGCTGCTTCTCGCCGCCGGAGAAGCGGTGACCGCGCTCGCCGACGACCGTCTCGTAGCCGTCGGGCAGGGAGGCGATGTGGTCGTGGATCTGGGCCGCCTTCGCCGCCTGCTCGATCTCCTCGTCGGTGGCGTCCGGCTTGGCGAAGCGCAGGTTGTCGGCGACCGTGGCGTGGAAGAGGTAGGTCTCCTGGGACACGACGCCGACCGCGCGCGCGAGGGTGTCGAAGTCGAGGTCGCGGACGTCGACCCCGTCGAGGGTGAGGCGGCCGCCCGTCACGTCGTACAGCCGCGGCACGAGATAGCCGAGGGTGGACTTTCCGGCGCCGGTCGGTCCGACGACCGCGAGGCTGCCGCCGGCGGGGACGGTGACGTCGATGCCGTCGAGGACGGGGCTCACCTTGCTGTCGTAGCGGAACTCGACGTTCTCGAAGCGCACCTCGCCCTTGACATGGTCCAGGCGGACCGGGTGATCGGGCTCGGTGATGTCGATCGGCAGGTCGAGATACTCGAAGATGCGCTGGAAGAGCGCGAGCGAGGCCTGGATCTGTACGCCGGTCGACAACAGGCTGACCGCCGGGCGGAACAGGCCCTGCTGCAGCGAGACGAAGGCGACGATGGTGCCGATGGAGATCTCGGGGCCGCCCGACTGGAGGGCGAGGCCCGCGGTCCAGTAGATGACGGCGGGCATGGCGGCCATGACGATCGAGATGACGGCCATGCGCCAGCGGCCGGCCATGCTCGACCGCACTTCGAGGTCGACCAGTTGCTCGGACTCCTCGGAGAAGGATTTCGTCAGCGAGTCGGAGCGGCCCATCGTGCGGCCGAGCAGGATGCCGCTGACCGACAGCGACTCGGTGACGCTCGCGGCCATCGCGGCCATCTGCTTCTGGCGTTGGGTGGTGATCCTCTTGCGCTCGTTGCCGACCCGGCGGCTGATCCACACGAAGACCGGCAGCAGCAGCAGGGACACGACCGTCAGGCGCCAGTCGAGGACGACCATCGCGATGATCGTGGCGACCACGCTGGTCAGGTTGGAGACGAGGGAGGTGGCGGTCGAGGTGACCGTGGCCTGCATGCCGCCGATGTCGTTGGCGATGCGGGACTGGACCTCGCCGGTGCGGGTGCGCGTGAAGAAGGCGAGGGACATGCGCTGCAGGCGGCCGTAGACCGCGGTGCGCAGGTCGTGCATGACACGCTGGCCGACCGTCGTGGAGATGAGGGTCTGCAGCACGCCGAAGACGCTGGTGAGGACGGCGCTCAGGATCATGCCGAGCGCCAGCAGGCTCAGCAGTCCGGTGCGGCCCTCGGGGATGGCGACGTCCAGCGTCTCCTTCAGCAGGAACGGGGTCGCCACGGTGACCAGGGACGCGGCGCCGACCAGCAGGCCGACGACGCCGAGCCGGGCGCGGTAGGGCTTGAACAGCTTGAGGATGCGGCGCACCTGGCGGGGTTCGTCGGCCGGGGTGCTGGAAGAGGGGGTCCGGGTGATGTCTTCGCGCATGGCTCCTACGGAGGGTGAGGGGGTCGAGACTGACGGAGTTTAGCTCATTGTTACCTATGCTCACAATGTACATAGTCCTGATATTGTTCCCGTATGACCACCCCCGATCCCGACGGCGTGCTCGCCGAGCAGTTGCTGCGGCTCACCCGTCGTGTGCACCGGATCCAGAAGCGGCACCTGGAGCGGCGCGATCTCGGCGTCACGCCGGCCCAGTCCCGCCTGTTGCGCACTCTCGCGCACTGCGACTCGCCGCCCCGCATGGCCGACCTCGCCGACCGGCTGGAGGTGGTGCCCCGGGCGGTGACGACCCTCGTCGACGGTCTGGAGGCGAGCGGCAAGGTACGACGGGTTCCGGACCCGACCAACCGCCGGGTGATCCGCATCGAGCTCACCGACGACGGGCACAAGGCGCTGCAGGAGCTACGGGGTGCGCGCCGGGCCGCCGCGGAGGAGATCCTGGCACCGCTGAGCGACGAACAACGCGAGGTGCTCGGCGGATTGCTGGTCACGCTGGTGGACGGGGCGCCGGTGCGGGGGCGGAACTGCTGAACCCCACATGGCCGCGGCCGCCGCTCCGTAGTGCTGGAGCGGCGGCCGCGGCCTACGGGCGAGGTTCCCTCAACCGGTTTCGGGGGCCGATTCCTTGGACGACTGCGCGGGTACGCCGGAGAGCGCCTCCTCGGGGGCCGCGTCCTTGCGGGCAGACTCCTTGGCGGCTGCGTTCCCGGTCTCGATCGCGGCCTTCCCGGTGGCGGCCTTCTCGATCGCGGCCTTCCCGGTGGCGGCCGTAGGCGCGCTCTCGTCGTCGTCCGCCGACGGCACGATCTCGCCGTCCAGGACCTTCTTCGCCTTGTCGGCGTCCAGGGCGCCTTCCCAGCGGGAGACGGCGAAGACGGCGACGCAGTTGCCGAGCAGGTTCGTCACGACGCGCATCGAGTCCATGATGCGGTCCACACCGAGCAGCAGGGCGACGGCACCGGCCGGGATGGCCCCCAGCGAGGAGGCCGTCGCGGACAGGGCGAGGAAGGCCGAACCCGGGATGCCTGCCATGCCCTTGCTGGTCAGCATCAGCACGAGAATCACGGTGATCTGCTGACCGAGGCTCAGGTCCACACCGACGGCCTGGGCGATGAACAGTGTGCCGATGGACAGGTAGAGCGAGGCTCCGTCGAGGTTGAAGGAGTAGCCCGTCGGCAGCACCAGGCCGACGGCGTCGTCGCGGGCACCGGCCTTGCGCAGTTTCTGCATCACGCGCGGCATGACGGACTCGGTGGAGGCGGTGCCGAGCGCGAGAAGCATCTCCTCGCGGATGTAGCGGACGAACTTCCAGAGGCTGAGCCCGGTGACGACCTTGAGGGCGACGGCGAGCAGCAGGATGAAGAGCGCGGCGGCCACGTAGCACAGGATGATCAGCTTGGCGTACGTCTCGATCACACCGAGCCCGTACTGGCCGATCAGGACGGCCATCGCACCGAACACCGCGATCGGGGCGAGCCGCATGATGAAGCCGACGACCGCGAAGATGATCTCCTGGGCCTGCTCGATGGCGGGCAGGACCTGCGGCACCCTGGTGTGCCCGAGGTGGAGCAGCGCGGCGCCCACCAGGCAGGCCAGGATGAGTACCTGAAGCAGGGAGTTCTCGGCGAAGGCGCCGACGAAGCTGGTGGGAATGGCGTCGACGACGAACTCGGTCGTCGAGGGCAGCGAGCCGCCGCCCGTCTTCGCGTCCACCGCGGAGGTGTTGAGCGTGGACGGGTCGACGTTCATCCCCGAGCCGGGCTGGACGAGGTTGGCGGCGACGAGGCCGATGATCAGGGCGAGGGTGCTGGCGACCTCGAACCAGATCAGCGCCTTGAGCCCGATCCGGCCGAACGCCTTGAGGTCACCGGCCTTGGCGATGCCGACCACGACCACACAGAACACCAGCGGCGAGATGATCGTCTTGATGAGCCGCGTGAAACCGTCGCCGAGCGGCTGGAGATCCGTGGCCACGTCGGGCCACAGCTTCCCGACGACGATTCCGAGCACGAGCGCGCAGGCGACCTGCGCGAAGAGAGAGGTACGCAATATGCGTGCGACGCGTCGCGGCAGAGACGGGACGGACGGCGGCACGGGCACTCCTTGAGGGGGGACGGTGATCCACAGAAGCGGGGGACGGGAACTTCTGCGATACGGAAAGCGGTTTCCGTGCCGATCACTCTGGAGGCGCCGTTGATCGCTCACAAAACCTCTGTGTTGCAACCGCGTAAATCACGTCTCGTGTGACGCATCGCACACAACTCCCTTCAGCAGTCCCTGTGATCCTCGGTCAACACCCCCTGAACGGTGCTCAGCGAGCGGTCGTAGCACCCGCTCGAACCGCGCATCCGGTAGCGCTCACCCGTCGTGCCGACCGCATGCCGCTGGTCGCGCGGCACGTTCACCGTGTAGGTCGCGTCGCCTGCGTAGGTGTCGTCGAGCCGCGACCACGCGGTGCGCCGACCACCCACCGACTCGTCGACCGCCGCACGGTCACCGAGGGTCAGCACGGTGCGCAGCCGGTCGGCCGCGCCCAGCGTGGTCGTGCCGTCCATCGTGTACGTGCGGCGTGTCTGCGTCGTGCGAGCCGGTCCGTGTCCGTCGACGGTGACCGACTCGTCGTCGGTCCACACGGCGTCCAGCGCGTCCATGGCCTCGCCGTCGGTCCAGCGATGCGTGGAGGTGTTCGCGAGGGAGCGGCTGACGGTGGTCGTCACCCGACCGTGCGAGGTGTCGACGTATCCGGCGACGGTCAGCCGGTGGTCGCCCTCGGTGTCCACCCGGTGCTCCACCCCGGGCGTGTACGTCGAGGAGTCGTCGAGGTCACCGGCCCGGTGCACGGTGAGCTTCCCGGTGACGTGCGTCTTCTTCATGTCCTGCCAGACGAGAACGTTCACGGGCACACTCCAGCCGCTCTGCCCCTCGGGCACGCCGACGACGGAGACCTCCACGCGGTGCCGGCGGCCGTCGTTGAGGAGACCGGCGAAGGGCGTCAGGTCGTATTCGATCGGCTTGATGTCGAAGGCGCGCGGTCCCGGAACGACGTACCAGAGGAAGGGATTGGACCAGCCGCCGGTCCACACGGTCGGGAACGGGGCGGCGATGCCCGCGAGTTGCCCGTCGACCTTGACCTGCACCTCGCGGTAGGGACCACCGTCGGCCCGGCAGGAGTACGGCGCCTCCCCGGGAACCGTCAGGTACCAGTACTCCTCGCAGCCGCCGCCGGATCCGGTGGCGTACACCTCGGCGAGGATGCGTTCGCTGTTGCGCGGGGTGGTGAGGCTGGACCGGTCGTCCAGGGTCAGGACCCGGTCCGGCGTGGCGGCCGGCTTGCCCGCGTAGAACGTCAGCGTGACCTTGACGTCGATGATCCCGGTGTACGTGTCGTCGACGACGTTCCCGATGAGCATCTCGACGGCCTGGCTGCCGCGGAGGGTGTCGCTGTAGCGCGTGACGTCCTTCTCGACGGACCACTCGATGCCGTCGGGCGAGGGCTGGGGCGTGGACGTACGGAAGATCTCGACCCCGCCCAGGTGCAGATAACCCAGCCGGTCGAACTGCCGTCCCTTGACGTTGCCGTCCATGCGCAGCACGACCTTGCTCCAGCTGTCGCCGCAGCCCTTCGGCGGCGTGTACGTGCCCTTGTAGGGGGTGAAGTCGCGGAACCGCGCTTCGGCGACGGTGACCTGGCAGGACCTTCCGGCGGGCTTGGTGACGGGCGGGGCGGCCGTGACGGGGTCGTGCCAGTCGCTGCCGAACTCGGCGGGGACTTCGGCTGACTGGCCTGGGGCGGTACCGGATTCCGCGGCAGGCGCGGGTGTCGCCCCGAGGAGGGTGTTCGCCAGGAGGGTTCCTCCCGCGAGCATGGACATGATGATCCGTCTCTTCATGGCCGGTGTTCTACGGCGAGTCGGCCGTCGCACGCAATGAGGCCTCCCGCATGAGCCCTACGTCTTCAGGCGGGCCCTGTCCCCCATCACCACCACGGGACGCCGATCCGGGTCGAGCGTCCGCAGCAGATACCGCATCGCCGGCTCCGGCAGGCTGACGCACGCCGACGTACCGCTGCCGTGGTCCAGGTGCAGCCAGATCCCGCCACCCTTGGAAGTGCCTTCGGGGCGGGTCGGATCGTTCGGCGGGGTGCCCTTGACGCGGTTGTAGTCGATGGCGATGACGTAGTCGAAGTCGTGCCAGTACGACTTCGGCCACCAGCGCGGGGCCGCGAACGCGCTGGATCGCGTGTACGGGAGCCCGGCCCCCGGGTCCGGCAGCACGCCGCCCGCGTCGCTGAGCGTGAACACACCGACCGGGCTGCGGTCGTCGTCCTCGTGATGGTCGGCGGTCCAGCCCTTCTTGCCGTTGTGCGCCGACCAGCTGCGAGTCCTGTCCCAGGCCGTGCCGTGCTTCTTGTACAGCACGGCCTGGGAGTCCGCGGAGTTCCCGCCTTCGCCGTAGACCGCCACGACCTGGCGGGAGTCGGCGGGGATGCGCCGCTGCAGCCGGTCACCGACATCGGGGATGCGGGTCGTGCGCCTCGGGTCGGCGCCGGCCCGGCGGGTCGGGGCGGCCTTCCCGACGGAGCCCGCGTCCCCTTTGCCGCTCGGCTCGGCGCCGCCACCGCACGCGGACGTGACCGCCAGAAGCAACCCACCGACCGCCGACGCCACCACCGCACGCCCTGCACCGCTGCCCCTGCGCATCGCTCCATGGTCCCACCATCACAGGGAGCCGGGTCTGCGCACCGGCAGCCGGTCCGCACCGGTAGCCGGTTCTGTGCACCGCAGCGAAAAACCGGTTGCCCCCGAGCACGTTGCGACGCGAACCTTTCACGGTTTGCTGCCGCCGTTCGCGGATCCCTCCACCCCCCTGACACGAGCCACTGGGACGTCATGCAGATCCAAGACCTTCCGTATCCCGATCCGGGCGTGCCCGACGCGCGCTCAGGTCCCCGATTCCTGTGGTGGCTCTTCCGGAATCAGCTGGGAGGCCAGTTCAAGTCTCTGGCATGGGGACTGCTGCACTTCCTGTCCGTCTCCGCGCTGCCGTTCTGTGTAGGTCTCGCCGTCCAGGCCGTCGTCGACGACTCCGGTCGGCGACTCGCTCTCGCCGGCGGGCTGCTGGCGCTGTGCTGCGCCGGGCAGGCGATCGGCGACACCTTCCTGCACCGCACCGCCGTCACCAACTGGATCACGGCGGCCGCCCGCGTCCAGCAGCTGCTGGCCCACAAGGCCGCCCAGCTGGGCTCCGCACTGACCCGGCGCGTGGCGGCCGGCGAGGTCGTGGCCGTCTCCACGGGTGACGTCGAGAAGATCGGCTGGTTCGTCGAGGCCTGGTCGCGGTTCACCGCGGCGGCGGTCACCATCGTGCTGGTCTGCGTCGGCCTGGTCGTCTACGAACCCGCGCTCGGCGCAGTCGTCGCCGTGGGCCTGCCGGTGCTGGCGCTGTCGGTGCTGCCGCTGCTGCCCCGAGCGACCCGGCGTGCCGACTTCCAGCGCGAGAAGGCCGGACGGGCCACCGAACTCGCCTCGGACACCGTCGCCGGACTGCGCGTGCTGCGCGGCATCGGTGGCGAGGAACTCTTCCTCGACCGCTACCGCCGTGCCTCCCAGGAAGTCCGCCACGCGGCCGTGCGCAGCGCCCGGATGTGGGCCCTCATCTCCGCGATCCAGGTGCTGCTGCCGGGGCTGCTGATGGTCGCGGTCGTCTGGTACGGCGTCCAGCTGGCCCGGCAGGGCCGCATCGGCGTCGGCGAACTGGTCACCGTCTACAGCTCGGTCATGGTCCTCACCTATCCCCTGCGCCACTTCGAAGAGATCGCGATGGCCTACTCCTTCTCGCGCCCCTCGGCCAAACGGGCCGCGCGTGTGCTGTCGCTGGAGCGCGCGACAGACACCGTCGGGTCGCGGGCCGCCGAGGTGCCCTCCGGCGACCTGTACGACCCGACGACCGGTCTGCTCGCCCCCTCCGGCCGGTTCACCGCAGTGGTCTGCGGCGACCCGGACGCGGCCGGGCGCCTGGCGGAACGGCTGGGCGGCCACCCCTCGGAGGCGGGCGCGTCGGTACTGCTCGGCGGGGTG
Source organism: Streptomyces sp. NPDC033131 (assembly GCF_055578365.1). NCBI lineage: Bacteria > Bacillati > Actinomycetota > Actinomycetes > Kitasatosporales > Streptomycetaceae > Streptomyces > Streptomyces sp. NPDC033131. The sequence goes on from NZ_JBVIPA010000005.1 coordinate 48,768, forward strand.
CCTCTCGACGAGCTCCCGCTCGACTCCGCCCGGACGGCCGTCCTCGTCCAGGACAAGGACCCGGTCCTGCTGTCCGGTGCACTGCGCGAGCTGCTCGACGTGCCCGCGTCGGGTGACGTCGACGCCGCGAAGGCCCTGGCGGCCGCACAGTGCGGGGATGTGCTGACCGCCCTGGTCCAGGGATCGCTCGGCGCCGAGGATCCGATGGACGCCCGCATCACCGAACGCGGACGCTCCCTGTCCGGCGGCCAGCGCCAGCGGCTCGCACTGGCCCGGTCGCTGCTCACCGACCCGGAGGTACTGGTCCTGGACGAGCCGACCTCCGCCGTCGACTCGCACACCGAGGCACGGATCGCGGAGAGCGTGCGCGAGCTCCGGGCGGGGCGCACGACGGTCATGTTCACCTCCTCGCCCCTGCTCCTCGACCGCGCCGACCGGGTCGTCCTGGTGCACGACGGCGAGGTCGTGGCGGTCGGCGTACATCGCGAACTCGTCCACCAGGACCCCCGGTACCGGGCGGTCGTGACCCGCGAGACCGACGAAGAGGCCGCCCTGAACGGCGTACTCGAAGAGCTCGACGAACTGACGGAAATCGAGGAGACAGCATGATCGGCGTGGCGCCACCGGCGTACGACCCGGCGGCCCCGACGACAGCGAACACGCTGCCCGTCGGAGCCTCCGCGACCGTACGCGCCTACGTGGCCGAACTGTTCCGTCGACACCGCCGTGCCTTCCTGCTCCTCGTCACCGTCAACACGGTCGCCGTGCTCGCTTCGATGGTCGGCCCGTGGCTGCTGGGCGGCCTCGTGGAGCGGCTGTCGGACGGCGCGCGTGAACTCCGTCTGGAGCTGACCGCCACACTGTTCGTGGCAGCGCTCGTCGTCCAGGCCGTGTTCGTGCGCGCGGTGCGGCTGCGCGGCGCGATGCTCGGCGAGCGGATGCTGGCCGACCTGCGCGAGGACTTCCTCGTGCGGTCGGTCGGGCTGCCGCCGGGCGTCCTGGAGCGGGCCGGGACCGGCGACCTGCTGTCCCGGATCACGACGGACATCGACCGGCTCGGCAACGCGATGCGCGAGGCCGTGCCCCAGCTCGCGATCGGCGTGGTGTGGACGGCCCTGCTGCTGGGCGGGCTGGTGATCACGGCACCGCCGCTGGCGGCCGCCGTGCTGATCGCCCTTCCGCTGCTGGTCGTCGGCTGCCGCTGGTACTTCCGGCGGGCGCCGTCCGCCTACCGTTCGGAGGCCGCCGGATACGCCACCGTGGCAGCCGCGCTCGCCGAGACCGTGGACGCCGGGCGCACCGTCGAGGCCCACCGGCTCGCCCACCGCCGTATCGAACTGTCCGAGCGCCGGATCAAGGAGTGGACCGCCTGGGAGCGCTACACCCTGTGGCTGCGGTCGGTGCTCTTTCCCGTCATCAACGTCACCCATGTCACCGTGCTCGGCTCGGTCCTGATGCTCGGCGGGGTGTTCGCCCTGCAGGGCTGGATCGACGTCGGTCAGCTGACGACCGGCGCGCTGATCGCGCAGATGCTCGTGGACCCGGTGAACCTCATCCTGCGCTGGTTCGACGAGCTCCAGGTCGCCGAGGTGTCGCTGGCCCGGCTCGTCGGCGTCCGGGACATCGAGCCGGATGCCGGGGATGCCGCGGTGGCCCCCGACGGGCGGAACGTGCACGCGGACCGGGTGCACTTCGGCTACGTCGAGGGCGTGGACGTGCTGCGCAAGGTCTCCCTCGAGGTGGCCCCCGGCACCCGGCTGGCCCTGGTCGGCCCCTCGGGCGCGGGCAAGTCCACCCTGGGCAGGCTGCTCGCCGGGGTCTACGCGCCCCGGGACGGCCGGATCACCCTCGGCGGCGCCGAACTCTCCCGGATGCCCGCGGAACGGGTCCGCGAGCACGTGGCCCTCGTCAACCAGGAACACCACGTCTTCGTGGGGGCCCTGCGCGACAACCTGCTGCTCGCCCGGACCGACGCCGACGACGCCGAGCTGTGGGCGGCGCTCGGTGCGGTCGACGCCGACGGCTGGGCTCGTGCGCTCGACGACGGCCTGGACACCGAGGTCGGTTCGGGCGGCCTGGCGCTCACTCCGGCCCAGGCCCAGCAGATCGCGCTGGCCCGCCTGGTGCTGGCCGACCCGCACACGCTGGTTCTGGACGAGGCGACCTCCCTCCTCGACCCGCGCGCGGCCCGGCACCTGGAGCGCTCCCTCGCCCGTGTCCTGGACGGCCGCACGGTGATCGCCATCGCCCACCGTCTGCACACCGCTCACGACGCGGACGTGATCGCCGTGGTCGAGAACGGCCGCATCAGCGAGCTGGGCAGCCACGACGAGCTGGTGACCGCGGACGGCGCGTACGCGGCGCTGTGGCGGTCCTGGCACGGGTGAGCGGGGGTTCCGCCCGCACCGCGGCCGCGGTGCGGGCGGGCGGGCTGGGCCGGGCACGTCCCCGTGCGGGCTGCGTGGAGGCAGGTCCGAAGTGAGCCGTCCGCGGGCCGTCGTGCCCGTGGCGTTGCGCGGTGCCGAAAAGGGGTGGAAGGCTGGAAACCGGCACCGGCTCGGGGAGCGCTCGCGGTGCACGCGGTTCGCCGACGCACGCCGCGTGCGGCCCGTACGCCCGCGGCCGGTCGCCGGCCGCGGGGAGGACGTGCCCGCCCTCATCACCTGGAGGTACCCGTGAACAGCGACGACGGATGGGGGGACGACGTCTACCAGCCCGACGGGTCCGAGATCCAGGACGACGCGGGACTGCTCGACGCGGAGGACACCCTGGACAACGACGGTGTCGACGACCCCCTCGACCGGGGCTGGTCCCCTCCCGAGCGGCCCTGGGCGGTGGAGCACAGCGGCGTGACGGCCGCCGAGCGCCGGCAGGGCGAGACGCTGGACCAGCGGCTCGCCGAGGAGCTGCCGGAGCCCGCCGTCCCGGAGGACGACGGCATCGGCGACTGCGAGGGCACCGACGGGGAACTCCTCGACAACGAGGTCGGCTCGGCCCGCTCCGGCCGCCTCGTGGCACCCGACGAAGGAGCACACGAGGACGAGGAGAGCGCGCTGGTCGCCACGGACGTCGGCATCGACGGTGCCGCAGCCTCCGCCGAGGAGGCCGCGGTGCACATCGTCGACGAGGAGACCCTGTCCGGCTGATCTCGCCGTCCCCGCGCCCTCGGGCGCCTCACCGACGCCGTAGAAGGAGCATCCATGCAGCAGGACAAGCACCCGGACTACCACGCGGTCGTCTTCCGTGACCGTGCCGCGGGCTACGCCTTCCTGACCAGGTCCACCGCGGCCAGCGACCAGACCATCGAGTGGGACGACGGCGAGACGTACCCGGTGGTGGACGTGGAGATCTCCTCGGAGAGCCACCCCTTCCACACCGGCAAGGCACGGACGGTGGACACCGAGGGCCGCATCGCCCAGTTCGAGCGGCGCTACGGGGGCCCGACGGGCTGACACCGCCCCGGCGGGCCGGTCAGCTCGTGTGCGGACGCGGTGCTGGTCGGCTGCGGTGCCGGCGGGATTCGAACCCGCGGACGGGACGGGCAGGCCCGCCCGGTCCCCGTCACTCGGCGTGAGCGGGGCCTCGCTCACGCCGATCGCGATGGGCCGCTCTGCCACGGCACCGCAGCCTGCGGGAACTGCGCAGTCCCGCTCCGGGCAGGGTAGAGACCGGGCCCGGCGCAGCGCGAGCCGTTCACCCGGAGCGTGGCGCGGGTCGGCCCCGCCCCTCAGATGAAGTTGAGCGCCGCCGCGCAGCCGACTCCCCCGAGCAGCATGAACGCCGGCATCAGCACCTTCAGCTCGACCCAGCTGCCGGCCCTGAACCGCATGAACTTCGGCGGGCCGATCGGGTACCAGCGCTTGCGGCCCAGCGGGATCGGCCACAGGACCGGGCAGCCGGAGACGGTCAGCGCGTCCCCGATGTCGTGCACCAGCGCACCGAGCACGATCGGCAGCCCGAGCCAGAGGTACTCCTGGCCCGGATCGGTGAACAGCCAGTCCGAGCCGTTGCCCGTCTTGTCCAGGATGCCGGCGAGGATCCACGAGCTCGTCGCGGCCAGCAGCCAGACCAGGACGTCGGCGCTGGAACCCCGGGTCGCCCGCCACAGCAGGCCCTCGATGGCCAGCACCATGTGCACGAACAGGAGCGCCAGCACCGCCCAGCGCCCGCCGGTGATCGCCGCCACCGAGGCGCCCGCGCCGATCAGCACGGCCCACAGCCAGGTGTGCGTGAGGGTGCGGTGCCCGCCGGAGCGACGTGGGTCGCCCTGCTTCTTCGTGGCCTTGTAGACGGCGTAGGAGAGCTTGTCGACGATCTCGCACAGGCCACCGGAGATCGGCCCGAAGGCGCGCGAGATGGTGGCGGCCTTGTGGTCGAGGTCCGGGGCGAGCGCGGCGCCGGCGCAGATCAGGGCTCCGACCAGGAGGACCGGCCAGGGCATGGTGTGTCCCGTCGCGGCGGCCGCGGCACCGACGCCGAGCCAGGCCGCGGCGCCCGAGAGTGAGTGTGCTGGTCCCATCATCGCCGCTGCCCGCCCCATTGTTCGTGTGCCGCTGTCCAGTTGACCGGGCGCGCTGACGCTCCGTCGCCGACACAGCGTAGCGTTCGCGATCTTCGTACCCGCATCCGATTCCCCTGTCGGGGAGAAGGGCAGGCAAGATGGGTGGGTGACCCTCATCGATCAGCTGCCGCCGACCGCCGACCCCGACGCCCTCTACGACGCTTTCGAGTCGTGGGCCCAGGAGCGCGGTCTCACGCTCTACCCGCACCAGGAGGAGGCTCTGATCGAAGCGGTCTCCGGTGCCAACGTGATCGTGTCGACGCCCACCGGCTCCGGCAAGAGCATGATCGCGGCGGGCGCCCACTTCGCCGCGCTGGCCCGGGACGAGGTCACCTTCTACACGGCTCCGATCAAGGCGCTCGTCTCGGAGAAGTTCTTCGAGCTGTGCAAGATGTTCGGCACCGAGAACGTCGGCATGCTGACCGGCGACGCGTCCGTCAACGCCGACGCCCCCGTCATCTGCTGCACCGCCGAAGTGCTCGCCTCGATCGCCCTGCGCGACGGAAAGCGCGCGGACGTCGGCCAGGTCGTCATGGACGAGTTCCACTTCTACGCCGAGACGGACCGCGGCTGGGCCTGGCAGATCCCCATCCTGGAGCTTCCGCAGGCGCAGTTCATCCTGATGTCGGCCACCCTCGGCGACGTCGCGATGTTCGAGAAGGACCTCACCCGCCGCACCGGCCGGCCGACGTCGGTCGTCCGCTCCGCCACCCGACCGGTGCCGCTCTCCTACGAATACCGGCTGACTCCGCTCACGGAGACACTGACCGAGCTGCTGGAGACCAGGCAGGCGCCGGTCTACATCGTGCACTTCACCCAGGCGCAGGCCGTGGAGCGGGCGCAGGCCCTGATGAGCATCAACATGTGCACGCGCGAGGAGAAGGACCAGATCACCGAGCTGATCGGCAACTTCCGCTTCACCACGAAGTTCGGCCGCAGCCTCTCCCGCTACGTACGCCACGGCATCGGCGTCCACCACGCGGGCATGCTGCCCAAGTACCGCCGGCTGGTGGAGAAGCTCGCGCAGGCCGGTCTGCTGAAGGTCATCTGCGGCACGGACACGCTCGGCGTGGGCGTCAACGTACCCATCAGGACAGTGCTGTTCACGGCGCTGGCCAAGTACGACGGCACTCGCGTACGCACGCTGCGTGCCCGTGAGTTCCACCAGATCGCCGGCCGTGCCGGGCGCGCGGGGTTCGACACGGCGGGCTACGTCGTCGCGCAGGCTCCCGAGCACGTGGTGGAGAACGAGAAGGCGCTCGCGAAGGCGGGCGACGACCCGAAGAAGCGCCGGAAGGTCGTCCGCAAGAAGGCGCCCGAGGGTTTCGTCGGGTGGACGGACAGCACCTTCGAGAAGCTCATCACCTCCGACCCGGAGCCGCTGGCCTCCCGTTTCCGGGTGACGCACACCATGCTCCTGTCGGTGATCGCCCGGCCCGGCAACGCCTTCGCCGCGATGCGGCACCTCCTGGAGGACAACCACGAGCCGCGCAAGCAGCAGCTGCGGCACATCCGGCGGGCGATCGCCATCTACCGCTCGCTGCTGGACGGCGGCATCGTCGAGAAGCTCGACACGCCGGACGCCGAGGGTCGCATCGTCCGCCTCACGGTCGACCTTCAGCAGGACTTCGCGCTCAACCAGCCGCTGTCCACCTTCGCACTCGCCGCGTTCGAGCTCCTGGACCCCGAGTCGCCGTCCTACGCCCTGGACATGGTGTCCGTGGTGGAGTCCACGCTCGACGACCCGCGGCAGATCCTCGCCGCCCAGCAGAACAAGGCGCGTGGCGAGGCCGTGGCGGCGATGAAGTCGGACGGCGTCGAGTACGAGGAGCGCATGGAGCGACTCCAGGACGTCACCTACCCCAAGCCCCTGGAGGAGTTGCTCTTCCACGCGTACGACACGTACCGCAAGAGCCATCCCTGGGTGGGCGACCATCCGCTGTCCCCGAAGTCCGTCATCCGTGACATGTACGAACGGGCGATGTCCTTCACGGAGTTGGTGTCCCACTACGAGCTGGCCCGCACCGAGGGCATCGTGCTGCGCTACCTCGCGAGCGCCTACAAGGCCCTGGACCACACCGTCCCGGACGACCTGAAGTCCGAGGATCTTCAGGACCTGATCGAGTGGCTCGGCGAGATGGTCCGCCAGGTGGACTCCAGCCTGCTGGACGAGTGGGAGCAGCTCGCGAACCCGGAGGAGATGACCGCCGAGGAGGCCCAGGAGAAGGCCGACCAGGTCAAGCCGGTCACCGCCAACGCCCGCGCCTTCCGCGTCCTGGTCCGCAACGCCATGTTCCGCCGCGTCGAGCTGGCCGCCCTGGACCAGGTGCAGCAGCTCGGCGAGCTGGACGCCGAGACCGGCTGGGACGCCGACGCCTGGGGCGAGGCGATGGACAAGTACTGGGACGAGTACGACGACCTCGGCACCGGTCCCGACGCCCGCGGCCCCAAGCTGTTGATGATCGAGGAGGAGCCGCAGAACGGCCTGTGGCGCGTGCGACAGATCTTCGACGACCCGAACGACGATCATGACTGGGGCATCAGCGCGGAGATCGACCTGGCGGCCTCCGATGCCGAGGGCCGTGCGATCGTCCGCGTCACCGACGTCGGCCAGCTGTGAGCACAGGAGAATCCCACCCATGACGAACCCGGCCGTGAAACTGGTCGACCTGCTCGACCTGGAGCAGATCGAGGTCAACATCTTCCGTGGGCTCAGCCCGGACGAATCCCTCCAGCGGGTCTTCGGCGGCCAGGTGGCCGGCCAGGCACTGGTCGCCGCCGGCCGCACCACGGAGGGCGACCGCCCGGTGCACTCGCTGCACGCGTACTTCCTGCGCCCGGGACGGCCGGGCGTGCCGATCGTGTACCAGGTCGAACGGGTGCGGGACGGGCGGTCGTTCACGACCCGCCGGGTCACCGCGGTGCAGCAGGGCCGCACGATCTTCAATCTCACCGCCTCCTTCCACAAGCCTGAGCAGGGGAGCTTCGAGCACCAGCTGCCGCCGTCCCGCAAGGTCCCGGATCCGGATTCCCTGCCGACGGTCACGGACGAGATCCGGGAGCATCTGGGCGCGCTGCCGGAGCAGTTGGAGCGCATGGCCCGCCGCCAGCCCTTCGACATCCGCTACGTGGACCGGTTGCGCTGGACCATCGAGGAGGTCAAGGACGCCGAGCCGCGCAGCGCGGTGTGGATGCGCGCGGTCGGACCGCTCGGCGACGACCCGCTCGTGCACACCTGCGCACTGACCTACGCCAGCGACATGACCCTCCTGGACGCCGTCCGCATCCCGGTCGAGCCCCTGTGGGGTCCGCGGGGGTTCGACATGGCGTCCCTGGACCACGCCATGTGGTTCCACCGGCCGTTTCGCGCGGACGAGTGGTTCCTGTACGACCAGGAGTCGCCGATCGCCACGGGCGGACGCGGTCTGGCCCGCGGCCGGATCTACGACGTTGAAGGGCGCCTGCTCGTGTCGGTCGTCCAGGAGGGGTTGTTCAGGGCCTTGTAGGCCCTTCGGGACCTACCGGCCGTTCACGCCTTGCAGGTCGTTCATGCCGTGCAGGTTGTTCACGCCGTGCGGGCCGGGGGGTGCCGCGGCGGAGCCAACCCAGCAGTTTCCGGGGCGGCTGCGGCTGCGGTTCCCCTGGCAGGGGTCGGCCGTGGTGCGCGGCCGCGGGAACCCGGTCCGTCGCGGGGACCTGTTTCGTCGCCGGACGCGGTGCCGGCCGGTGCTCGCGTGCTTCCTGCACGGCTCGGAGCAGGTCGGCCCGCAGCCAGCCGATCTCGTCCGGGGCGTCAGCCGTCATGATCCGCTGGGCGAGGTGCGCGGCGGGAGAGCCTGGTGTGCCGTGGACGGGCAACCCCGGCTTGAAGCGGTTCACGTGGGAGCGCTCGTAGGGATCGGTGACGAGTTCCGCGATCTGGAGGGGGTCGAGGAAGGCGGCGACCGCCCCGGCCTGCTCCCACGGGTCGCCGGCCTGCCGGAGCAGGAATCCCAGGTGGCGTCCGCGCCAGTTGCGAGCGCGCAGATCCAGGCCGGCGTCCAGTTGGCCGCGCATTCCCTCGGGCATGCGCGCCGTCAGCAGCCGGGTGTTCTTCTCGTCGGCCGCGAACTGCCGTAGCTCCTCGGCCAGATACCGCCAGACCACGGCTCGGTAGCGGTTCAGGTAGAAGGAAACCGGCACCACCAGGCCCAGGCGCGCCAGGCGCGTGAACCTCCCTGGAGACACCTCCATGACGGCCGCCCCCTCCGTGGTGCCCACAGCCCTCACACGTGCCCGCAGGAACTCCGGGAAGCCCTCGTGCGCACAGAGCCGGTCGATCTCGGAGCGCGGGACGCGGCGGCCCCCGCCGCCTTCGTCGGGCACCGTCTGGATGTGGCCGAGGTGGACGGCGAGATCGAACTCGCCTCGCTTGAGCCCCAGTTCCCGTGCCGCGCGACTCGGCGCGCAGACAAGGCCGTGCGAAGTGGTGATGGTGTCGACAGGCATGTCCGGTCTTCCCCGTGGAGTCGGTTGCTCACGCTGTGTGCGCTCGCCGTGACAAAAACCGTAGCCGGTCCGACGGACATCGCGGCAAGCCTGTGGATAACTCCACGAGGGGTGTCGACTTTGCAGGTCAGAGGTCGTTTTCCGGGTTTCGCTCGGGCTGTCGGACGTCCACACCGAGGTGTTCTCCGACCCGATTGACGAGCAGGGTCATCTCGTAGGCGATCTGGCCGATGTCCGCCTCCGCCCCGCTGAGCACACACAGACAGCTGCCGGTGCCCGCCGCGGTGACGAACAGCACCGCGTCGTCGAACTCGACCATCGTCTGCCGCACCCGGCCGGCCCCGAAGTGCCGTCCCGAGCCCTTGGCCAGGCTGTGCAGTCCGGACGAGACGGCGGCCAGGTGCTCCGCGTCCTCGCGGCGAAGACCCGTACTCGCCCCGGTCACCAAGCCGTCGTTGGACAGGACCAAGGCGTGCCGCACGTGTTCGACGCGTTCGGTCAAGTCGTCCAACAGCCAGCCAAGTCCCTGGTTCTGCCCCATGTTTCCCGTCTCCCCGTGTGACGTCTCCTCCTCGCCGGAGGATCTCTCCGCCAGCCTTCCCCACCACCGGCGCCGGGGCAAGGAGGATGGGGGCATGGCACAGAAGATGACCGACGTGGAATGGCGGGAGTTCGTCTCGTACGGCACCCGCACCGGAAAGCTGTCGACCGTGCGGGCCGACGGGAGCCCGCACCTGATGCCGATCTGGTTCCTGCTCGACGGGGACGAGGTCGTGTTCAACACCGGAAAGACCACCGTGAAGGGACGCAACCTGGCCCGGGACGGCCGGGTCGCCCTGTGCGTGGACGACGACCGGCCGCCCTTCGGCTTCGTGGTCATACAGGGCCGCGCCCGGCTCTCCGAGGACCTCGACGAGGTCAGGCACTGGGCGGGGCGCATCGGGGCGCGGTACATGGGCGAGGACCGGGCGGAGGAGTTCGGCACGCGCAACGGCGTACCGGGCGAACTCCTCGTCCGGGTCTCGATCGACAAGGTCCTGGCACAGAAGGCGGTCGCCGACTGAGAGCGACCGCCAGGGTCAGCTGACCGAGTCGAGCAGCCGGGCGGTGTGCATCCGCCCGGCGTACTCGACCAGCCGGATCAGCACCTCCTTTCCCGAGTCACGGTCACGGGCGTCGCAGAGCACCACAGGTGTGCCCTGGTCGAGATCGAGAGCGCGCGAGACGTCCTGGGCGCCGTAGGTCCGGGCGTCCGCGAAGCAGTTGACGGCCACCACGAACGGGATGTGCCGGTGCTCGAAGTAGTCGACCGCGGGGAAGCAGTCCTCCAGTCGGCGGGTGTCGGCGAGGACCACCGCGCCGAGGGCACCCTGCGACAGTTCGTCCCACAGGAACCAGAAGCGGTCCTGGCCCGGCGTGCCGAAGAGGTAGAGGGACAGGCCGGAGCGGATGGTGATGCGGCCGAAGTCCATGGCGACCGTCGTGGTGACCTTCTGGTCCACGCCGTCGGTGTCGTCCACCAACTGACCTGCCTCACTGAGCAGTTCCTCGGTGCGCAGCGGCCGGATCTCGCTGACCGCGCCCACCAGGGTGGTCTTGCCCACGCCGAACCCGCCGGCGACCAGTATCTTCAGCGCCAGCGCGGCCGTGTCGCCGTCCTGGGCGTCGGAGTCATCGGAGACCATCGATCACTTCTCTCGGGAGGGCCGGCAAACGGTTGACGTCGGAGGGTGTGTGCATGGGGACAACTGCGGCTTCTTTCCGGGGGCTCCGGTTCTCGACTTCCATCTACAGCGCTCGCAGTCCCTCGATCACCTCGCGCAGAATCCGCTCGTCGGGCAGCTGCGCGGGCGGCACCGGACGGCTGACGGTCACACAGCCGAGTTCGAGCAGGTCGCCGAGGAGCACCCGGACCACGCCCACGGGCAGGTCGGCGCCCGCCGCGAGTTCCGCGACCGACTGCGTCTCCGGACGGCACAGATCGATCAGGGCCCGGTGCTCCGGCCCCAGAGCGGTGTCGTCGTCGAAGCCGGGCGCCCCCGCGTCCAGCGTGACGAGGGCGATCAGGTCGAAGCGCACCCCGCTGGGGCCGGGTGTGGTGCGTCCGCCCGTCATCGCGTACGGCCGGACGAGTGGGCCGGCCTCGCCGTCGTACCACTGGCTGCCCTGCTCCCGCGGGCCGCCCGTCATGTCCTCGGTCATCTGCGTGGACCGCCTTCTCGCCTCATCCGGCGGCGGGGGGCCGCGCGCCGACGCGGGTGGGCGTGTACAGGTGCTCGCCGACGCGCTTGACCAGTCGTGCCATCTCATAGGCGACGAGCCCTATGTCGGCGGTCACGGTGGTGAGGACGGCGAGGCAGGAGCCGTCGCCCGCGGCGGCCACGAACAGGAAGCCGTCGTCCATCTCCACCATGGTCTGGCGCACGCCTCCGACACCGAAGTGCCGGCCCGTGCCCTTGGCCAGACTGTGGAAACCGGAGGCGACGGCGGCGAGGTGTTCGGCGTCCTCACGCCTCAGGTCGGTCGACGCGCCCACGGCGAGCCCGTCGTTGGACAGCACCACGGCGTGTCGTACCGCGCCCACGCGCACCACCAGGTCGTCCAGCAGCCAGTCCAGTTCGCCGGACCGCTGTGCGGCTCTCATGCTCGGGTCCTGGATCATTCGGGGTCTCCTTCGCTGCTGCTGTCACTGCCGGCCGGGGAATCCGGGGCGTCGCCGCGGCCGGGCTGCCTGCCGCCGCCGCGGGCCCAGCCTTCGCGGTACGCCGCCATGCGGTCCCGTACGAGTTCGGGGGTGCGTTGGTCGTCGCTCCGGGTGGCGGAGGCGTGGGCCGGCTCCTCGGAGCGCCGCTCGCGCAGTTGAGGGGCGAGGTTCGCCTGCCGTACCCGGCGCGGAAGATCGTCCGAGTCCTCGGCGGCGTCGTCCGGCGGACGGTGCAGACGCAAGGCGGTGACTCCGGGGGGTGGGGTGTCGGTCGTGGCCCGGGCCGCGGCCGGTGCCGGTGCCGGTGCGACCAGGGCGGGGCGGTCGGCCGGGGCCGGGACGGACTCGTGGTTCTGTGCGGTGGCGGCCACGCGCGCGAACTCGTGTTCCGCGGGTCGTTCCGCGTCCTCCTCGCGACGGGCGGGCCGTTGTGCCGCGCCGGCGTGGAGCAGGGCTGTGGGCAGCAGGACGACCGCCGTGGTGCCGCCGTAGGGCGAGGTGCGCAGGTGGACCTTGATGCCGTGCCGGGCGGCGAGCCTGCTGACCACGAAGAGGCCGAGCCGGTCGCTGTCGAACAGGTCGAGTGTCTCGGACTGCTCGATGCGTCGGTTGGCCTCGGCGAGGGTGTCCTTGCCCATGCCCAGTCCTCGGTCCTCGACCTCCACGGCGTAGCCGTTGCCGACGGGCTCGCCGGTGACGCGCACGCGTGTGTGGGGCGGCGAGAACTGGGCGGCGTTCTCGATGATCTCGGCCAGGAGGTGGGTGAGGTCGGCGACGGCCGCGCCGACCACGGACGCGTCGGGGAGTTGTCGTACTTCCACGCGCGCGTAGTCCTCCACTTCGGAGACGGCCGCGCGGACCACGTTCGTCAGGGAGACCGGCATGCGCCACGCGCGGCCGGGGGCCGCACCGGAGAGGATGATCAGGCTCTCGGCGTGGCGTCGCATGCGGGTGGTGAGGTGGTCGAGCCGGAACAGGTCGCTGAGCTCGTTCGGGTCGTCGGACCGGCGTTCCATGCTGTCGAGGAGGCTCAGCTGGCGGTGGACGAGGACCTGGCTGCGGCGGGCGAGGTTGACGAAGACTCCCGAGATGCCGCTGGCGAGCTCCGCGCGTTCCACCGCGGCCCGCAGCGCGGCGCGGTGCACGGTGCTCAGGGCCTCGGCGACCTGGCCGGTCTCGTCCTCCGCGGGCGGTCCGGGCGGGGCCTCGGCCTGCACGTCGATCTCCTCGCCCGCGCGCAGCTTCCCCATGGCTTCGGGAAGTTTGCGGCGGGCGATCTCCAGCGCGCTGTTGCGCAGGCTCACCAGCTCGATGACAAGTCCGCGGCCGATGCGTACGGAGATGACGAGGGAGGCGGCGACGGCGACGAGGCCGAGGAGTACCGCGGCGCCGGCGGGAGTGAGCAGACCCCGGGTGAACGGGTCGGCCCGGTCGGCGACATCGCGTCCCGCTTCCTCCTCGATGGTCCGCATGCCGTCCTGCACGCGCGCGTGCGCACCGCTCCAGGCGGCTTCCGGTGCCGCGTCGATCGCGCGGGCGCCCGCGCCGACGGCGAGGATCTTGTCCTCGGTGGCGCCCACGGTGGCGTAGGCGCCGCCGCCGGCGAGGTTGTGCCAGGCGGCGCGCTCGGAGCCCCGCAGGTCGGCGACCGCGGACTCGGTGAGGGCGCGGCGCGTGTCGACGGCTCCGGTGAACAACCGCAGCCGCTCGCCCGAGAGGCCCCCGGTCAGGCGCGCACTGGCGAGGACCACGTCCTCCTGGGCCAGTGCCTCTCCCGCGCGGGAGAACTCGAGCAGCACGCGCGCGTCGGAGCCGAGTTCGGCGTCCTGGATGCCGGTGAGGGCACCTCCCACGGCGAAGGCGCTCCCGATGGTCTTCGTGTACCGGCCGTAGGTCTCGTCCCAGTCCGCGCGGCGGTCGAGCACGGCCGTGCGCAGTGACCGCAGTTGTTCGGCGCCGGTGACGAACGCTTCGAGCCGCCGGGCCACTCCGGCGGGCAGTTCCTCGCTGTCGGCGATGGTGTTGGTGTCCCCGAGCCGCAGCGCGGCCACCGCGCGGTCCGTGCGTTCCGCGAGCTTCTTCAGGTCGCCGTTCCGCCCATCCGACGGTTCGGTCGCGTAGCGGACGGCGGCCGCCCGTTCGGTCTGGAGCGCGGCCACGGCCACGGCGACGGGGGCCCGGATTCCGGCGTCCACGCGCTGCAACTGCCGCAGGCGGGCGACGTCCTGGGCGGTGGTGACGGTGGCGTACGCCCACAGGGCGAGCAGGGAGACCACCGGCACCATGAGCAGGCAGACGATCTTCGCGCGGACGGTCCGCGGGCGCATCATCCGGCGCCCCGCGCGCGCGGGCGCGTCCTCCGGTATCACGCCCACGGATTCGTCCGGGGCTTCGTCGGCCGGCGGTCCGGCATGCGCGCGGCGGCCGCGCGCGGGGGTGTGCAGCGGCGTCTCGGCGCCGGCTGTGGGGGTCCTACGCGGTGTACGCATGGCCTCCTCGCTCGGGAGTGGTTCGGGAGGTGCCGTCCGGGCAGTGCGGGGTACGGGCCGCTAGTGGGCCGCCCCCTCGATCGGCCGCTGGGCGGAGGCGGTGGCCTGGCGCTCACCCGAGGTCGGCGACAGCGCGACGAAGGCCGAGGTCAGGAAGAGGTAGGACCCGAGGCCCACGGCGAGGGGGAAGATGAACTGCATCGCCGTGGCCCCGGGCAGGGCCGCCCCGGAGGGTTCGACGCGCACACTCACCGCGAACATCCCGGTGTAGTGCATGCTGCTCACGGCCGCCCCCATGATGAGCGAGGCGAGGGTGACGGCGACGGGCGACTTGATGTTGAGGGCCGCCCACAGGGCCGCTGTCGCCGCGACGACGGCGATCAGGACGGAGAGTCCGACGAGCACCTGATCGTAGGTGACGGCGCCGTGAAGCCGTACCGCGGCCATGCCCAGGTAGTGCATGCTCGCGACGCCGAGCCCGGTGGTGAGTCCGCCGAGGAAGAGCGCGCGAGTGCGGTCACGGCTGTAGCCGACGGCGAAGACGCCGGCACAGACGACGATCATGGCGACGAGGAGGCTCGCGATCGTCAGCGGCACGTCGTAGCGGATGTCGGTGCCGCCGGCGCTGAAGCCGAGCATGGCCACGAAGTGCATGGTCCAGATGCCCGTGCCGATCGCGGAGGCCGCGGTGACGAGCCAGTTGCGGCGCGAGCGCCCGGTGGCGCCGAGCGCGCGGACGGTGCAGCGCAGCCCGAGTGCGGCGCCTATGCAGGCCATCGCGTACGACAGCACGGGGGTCAGCCACCCCAGGGCGGCGTGGTCCAGGTGTCCCATGGCTCCGGGACGCTAGTCCGGGCAGGGGGGTACAAAGAGGGCGCATTTCGAAAAGTGCTGCAATCTGACGAAGAGCTGTACCTGAACGATCGCGTGGCGCTCGAACGTGTGCGCCCGGACGCCATCCGTGTCGGTGAGGGATCATGCGGAGCATGAGCGACCACCACACACACGTCCAGGAATTCTTCGCCGCGCGTGCCGCCGACTGGGACAGCCGGTTCCCCGACGACGGTCCGGTCTACGCCGCCGCGGTCGCGGACCTCGGACTGCGCGAGGGCGATCGCGTGCTCGACGCGGGCTGCGGCACGGGGCGGGCCCTGACGCCGCTGCGCGCGGCCGTGGGGGTTTCGGGAGTGGTCGTCGGGGCCGATCTGACCCCTGACATGCTGCAGGCCGCCGTACGGGCCGGACGGGACCGGGACGGGCGGTTGCTGCTCGCCGACGTGACCGCGCTGCCGCTGCGTTCGCGGTCACTGGACGCGGTGTTCGGAGCGGGCCTCATCTCACACCTGCCCGATCCGGCCCAGAACCTGCGGGAGTTGGCGCGCGTGGTGCGCCCCGGCGGCACGCTCGCCCTGTTCCACCCGATCGGCAGGGCGGCGCTCGCGGCACGCCAGGGCCGGCGGATCACCCCGGACGATCTGCGTGCGGAGCCCGTTCTCCGTCCGCTGCTGGCCGGATCCGGGTGGCGCCTGACCTCGTACGTGGACCGGGACGACCGGTTCCTGGCTCTGGCCGTCCGCGAGGACTGACGCCGTCCGCCCGGACTCACGCCTCAGCCCGGTCCGGCGATCACCGCCACGAAGACGTCGGGGTTGTCGAACATGACCTTGTGACCGGCGCCGGGCACGGTCACCACGCGCACACCCGCGGCCTCCAGGTCCTTCCTTCCGTCGAGGCCACCGCTGAACTCGCCCTGCGGGTAGTCCCGGGCGACCGACAGCGTTTCCAGGATCGTGCGCATGACGGGGTCCGAGCCGCGCGCAGCCCGACGGCGCTGCGATGCAGGGCGCGCGGGTCGGCCAGCCGCATGGTCGCCGCCCACAAGGGGCCGGCCTTCTCCAGCACGCGCGCGTATCCGCCGTCGACGAACGCGTCCTCCTCGTAGGCGGCGATATCGCTGCTGCCGGCCGCGGGCGGCGGAGAGGCGCCGAGGTTGGCCTCGGTGAGGACCAGCCGCGAGACGAGGTCCGGCCGCCGGCGGGCGAGCACGAGGGCGACCGTGCCGCCCATGCTGTGCCCGATGAGCTCCGTGCCTGCCACGTCGGCAGCGTCCAGTGCCGCCGCCAGGGCCTCCGCGTGGTTCTCCAGCGTGTGTCCGAAGTCGCCGGGCCGGTCGCTGACGCCGTGCCCGGGCAGGTCCACGAACAGGCTGGGTCGTACGCCGAGCTCGGGCCGCGCGGCGATTGCGCGTGGTACACGGTCGAGACCGCGCCGAGCCCGTGCACGTGCACGCGCGCGGGTTGCTGTCCCGGGGGCTCGGTCCACCGGATGCGTTTCCCCTGGCCGTCGAAATCGGCCTGCCTCATGCTGCCCCTCTGGCCCTCGACATCGCGGCTCACTCGCCGGAGATGATCGCTGACGGGCCGGTGTGACGTACCGGGCAGCCCCGCACCCCCGGAACCGGGAGGGTGCCCAGGTCCTCGAGGCGGTAGCCGTTCGGGTAGCCCTTGATCTCCCAGTTGTGGCGCGCGTGGTGTGGTGCGCGCCGCGGCGGCAGCAGCCGGACGGCTCGGCCGCGAAGCCGGACCGCGCGGCGGACGCCCGCGCGGGTGGCGGCGCCGGGAGGCGGGTAGCGGAAGGCCTTCAGGAGCGAGTCGTCGAGCAGGGCGAGCGTCGTGGTGCGCAGGAGCGGCACGAGAGGGCGCGGGTACCAGGAGGCCATGAGGTCGAGTGTGGCGTCGGAGACTCGTCGTGCCTGCGGGTCCCAGGCGAAGTGGGCCTTTTCGTAGGCGTCGAGGCACGCCTCGAACTCCTCGTAGGTCTCCGGTACGTCCTTGATGCCCATGTGCCGTCCCAGTGTGCGGTGGTGGACGGTGGAGGCGACGATCTCGTGACGCGACAGCCGACGCCAGCCATAGGCCTCGATCCAGCGCTTGGGCATCACGACGAACGTGCAGAGCACGTACCGCATGTCGTCGTTGCCGATGTCGTAGCTGCGGTGCATCTGGTTGATGCGACGGATCGCCGTCCGGCCCTGCTCGCTGACGAAACCGTGCTCGACCACGGCGTCGAGAAGCAGCGAGGTGTCGTCGTACCGCTTCTGCGTCCGGTCCGTGAGTTCCGCCGTCTCCGCGAGCAGTCGCCCTATGCTCGGCACGGCGTACGTGCGGTACAGGGCCAGTTCCAGGGCGCGGGTGAAGTCCCAGGGAAACTCGTACGCCACGGAGAGCCGGTAGATCTCGGTGGCGTCCCTCTCCGGGTCCATCGTCCGAATCTGCGCGAGCCGCTCGAAGCGCTTCACCGCGCCGTCCCCCTTCTGTCGCCGAAGCTCCAACTCTACGTTGGGTAGCGGAAGATGAACGGTCAGCCATGGCAACCACACAGGGGGAAGGTGGTCAGCATGTTCGACAGGATCCGCAAGTCCGGTGCCAGATTCGTCCATGCCCTGCGCGCCGAGACGGACACCGGCCGGGACACCCGCTCGCACAACCTGTTCGAAGCCGCCGCCGCGTATGTGTCGGCCTGCGCGGAGGACGACCAGGAGCGGATCGACGAGACCGCCGGCTGGGTGTCGCCGGAGGCGCTGTCCTTCGGGGTGAACGAGTTGGCATGCCGGGCCGTCATCGCGCTCGCCCGGGAGCGCGACGAGTCACCGCGGACGGTGGCGCGCGCACTTCTGGGGCTTCCGGTGGCCTGACGCGCGTGCCCTGGCGGTCGTTTCGCCCCGTCCGGCCGGAAAACTGCAGCTCCGGTGTGCCGGGGAGTCGTGACAAGCGCCTTCCGGGCGCACTAGGGTGCGCGCCGTTGGACGAACCGATGGGGAGGCTGGGATGGCCGGGACGGACGAGGACGCCGTCGCCGCCGCGGACGACGCGCTCTATGTGCTGACGGCGGTGCTGCTGACGCCGGCGAAGTTCCCGAGCGTGCTGGGCGACGACTATCCGGAGGCCTGCGCGACGCTCGGTCTCGCGCCGCTGGCGGACGGGTACGGCCTGGTGCTCGGCCAGGACGGCGAGGGCGCCCGGTGGACGGTCGTCGTCGACGACGTGTCGCTGGTCGCCGTCGCCATCGCGTCCTGGGACTGCGGCATGGAGCACGATCTGTCGCCCGACGAACGCACGGTCGTCGCCGCCCTGCCGGGCTGGCCGCTCGCGGTCGCCGTCGCGGCGCCGGGCGTGCCGGCGCCGCACGACCCCGACCCCGACGTCGCGCAGGGTCCGTCGCTGACGCCTCCGGACACCACCGTCTGGGGGTCGGCCCAGCGGCGACTGGGCGCCGACGAGATCGCCCTCCAGTGGGCGGTCTGGCGTGAGCAGATCGACGACGCGGCCTTCCAGAACCGCGGCGACGACCTCGGCGACGGGAACTCCGGCACCGCGGACGACGACGAGCCGTCCGAGAGCACCGGTGGCGCCCGGGAAGCCGGGAAGGACGGACACGCGGGGCACGGCGGCATCCGGCGTGTCCTCGCGGAGGCCCGCGCCTACGTGGACGCGCCTCCTCCCCTCGGTCGCGTCCGGTCTTCCTTCGCTCCCGGGGACGCGCGGACACTGCGTGCCGACGGTCCCGGCTGGTCACTCGTGGCCAGGACCGACGACATCGCGTTCGTCCTGCTCGACGACGAGCCCGGCGAGGTCCTGCCGGTGGGCCGGGGCCCAGAGCTACCGGGCCTCCTGGAGGCGCTCGACAAGATGGCCGTACGCCCGCTCTGAGCCCGGCCGGGCGACGTCGGGCTCGCGGCTGATCTCCTGAGCACCATGGGGCGTCCGTCCGCCCGCGGACCATGCCGGTCGGCAGGTCCGCGAGCGGCTCCACGGTGGAATCCGGCGCACTGGTCGGCTCGGCCCGAGCCGGCGTGCTGGTGCGTCAGCGGCCCAGCTCCTTTCGCGAGACGCGGCGCAGCCTGCGCCGCTGTGAGGGGTCCAGCGTGAGGTACGCGGCCGCAGGGACTCCCAGGACGATCAGGAGCGCGGCCCACCAGGGCAGCCAGATCAGCAGGATGAGCCCGACCGCCACACCTCCTGCGGCGATCTTCGCCTTCTTCGACATGTGCGTCGCCTCCTCCGCGGCCAGTGCCGCTCTCTGTCCAGAAAAACGGGTCCGCGCCTCTCGCGGTTCCGAACCGCGACCCTGAGACGCCCCTGAGACATCCCCGAGGCGCGCCCCTACTCCGTCCGCAGGAGGTCGCCCACCTGGTGCATGTGCTGCAGAGCCTGTCGGCAGGAGTCGACGAGCCCGGTCTCCGCGTAAGGGATATCCAACTCCCGGCAGCGTGCGCGCACCAGTGGCCGGACGAGCCGCAGCTGGGGGCGGGGCATGCCGGGGAAGAGGTGGTGCTCGATCTGACAGGTGAGGCCGCCGAGAAACCAGTCGGTCACCGCGCCGCCGCGAAGGTTGCGCGAGATGAGGACCTGCCGGCGCAGATGGCCCTACGGTTCGCAGCTCGGATCGGGCATGTGCATGCCCTTGTGGGTGGGCGCGAAGGACAGCCAGGCCTGGTTGCGGGTGAGCCTACGCTTGAAGCCGGTCCGGAGCGCCGCCTGCTCGCCGGTGAAGACGAGGACGTCGGCGGCGCGACGTCGGGGTCCTTGTCGATGTGGTGGGGGTCGGCGTGGTGGCGTGGTGGCGACACCCTTATCGAAAAGTGACACAGGTTACTTCCCCGTCATGCCAGGTGAGGCGCGGCTGTGCTGTATCCTCGGCGGCCGACCCGGTAGTCAAATTTGAGGAATCGGCATCTCTGTGCAGATGATTTCCCCGGCACCATCGACCCAGATCTCCGAACTGGCTCGCTGTTGCGCCCTGTTCGTGCCCGGCGATCCGGCTCGCACCGGCCGTGTCGCCTTCTGGCGGCCCGACGGCGATGTCCCTCCTGCCCTGGCGGCGGGGACCGTCGAAGAGCTCGCCGTCGCCCTGCCCGGCGACGACGGTGTCGAACTGGTGAGCGTGCCGGCCCTCCTGCTGCCGGTGCGCGTCGCGCTGCCGGCGCTCACGCGCGCGCGGGCCTGCGAACACGCACACCGCGCGTCCGCGTTCTGGGGCGCGGCTGCCGTGCTGGCCCTGCACCTCACGGCACGCGGCCTGCTGTTGCCCGGTCTCTCCCCGAGCGACCACGACGCCTGGCGCACGGGCCCTCTGAGGACGGCGGACGTGGAACACATCCGCCGGCTCGCCGCCGCGATGCCGCCCGAGGCGCACGCCGTGCCCATGGACGGCGTCCGGCCCCTGCGCCTGCCCGACCCGGAGCGGCTGTTGCGCGCCTTCCTGGACGCGGTCGCCGACACGCTGCCCCGCTCCCCCGCGGCCCCCCTGGCGACCGGCGGGCCCGCCTACGCGGCGCCGGAACCGCAGCACCTGCCCGAGCAGCGCCCGTGGGCCGCCGACGTCGCCGCGGGCCACGACGCGGGCGTACGGCTCTCGCTGCGGATCGAGGCACCCGGTCCGACCGAGGCCCGGGACGACACGGTGCTGCCGTTCCGGGCCGTGCTGCAGGTGCACAGCGTGAGCGACCCGACGCTCGTCGCGGACGCCGTCGAGGTGTGGACGGGTTCCGGCACGGCGGGTGAGGTGTTCGACGCGGGCGGGCGGATGGACGCCCTGCTCGCGCTCCGCCGCGCCGCACGGGCCTGGCCGCCGCTCGCGCCGCTGCTCTCGGCGTCCGTGCCCGACGCCCTTGAACTCGCCGACGAGGAGGTCACCGAACTCCTCGGGGAGGGGGCCCGCAGCCTCCTCGGCGCCGGAGTCGAGGTGCACTGGCCGAAAGGACTGGCCCGCAGGTTCACCGCCAGCGCGGTGGTCGGTCCGCCGGACGACGAGACGGGGCCCTTCAAGGCCTCGGCGGCCACCCCGTCGTTCCTGTCCGCCGACGCGCTGCTCGCCTTCGACTGGCGGTTCGCGCTGGGCGGCCGGCGGCTCACCCGGGAAGAACTCGACCGGCTCGCCGAGGCAGACCGGCCCCTCGTGCGCCTGCGCGACCAGTGGGTCCTGGTCGACCCCGAGGAGGTGCGCCGAGCCCGCGCCAGGCAGGACCGCAAGGTGACGCCCATCGACGCCCTGAGCGCCGCCCTGACGGGCTCCACCGAGGTGGACGGCCGCCGGGTCGACGTCCATCCCACGGGCTGGCTGGCGGCACTACGGGAGCGCCTCGCGGACCCCGAGGCTCAGGAGCCCGTCGCACAGCCCGCCGCGCTCGCCGCCACGCTGCGGGACTACCAGCTGCGGGGCCTGAGCTGGCTGGCCCGGACGACGTCGCTGGGGCTGGGCTGCTGTCTCGCCGACGACATGGGACTCGGCAAGACCATCACCCTGATCGCGTTGCATCTGCACCGGCAGACCGACGCCGAGTCCGCCGGTCCCACCCTCGTGGTGTGCCCGACGTCCCTGATGGGCAACTGGCAGCGCGAGATCGAGAGGTTCGCGCCCGGCACCCCCGTGCGCCGGTTCCACGGGGCCCGCCGCAGCCTGGACGACCTGGCCGACGGGGAGTTCGTCCTCACCACGTACGGCACGATGCGCCTGGACGCCCGCCGGCTCGGCGAGGTGCCGTGGGGCATGGTCGTGGCGGACGAGGCCCAGCACGTGAAGAACCCGTACTCGGCGACCGCCAGGCAGCTGCGCTCGATCGGCGCACGCGCACGCGTGGCGCTCACCGGCACGCCGGTGGAGAACAACCTGTCGGAGCTGTGGGCGATCCTCGACTGGACGACTCCGGGTCTGCTGGGCAGGCTCGGCAGCTTCCGCACGCGGTACGCGCAGCCCGTCGAGGGCCGTCAGGACCCGGCAGCCGCGGAACGGCTCGCCCGGCTCGTACGGCCCTTCCTGCTGCGTCGCCGAAAGTCCGATCCGGGGATCGCCCCGGAACTGCCGCCGAAGACCGAGACCGACCGTGCCGTGTCACTCACACCGGAACAGGCGGGCCTGTACGAGGCGGTGGTGCGCGAGACCCTCGCGGAGATCGCCGGCGCCGACGACATGGCCCGGCGCGGGCTGATCGTGAAGCTGCTGACGAGCCTGAAGCAGATCTGCAACCACCCGGCACAGTTTCTCAAGGAGGAGCGGCCGACGATCGCCGGACGCTCCGGGAAGCTGGAGCTGCTGGACGAACTCCTCGACACCATCCTCTCCGAGGGGGCGAGCGTCCTCGTCTTCACGCAGTACGTGCAGATGGCCCGGATCGTCGAGCGACACCTGGCGGCCCGCGGCACGCCCTCGCAGTTCCTGCACGGCGGGACGCCCGTTCCCCGGCGGGAGGCGATGGTGCGGCGCTTCCAGGACGGCGAAGTCCCCGTCTTCCTGTTGTCGTTGAAGGCCGCGGGCACGGGCCTGAACCTCACCCGGGCCGAGCACGTCGTGCACTACGACCGCTGGTGGAACCCCGCGGTCGAGGCGCAGGCCACCGACCGCGCGTACCGCATCGGCCAGACCCGGCCCGTGCAGGTGCACCGGCTGATCACCGAGGGGACCATCGAGGACCGTATCGCCGACATGCTCGACCGGAAACGGCAGTTGGCCGACGCCGTGCTCGGCGCGGGTGAGGCGGCACTCACGGAACTGACGGACAGGGAGCTGGCCGAGCTGGTCGAACTGCGAGGAGGCGCACGATGAACGCGTACGACGGTGACACGGAGCGCACGTTCGCCGCGCTGCCTCCCGCGCGCGGGAGGGGCTTCGCACAGACGTGGTGGGGCCTGGCCTGGCTGAAGGCCCTGGAGGACACGGCACTGGACTCGGCGCAGGTGAAGGCGGGGCGCAGACTCGCGCGCGCGGGAGCCGTCGGCGCGGTGTCGGTGCGCCCGGGACGCATCATCGCGGTCGTACAGGACAGCGACGGCACCGCACACCGGGCCGACGTGCTGCTGGCGGAGCTGTCGGACGAGCAGTGGGACCGCTTCCTCGACATGGCCGTCGAGCGTGCCGGGCACGTGGCGGCGCTGCTGGACCGCGACATGCCGCCGCACCTGGTCGAGGACGCGGCTGCGGCCGGCATCGAACTGCTGCCCGGCGTGGGCGATCTGGAGCCGGAGTGCGACTGCGACGCCTGGGACCACTGCGGACACACCGCGGCCCTGTGCCACCAGGTGGCGCGCCTGCTGGACGAGGATCCCTTCGTGCTGCTGCTGATGCGGGGCCGTTCCGAACGCGTCCTGCTGGACGCCCTCCAGAAGCGCAGCGCCGCGCCCGCCACGGTGGCCGCCGAACCGGCGGGCGTGGATGCCGCACAGGCGTACGCCGCCGGGGAGGACCTGCCGCCGCTGCCCGCTCTGCCCGGCCTGCCCGAGGAGCCAGGCGTGCCGTCGCCCCTGGACACCGAGACCCCGCCCGCGCCCGGGATCGATCCGGCGGCCCTGGAGTTCCTGGCCGCCCGGACGGCAGTGGAGGCCCACCGCCTGCTCGGCGAGGCTCTACGGACCGGTCCCGGATCGCCGGTCGCCGAAGGGGAGCTGACGGCGGCTCAAGATGCCGTCCGCCTCGCCGCGGGCGCCCCCGCGAAGGCCGTTCTGGACCGGCTGGCCGACGGGTCGGGACGCGGCCGGGAGCAGCTGGCCCTGGCCGTGCGGGCCTGGCGGCACGGGGGCCCTGCCGCGCTGGCGGTGTGCGAGGAGGAGTGGACCGTGGAAGGCGAAACGCTCGCACGCGTGCGTGCCGTCCTGGACTCGGCCTGGGACGAGGACGAACGGCCGACGCTGCGGGCGCAGGCCAACCGGTGGACGGTCGTCGACGCGCCGGGCCAGGTGCGTCTGGGGCGCGACGGCCGTTGGTGGCCGTATCGGAAGGAGGGCGGTCGCTGGGTGCCCGTCGGCGGGCCCGCCCAGGATCCCGCGACCGCGCTGGCTTCTGCGGAGGCCGGCCCCGAGGAGGAAGCCTCCTGAACGAGATGGAGGGCGTCGCGCGCGTGAGCCATGAGCCGCTCGCCCTCCGGTCGGATGCCGTCCGTGCGGCCACCACACGGCGCCCGACGTCGGTCTGCGCGGACGCCGGTCTGCGGCAGGCATCCATCTGCGGTGCCGTCGGTCTGCGGCTGACGGCGGATTCCGGCTAGGGAAGGACGTCGCCGAGTGACGGGATCAGCGATTCGAAGTCGCTCGGCAAGTCGCTGGGGAAGTCGCTCGGCAGCTCGGTGGGGAACTGCGACGGCAGATCGGTCGGCAGACTGCTGGGCAGCTCGGTCGGGAGACTGAACGACGGCGAGGCGGCGCGGCTCGTGCCCGCGCTGCTCTCGGGGGGTGCCTTCTCGTCCGGCGAGTCACTGTTGCCTGACGCCATGAGGACCACCGCGGCAACGGCCACCGCGGCCGCGATCACGGCCAGGATGACGAACAACGGGTTTCGGCGTCTTGCCGGGCCGCCGGACGGCCCGCCCGGTGCACCGGTGGGAGACATCGGCTGGGTCGACGAGAAACCACCGTGTGAGGAGCCCTCGTACGAAGCCGAACCCCCGTACGGGGTCGGTCCACTGTGGCCGAAGCCTTCGGGAGGCGGTCCGAAACCGTCGCCCGGAGGCGGCGTGTCACCCGGTGGCCCGGGCGGCTGAGGCGGTACGGGCGGCATGGCCATAGCGTCCAGAGTCGCCTCGAAGCGGTCATGGCGCGAGCCCCGCGCGGAAGTTGATGCGGCCTCATGCCCTGGACCGCATGATTCCGGAACATTCCGCGCGGGATCGCTCAAAAGCCGAGGCCATCCAAAAGCCGAGGTCACTCAGAAAACCCGAGGTCACAGAGACCCTGACGTCACTGAGACCCCGAGGTCACCCAGCTGCCGAGCACCCTCGGAAGCCGCGGCACGCGCGCGTGCGGTCAGCCGCGCGCCCCCAGCAGGTGGTCCATCGCCAGCTGGTCGAGCCGCTCGAAGCCCATGCCGCGCGCGGCGGCCGACTCCACGTCGAAGTCCTCGAAGGCGCCGCGGTCGGCGAGAAGGGACTTCAGGCCGTCGGCCGCGGTGGGCTGGGCCAGCTCGTCCAGACGCGAGGAGCGCAGGGCCTCCTGGACCTCCGGGTCGGCCCGGAAGGCGGCCGCGCGGTCCTTGAGGATGAGGTAGTTGCGCATGCAGCCCGCGGCCGACGCCCACACGCCGTCGAGGTCCTCGGTCCGCGGCGGCTTGAAGTCGAAGTGCAGGGGGCCGTCGTAACCGGCGCTCTCCAGGAGGTCGACCAGCCAGAAGGCGGCACGCAGGTCGCCGCCGCCGAAGCGCAGGTCCTGGTCGTACTTGATGCCGGACTGGCCGTTGAGGTCGATGTGGAAGAGCTTGCCCGCCCACAGCGCCTGCGCGATGCCATGCGGGAAGTTCAGGCCGGCCATCTGCTCGTGGCCCACCTCCGGGTTGACGCCGTACAGCTCGGGACGCTCAAGGCGCTCGATGAACGCCAGCGCGTGGCCGACCGTGGGCAGCAGGATGTCGCCGCGCGGCTCGTTCGGCTTGGGCTCGATGGCGAAGCGCAGGTCGTAGCCCTGCTCGGTGACGTACTCACCGAGGAGGTCGAAGCCCTCCTTCATGCGGTCCAGCGCGACGCGTACGTCCTTGGCGGCGCCGGACTCGGCACCCTCGCGCCCGCCCCAGGCGACGTAGGTCTTGGCGCCCAGCTCGGCCGCCAGGTCGATGTTCCGGATCGTCTTGCGCAGGGCGTAGCGGCGTACGTCGCGGTCGTTCGCGGTGAACGCGCCGTCCTTGAAGACGGGGTGCGTGAACAGGTTGGTGGTGGCCATCGGCACCTTCATGCCGGTCGCGTCGAGGGCCTCCCGGAAGCGCTTGATGTGCGCCTCGCGCTCGGTGTCCGAGGACCCGAAGGGGATCAGGTCGTCGTCGTGGAAGGTCACGCCGTGGGCGCCGAGCTCGGCCAGGCGCTGCACCGTCTCGACCGGGTCGAGGGCACGCCGCGTGGCGTCGCCGAACGGGTCCCTTCCCTGCCAGCCGACGGTCCACAGGCCGAAGGTGAACCTGTCCTCAGGGGTGGGCTGGTAGTTCATGCCGCGGCTCCTTGCGTGCTGAGACTATTTCGTCATGGCCGTTTACAAATTAGTATGCGAACGCATCTCTGGGAAGACAGACCCCGCAGAGCCGCGGAAAAATTTAGGGAGAGCGCGATGTCAGCAGCCGAGGGTCCGCTCGTCGTCGGCGTGGACACGTCCACGCAGTCCACGAAGGCGCTGGTCGTCGACGTGGCGACCGGACAGGTCGTCGCGAGTGGCCAGGCCCCGCACACGGTGACCGCCGGGGCCGGCCGCGAGAGCGACCCGCGTCAGTGGTGGGACGCCCTGTGCGAGGCCCTGCGTCAGTGCGGGGACGCGGCGCGCGAGGCGGCCGCGGTGTCCATCGGCGGGCAGCAGCACGGGCTCGTCACGCTCGACGCGCGGGGCGAGCCGGTCCGCCCGGCCCTGCTGTGGAACGACGTGCGCTCGGCGCCGCAGGCCCGGCGGCTGACCGAGGAGCTGGGCGGCGCGAAGTTCTGGGCCGAGCGCACCGGCTCCGTGCCGGCCGCGTCCTTCACGGTGACGAAGTGGGCGTGGCTGGCCGAACACGAGCCGGAGGCGGTCCGGGCGGCCAAGGCCGTACGCCTCCCCCACGACTACCTCACCGAGCGCCTCACGGGGCAGGGCACCACCGACCGCGGCGACGTCTCCGGGACCGGCTGGTGGGCGTCGGGCACGGAGTCGTACGACCAGGAGATCCTCGCCCACGTGGGGCTCGACCCCGCCCTGCTGCCCCGGGTGGTCCGGCCCGGCGAAGTGGCCGGTACCGTGCGCGGCGGCCACGACCTGCCGTTCTCCAGGGGCACCCTGGTGGCCCCGGGCACCGGCGACAACGCGGCCGCCGCGCTGGGCCTGGGCCTTCGGCCCGGTACGCCGGTGATGAGCCTCGGCACTTCGGGCACGGTGTACGCCGTGTCGAAGCGCCGCCCCGCGGACCCGACCGGCACCGTGGCGGGCTTCGCCGACGCCCACGGCGACTGGCTGCCGCTGGCCTGCACCCTGAACTGCACCCTCGCCGTGGACCGGGTCGCGGCCCTGCTGGGGCTGGACCGCGAGGCCGTCGAACCCAGCACCGGCGTCACCCTCCTCCCCTACCTGGACGGCGAGCGCACCCCCGCACTGCCGAACGCCTCGGGACTGCTGCACGGGCTGCGCCACGACACGACCGGCGGACAGCTGCTGCAGGCCGCGTACGACGGAGCCGTGCACTCGCTGCTCGGCGCTCTCGACCTGGTCCTCGACGGGGACGCGGACCGCTCGACCCCGCTGCTGCTGATCGGCGGCGGCGCCCGGGGCACGGCCTGGCAGAACACCGTACGGCGGCTGTCCGGGCGCCCGGTGCAGGTGCCCGAGGCCAAGGAGCTGGTGGCGCTCGGCGCGGCGGCTCAGGCGGCCGGCCTGCTGACCGGCGAGGACCCGGCCGCGGTCGCCCGGCGCTGGAACACGGCCGCCGGGCCGGTGCTGGAGGCCGTCGAACGGGACGAGGCGACGCTGGCCAGGATCGCCGGGGTACTCTCCGACGCGGCGCCGCTGCTGGAGCGGGGGACGGGAGACCACTGAGGGCGCTCTTGTGACTGGCGGGCGCCCTTCTCGTGGCCATCGGCCGCCCCACCTGCGGGTGACCGTCGAAGACACCGACCAAGGACGGACGGAGGCATGACCGCACCGCTGCACGAGGGCCACCCGGCCGGTCCCGGCCGTGCCCTGCCCGACACCCAGCAGGGCATGCGCCGCCGCAACCTCGCCCGGGTGATGCACACCGTCAGCGCCGAGGGGCCGCTGTCCCGTGCCGCCGTCGCCTCCCGCATCGGTCTGACCCGTGCCGCGGTGTCGACCCTCGTCGACGAGCTCATACGCTCCGGACTGCTGGAGGAGCTGGGCCCCGAGCGGCCCGGCCGGGTGGGCCGGCCGGGATCGGCACTCGCCGTCAGCGGACACGGTCCCGCCGGGATCGGCGCCGAGATCGGCGTCGACCACCTCGCGGCCTGCGCGGTCGACCTGCGCGGTCAGGTGCGGTCCAGGGCCGTGCGGTACGGCGCGAACCGCGGCCGTGCCCCCGGTCCCGTGATCGAGGAGCTCACCGGACTGGTCCGTGCCGTGATCGACGAGGCGGAGCGCGAGGGCCTGTGGCCCGCGGGGCTCGCCGTGGCCGTGCCCGGGCTGGTGGCGCGCGACGCCCGTACCGTCGTACGGGCCCCGAACCTCGACTGGCACGACACGGACCTCGGCGCCCTGCTGCCGTCGGCCTTCCCGCTGGCCGTCGGCAACGAGGCCAACTTCGGTGCGTTGGCCGAACTCTGGCTCGGTGACGGCACCCCGCGCGACTTCCTGCACGTGTCGGCGGAGATCGGCATCGGCGCGGCGGTCGTGGTGGACGGACGGCTGTTGCACGGAACGCGCGGATTCGCGGGCGAACTGGGGCATGTGCCAGTGCGGCCGGACGGGCCGAGCTGTCCGTGCGGCGGGCGGGGCTGTCTGGAGCAGTACGCCGGCGAGGAGGCGGTGCTGCGGGCGGCCGGTCTGGAGCCGGGCGAGGACCGCGTCGGCCTGCTCGCGGGGCGCGCAGCGGACGGTGACGAGAACGTACGGCGGGCGCTGCGCGACGCGGGAGAGGCGCTCGGTATCGCGCTGACCGGGGCGGTCAACCTGCTGGACCCGGTGGGCGTCGTGCTCGGCGGTGCGCTGGCCGGGCTCGCGCCGTGGCTGCTGCCGTCCCTGCGGGAGGAGCTGGCCCGGCGCACGGCGGGGCCGGCGTGTCCGGTGTCCGTGTCCCGGCTGGGTTCCGAGGGACCGTTGCTGGGGGCCGCGCACTCGGTGGTGCGGGGCGTCCTCGACGACCCGGCAGGCGTCGCCGAACGGGCCTGATTCCCGGCCGGCTCCCCCCATGCGGGTGAGGAGGTTTTCCACAGTCTCGCCCTTGTCCACCGAAGTACGGCGTGCGCTGCTGCCCAACCGGCAGGCGTCATACGGTGATTCACGAGAAGTGCGGCCGTCGTGTCACGTCGACGGCGGGCGTCTGCCCCGGAGCGGCGGGGCCGCCTTTCGGATGAGCGCGGTCGAAACGGTTGTCCGGGCGCGCACCCGGCGTGACGATGTCCCCGAGCGCATCGCCCTTCAGGGAGGCCGATTTGAGCGATCCCTGGGTGGCCCTCGAGCCGGGGGCCGACCCCGCCGAGCGCATGCGGATGCTGCGGCGCGCGCATGAGACGTTCACCGAGGCGGGCACGGTGCCGCGGCCGGTGCGATCGGTGGTGGCCGACTCGTGGCGGCGTTCCGCGCGGGCCGGCGTCGGGCCGGACGGCACCGCGAGCGTGGAACTCATGGACGGAAATCTCGGCGCCTACCGGGCCGAGCATCCGCTGGCGCGGGTGATGCCGCTGTTCCGTGAGTTGCTGGGCACGTTCGCCTCCGACGGCGAGCACCTCCTCGCGGTGTGCGACGCGCACGGCAGGCTGCTGTGGGTGGAGGGCCATCCGGCCACTCGCGCACAGGCGGAAGGGATGAACTTCGTGCCGGGTGCCCGGTGGGCCGAGACGGCGGTCGGCACGAACGCGCCGGGTACGGCGGTCGCCGTCGACCGGCCGGTGCAGGTGTTCGCGGCAGAGCACTTCATCCGCCGGGTGCAGCCCTGGACGTGCGCGGCGGCGCCGGTGCACGATCCCCGTTCCGGGCGGGTGCTCGGTGCGGTGGACATCACCGGCGGGGACGGGCTCGCACATCCGCACAGCCTGGGTTTCGTGCAGGCCGTCGCGCGGGCCGCCGAGTCCCACCTGGCGCTGTTCGCCCTCGAGGGGCCCGCCGCCGACATGGCCGAGCTGACCGCGCTGGGCCGCGACGAGGCACTGTTGCACACCACCGGCCGCACGATCAGGCTCAGCCGTCGGCACAGCGAGATCGTGGTGCTGCTGGCCCGCCATCCGGAGGGACTGACCGGCGACGAGCTGCTGTGCGCGCTGTACGAGGACGAGTCGGTGACGCCGGTGACGCTGCGCGCCGAGTTGGCGCGGCTGCGCCGGGTGCTCGGCCCCGGCCTGCTCGCGTCACGGCCGTACCGGCTCACCGTGCCGGTCGAGTCCGATGTCGCGGTGGTGGAGCGGCGGTTGGAGACCGGTGCCGTCACGGCGGCGGCGACCGCGTACCCGGGCCCGCTGCTGCCGGGCTCCCAGGCCCCGTCGGTGGTCAGGCTCAGGCGCCGTCTCGCCGACGGTCTGCGTACGGCGCTGGTCGCCCGCCGCGATCCCGACCTGTTGGCGGACTGGGCGCACGCCCCCTGGGGCGAGGACGACCTCGACATATGGCAGGCACTCGCCGCGGTCCGGCCGACGGCGACGATCCGGGCCCGCCTCGCCGGGCTCGAGTCGGAACTGGCGGCGCCGACGGCATGGTCGCGCTCGTCGGGGCGCTGACCGAGGCCGCGTCGGCTGCCGGGGCCACGGCCGACCGCGCCACCCGTACCCGACCCCTGGTGCACGCAACGTACCTGCAACCTCTCGCTCCCTAACCTCGCGCCGAGAGCTGCCCAACGGCGGGCAGCGCTTCTGAAGGAGGCCGACAGATGACCCGTTACGCGGCGCCCGGTACCGAGGGCGCGATCGTCTCCTACCAGGCGCGCTATGACCACTTCATCGGGGGCGAGTACGTGCCGCCGGCCCGCGGACAGTACTTCGAGAACCCGTCGCCGGTGAACGGGCAGCCGTTCACGGAGGTCGCACGCGGCACGGCGGAGGACGTGGAACGGGCCCTGGACGCGGCGCACGCGGCGGCGCCCGGCTGGGGCCGCACGTCGGTGACCGAGCGTTCCGGCATCCTGCTGAAGATCGCCGACCGTATGGAGGCCCACCTCGAACCCCTGGCCGTCGCCGAGAGCTGGGAGAACGGCAAGCCGGTGCGGGAGACGCTGGCGGCGGACATCCCGCTCGCCATCGACCACTTCCGCTACTTCGCGGGCGCGATCAGGTCCCAGGAGGGCTCACTGGGCGAGCTCGACGACGACACCGTGGCCTATCACTTCCATGAGCCACTCGGCGTCGTCGCGCAGATCATCCCGTGGAACTTCCCCATCCTGATGGCGACGTGGAAGCTGGCCCCGGCCCTCGCGGCGGGCAACGCGGTCGTCATCAAACCCGCCGAGCAGACGCCGGCCTCCCTCCACTACTGGATGAGCCTGATCGCCGACCTTCTCCCGCCGGGCGTGGTGAACATCGTCAACGGCTTCGGCGCGGAGGCGGGCAAGCCGCTCGCGTCCAGCCCGCGGGTCGCGAAGGTGGCGTTCACCGGGGAGACCACGACGGGGCGGCTGATCATGCAGTACGCGTCGGAGAACATCAAACCGGTCACCCTGGAGCTCGGCGGCAAGTCGCCCAACATCGTCTTCGACGACGTCTGGGCGAAGGACGACGACTTCCGCGACAAGGCGCTCGAAGGCTTCACGATGTTCGCCCTCAACCAGGGCGAGGTGTGCACCTGCCCGTCGAGGGCCCTCATCCAGCGCGGCAACTACGCCGAGTTCCTGGAAGCGGCCGTGGCCCGCACCGAGCTGATCAAGCCGGGCCATCCCCTCGACACGGACACGATGATCGGCGCCCAGGCCTCCAACGACCAGCTGGAGAAGATCCTCTCCTATCTGGACATCGGCCGGCAGGAGGGGGCGAGGGTCCTCACGGGTGGAGAACGCGTCGAGTACGACGGCGAGTTGAAGGGCGGCTACTACGTCCAGCCGACGATCTTCGAGGGCGACAACCGCATGCGGATCTTCCAGGAGGAGATCTTCGGCCCGGTGGCTTCGGTGACGTCCTTCGACGACTTCGACGACGCGGTGAAAATCGCCAACGACACGCTGTACGGTCTCGGCGCGGGCGTCTGGACCCGGGACATCAACACGGCGTACCGCGCCGGCCGGGCGATCCAGGCGGGACGCGTCTGGACGAACTGCTACCACGCGTACCCGGCGCATGCCGCGTTCGGCGGCTACAAGCAGTCCGGGATCGGACGCGAGACGCACAAGATGATGCTGGAGCACTACCAGCAGACGAAGAACCTTCTTGTTTCATACAGCCCGAAGAAACTTGGGTTCTTCTAGAGCTGCAAGTCGGTTGTCCGGAGGGAGGTTTTCCCTCCGGACAACCCAGATCCTCAGCCACCCCAAGACCCTCCGGCGCGAACCGTTGCAAACCCGCGCAGTCCCCGGACTCGTGTCCCTTCCTGTACGGCCAAGGCTTGAGCACAAGTGCCCATTCACACCGCAAGCCTGGACGCAGGCTGATCCCGAGGGGCTTGTCGGCGCCCGCGCCGAGGCCGCCGGCCTGGCTCTTCGCCGAGCTCGGCGAAGAGGCTGTCGCGCTGTCGGCGGCGGTTGAGCTCGCCGAAGGATGTCACCTCGACCGTGTCGTGCCCGCCATCGCGGACAGGCCGAGCGGTGCGAGTGTGCGCAGCAGGCGCCGTAGAGCTTCCTCGTCGGCGCCGGTCTCCTCCGTCGGCGGCCCGAGGGGCCGAGGCCCTTCGCGAGCTTGGTGGCGCTGTTCAACTTGGCCACGACATACAGCGCCTGGGAGACCTGGAAGCCTGCCAGCATCTGGGTCATCAGCGTCGCCTCCGAGGAGGCCGGGGGTACGGCTCCGACGGCGTCGCTCGTTCGGCGGTGCTCAACGCGTCTCATCTCCAGGAATCACCGTGGCACAGGCATGAGCACCGTGCTCGTGACAGGTGCTGCGTGGGGGCACCGACAACCTTTCCAGCGCATGGGGCACGTCGTAAGCGCGACACCTGCTCAACCAGTGCTCACATGTGCCCACCGCCCGTATCGCGCAACCCGCCGCACGACTTCGGTGCGGTTCGGGCACCAGGAGGCGGAAGGGTTCAGCCACGGGTTGCGACCGCGGCCCCTCCGAAGATCAGCCCCTTGGTCAAGGGCCGCTGCGTGAACGTCGTCGGGAAGATCGGCTCGGGAGCGCTGGCCGCGTTCGGGGCGAAGTCACCTGTCTCGAAACGCACTCGCCGGTGCCGGCGGGTGGGTGCACGGCTCCCAGGAGCAGCTCGGCCTCTCGCTCCACGGGGTTCGCGGGTCATCATCCGTACATGCGCCAAAACAACAGCACTCTGAGGATCGTTGCACCCCTGGTCAGTGTGGCGGCGGCGGTGGCCTGTCAGCAGGTGCCCGGTGAACAACCCGCCTCCGCCGGCCCGACGACGTCGAGTCAGTCACCCACCAGCAGCGGGACGGGTAACTCGGGTGAGCTCCACACGTACGTCGGGATGTGGGTCACCGCGGACGATCGGATCCGCCAAGAGCTCCTCCCGAACGGCCGCTATGACGAAGCGCGGGGCAACCGTGAAAGCGCCTATACCGGCCGCTACTGGGTCAGGGGGAATCACATCGAGTACGCGGACGACACGGGCTTCACGGCCGACGGAACGTTCCAGGGTGACGTCCTTCACCACGGCGGATACGTCTTTTATCGCGAGGACAGTCCGGCACACCGCAAGGCCACTGACAGGCCGGCGGAAGCAGCCGTGTGAGCCCGCCGGAACGCAGATGGCTCGTCACAGGTCACGGCATGGGCCTCGAGACGGCAGGCTGCTGTTCTGCAGCCCGGCCGAAGGCGGTGCGACCCCACTGTTTGGTGATGGTGAACGAGATGTCACCCTCCGCCATACGGTGGGTCAGCCGCTTCATACGGGCCTGCAGGGCGCGCCGGCTGAGCGGACGCTGTGCATCGCCGAGAAGGAGGCACAGGTCGTGACAGCACCATGGATGCCTCACGGCCTGGATGAGCTCCAGAAGAATCTGCTGAGAGGCGTGCTTCACGTTCAGTGTGGGATTCAGGCACTGATTGTCGTCGTCCGTGGAATGAAGCGGGGAAAGCACTGCAAGCCAGCGGCGCTCGGCGGCTATTCGGCTGGCCAACTCCTTGGGCGACGCACTGCGAGACAGTACGTTGGCGGCGCCGGCCCGCAGTAAGGAGACCGAGTCGGTGTCCTGTGGTACCAGTACGACGACCGTGGACAGCCTGCTGAGTACCTGAACGCGCTGCGGCAGGTCAGGGACCAGGCTGGTGTCCGGTACATCCAGAAGTGCCAGGGGTTGCGGCCGCCGCAGCAGGGAAAGGTAGGCGCCTGTCGATCCCCAAGGATGGGGGAACGTCGGCATGACGCCCTGGCTCCTCATGTCGCGCAGCAAGGCCGCTGTTCCGTCTCGCTGCATCGAGAAAACCGCGTCGACCGGGGCCGGAATTCCGGAGTCGACCGACGGGGAAGGTTGCGGCGCGTACGGAGCCTGAGGGATGGGCATTACGGAAACCCGACGTAGTACAGGTAGTGGATGACGGCCAAGAGCATCCTCCGAATCATCGGGCCGCGTACAGGCAAGGCGATGTTCATAAAGTGCTCAATCAGTAATCATGATCCCGCACTGAGTGCGCTGCGTGATCGCGCGGTCACCCTTTTGGTGTGGATGGCGGAGGAATTGCGAAAATCAACCAGCTGTCGGCGGACGCTTCTGGTGCGTCGCGAAAGCGCGGTGGCACGACTGGAATGGGCTGAGTTCGACGCGGCAATTACGGGGCGCCAGGCGGGGGAACGTCACGCTCACCCGCCCGTCGGTAGCGGCGTCAGTCCTCGGGCGACTGCGTGAGCATCGCGAGGGTCAGGACGTTGCCGCCGATGCCCCAGCCGCCGTCGGTGACCTCTTCGACCAGAACCATGGTGTTGGCGCGGGCCCGTTCGCCGTAGATCTCGACGTAGAGCTCGGTGGTGCGGGTGACGATCTCTTCCTTCTGCTTCTCGTCGAGGGTTCCTGCGGGGACCTTGAAATTGGCGAACGGCATGGTGGTTCTCTTTTCTGGATGGGTTGCAGGGAGTTGCCTGCGCATGCGCGGTGTCCAGGTGCCGACGGGCATCGGCGTCGGCGGATTCCTGGCAGGGGACGTCGAGTTCGACTGCGTACGGGCCCGGTCACCGGGATGGTCCTGGCGGTGTCGGAGGGCATGGCCGTCCTTGCGGTTGAGCGGGTGCGGAACACGTACGGCATCGGCGCCGAGGTCGGTCAGACGATGCCGCCGTTGGCGCGGACGACCTGGCCGTTGACCCAGTGACCGGCCGGTGAGGCGAGGAAGGCGACGACCTCGGCGATATCCGCGGGGGTGCCAAGTCGTTCCAGCGGGGGCTGGGCGGCCATGCGGGCGATGGTCTCCTCGTCCTTGCCGTCGAGGAACAGGTCGGTGGCCGTTGGACCGGGGGCGACGGCGTTGACGGTGACGTCCCGGCCGCGCATCTCCCGGGCGAGGATCATCGTGAGCGCCTCGACGGCACCCTTGGCGGCGCTGTAGGCGCCGTAGCCGGGAAGTGCCAGGCCCACTATGGAAGTCGAGAAGGTGATCATGGCCCCGCCGCTGCGAACCCTGCGGGCGGACTGCTGGGCGACGACGAAGCTCCCGCGGATGTTGGTGCGGTGGAGCGCGTCCAGTTCCGCCAGATCCAGGTCGGCGACAGGGGACAGGTACAGTCGGCCGGCCGCGTGGACGACCACGTCGACCCCACCGAACTCGGACTCGGTGGTGTCGAACAGTGCGGCCACCTCCTGCTCGTCGGCGACATCGGCCTGGACGGCCACGGCCCGGCCCCCGGCGGCGGTGACCTCCTTGACGGCCGCCTCGGCCAGATCACGATTGCCGGCGTAACCGACGACGACGGCGAATCCGTCGGCGGCCAGCCGGCTCACCGTCTCGCGGCCGATACCGCGGGATCCGCCGGTGACGATGGCGACGCGGGGCTGGTCTGCACGGTCGTTGAGCGCGGCACGACTCGCCGCGGTTTCCTGGGAGGACAAGGGGACTCCAGTGAGAGACGCCAGAGGCGGACTGGCACGACGGGTGGAGCGGGGCGTGGCGCGTCGGCGTTGTCACCGGCTGCTCCCCGCTTGCGTCTCCAGCGTGGGCCGGTGCTGCCGTGGCAGCCAGGGCTGTCTTCACCCAGGGGTTGCCACCCCCTGGCTCCGAACTCAGGCGCGCGTCACGATGGGGAGCGTGAACCACTCCGAACTCGCCGCGTTCCTGAAGTCCCGGCGCGCCCGAATCCGCCCTTCCGACGTCGGCCTTCCCACAGGGCCGCGGCGCCGGGTGCCCGGACTGCGACGCGAGGAAGTCTCCCAACTGGCAGGCCTGTCCGCCGACTACTACACCGAGCTGGAACGGGGCCGCGGCACCCAGCCCTCGGCCCAGGTGCTGGCCGCTCTGGCCCGGGCGCTGCGACTGAACGGCGACGAACGCGACCACCTGTTCCACCTCGCCGACCGGATGGTTCCGCCGGCTGCGCACGGCCCGACCGCGCACGTCCAGCCGGCCCTGCTCGGCCTGCTGGACCAGCTCACCACCACGCCCGCCCAGGTCATCACCGACCTGCACGAAACCCTGGTGCAGAACCACCTGGCCGTCGCCCTCGTCGGCCGGCCCCCGGCGCTGCGCAGCCCCGAAGCGAGCTTCGTCCACCGCTGGTTCACCGACCCTGCCGCCCGTGCCCTCTACCCGGCCGAGGACCACCCCCACCACTCGCGGGTCTTCGTCGCCGATCTCCAGGCGGTCGCCGCACGACGCGGCGGCGACACCCGAGTGCACGAGATGGTGGCCGCCCTACGACGGCGCAGTGAAGAGTTCACCACCCTGTGGGACACCCACGACGTCGCCCTGAGACGGACCGACCACAAACGCATCGTGCACGCCGCGCTGGGCGTCATCGAGCTGGACTGCCACAGCCTGTTCAGCGAGGACGGACGCCAGCGCCTGCTGTGGTTCAGCGCCCCGCCCGGCACCGAGGGCGCCGCCCAGCTGGAACTTCTCTCGGTCATCGGCACCCAGGACATGACTCCCAGCGCGACCGAACTCGGACAGTCACAAGCCTGAGCGGGGTCCGGAACTGACTGGGTAGCCATGGCGCATGGGCGTGATGCGCCGTTCGGTCCGACGCGCGCACGGGTATCTCGGCCTGTCAGTGCTCAGGCGATGTCCACCGCCGCCGGATGAGGAGGGGAAGGCTTCGACGTCGGCCTGGTCGCACGCGACCACGACAGCCCGCATCACATGCAGGACACACTGGCGAAGGAAGGCTTCACTGCCCGCGGTGCGCCAACGGACATCACCCGCCTGCAGGCCGCATCCACCGCACTGACGGAAATGGCGGAGCACCTCGGCCCGATCGACGTGCTGCTGTACAGCCCGCTGCCTTCCCCGGACTGGATCAAGCCCGTCACCCGCACCACCTCCGAGGACGTCCGACTGCCACTGGGCCTGAGCGTCCTCGGGGCCATCGACTGCGTTCAGACCGTGCTGTCCGCCACGCGGGAACGTGGCCGCGGAACCCTGCTGTTCACCACAGGAGGTGCCGCCATCACCCCCAGCGCCGCACGTGCCGGTTCCGCCGTCTCCTACTCGGCGGATGTGGCGTACGGCCGCCTACCGCACGAAGAGCTCAGCTTTGAAGGCCAGTGCCACCGATGGCTGACAGCAGCCGTTCTCGGGTCAACTCCAAGAGCTCGGGCACCGGGCTGAAGCTCGTGTGCAGAATGCGCAGTGTGCCGGCGAGTGTGCTCAGACCGAGGGTCTGTTCTCCCTCGAATCCGAAGAGGACCGAAGGTCCCCACAAGCTGTTGAGGGTCAACGAACCGTAGGACGTCCCGATGGGCAGGGCTCCGAGATTGGTGAGCAGCAGTTCGTGGGGTGCGGCGGCGGCGAGCATACCGGCCATGTCAGCCGGGGCCGGGCGGCTTCGCAGGACACCTGTCCACAGAGCGAGCGACTGAAGCAGCGCGCTCTTGTGGCGGAACGGGGCGAGGGTGTCGGTGAAGGACCGGGCCGCCTCCCACGGGTCGCTCCACTCGCCGACCTGTGCGGTGGTGGCCGGGGCGAGGATGTTTCCCATGCCGTCGGCCGGCGTGGGAAGGAGCCCGCGCAGGCTGAGGGGCGAGTGCACCCGGAGCGGGACGGTCGACCAGTCCGCGTTGAGTTCGGCCGCCGCGCCCAGGGCCGCGGCGGCGACAGCGCCGTGCACGGTCGTGCCTTCTGCCCGGGCGCGTTCGCGCAGTGCGGCTGTCTGGGTCCGGCTCAGAGCGGCGGCGTCGATGGAGAGCGCGGCGTCCGGGTCGGGTGTCCGGTAGCTGCCGGGCCTGTCGGAGAGGGGGATGTCCATGTCACTCGGCAGAGTGGTGGCTGCGGCGGCGATCTCTTGAGCCAGGAAGTGGTCCACCGGATGTCCAGGATGCCCTTCGGCCGCCCCCTCGATGCTTCCGCCGCTGACGAGTGTCAACAGGTCTCTTACGAGATATGCCTGTGACAGGCCGTCGACCACCGCATGGTGCGCGACGAGCACCAGCGCGCACCGTTCGGGGCTGTACAGCAGGACGGCCCGTACGGGCGGCATCGTGGCCGCATCGACTCCGTCTCGCATCTCGGTGGCCAGTTCGTGTTGCCACCCGGTCGCCGCCAGGTCGGTCACTCGCAGCGGAATCTGTGCGGCGTGACCGAACGAGAACCGGGGGCCGTTGCCGCTGTCGCGGATACGGGCGCCGAGGAGGGCGTGGCGGCGCTGGAGGGTGTTCAGCGCCGTTCGCCATTCATGCACCTCGGTCGGGCCCGCGACTTCGATGGCGGTGGCCGAGTGGGTGGGGCGGTTCTGGTTCATCAGCCACATGAAGTGCTCAGCGACCCCGAGCGGCCGTTCTGCGGGCATGCCGGTGGACTGTGTTGGGGCCGTCGTCACGATGGTGCTCCTCGGGCGAACGAGGTCCGCACACGCTCCGGATCAGGTGAGTGCGCGGACGGTGGATACGGCTCCACCCTCAGCCATCATCCAGGCCCGGACCAGCCCTTTCCCTGTCCGCTGGTTGTTCACTTCGCGCTCAGTCGACTTGTACGCCCGGCCACCCGCGCCGTTGTGCTCCAGCTCCCACAGTCGGCCGGCCACACGGCCGAGCCCGCGGCAGAACCTCCACGGGTTCGTCGGAGTTCTGGGCGGTCACCAGACGACTGCGGATCAGAGGGCTTTCGGCCAGTGCGTCGGTTCGGTGCCGATGCGCGGGGCGCCGCGCACCTCGAACGCGTCGGAGCGAACCCCTTCCACGGTCACTCGGGCATTCCATGAAACCGTCGGCCCGTCGGGCCTGTTCAGTGAGCCGCTCGTTGTCGCCCAGTGAGCCCACGACGGTTCGACACCCGACGCCGCGAGTGCACCGGCCTTCGCGGAGTCCCGGACACGAGACGAATGCGCGGTGCCCCGGTTGGGCGAGTGTTGTGGGACGTTCACGGGCTCCGACGCGAGACCACGGCGTGGCGGGTGTCCTCGGACACGGGTCGGGGTTGATGGCCGCTGCCGTGTTGACGTCGGCGGCAGCGGCGCCGATCACCTGCTCGGCAAGGTTGGTGGCGTTGCCCGCCGACCGCACACCGGCCACCTCCGTGGCCCCGGTCGGATCGGTGGTCGGCACGTAGGTGCCGATGTTCTGTGTGCCGAACTGCTGCGAGGTCGTGCGCAGACCGAGCGCGACGAGTACGTCGGCGCGGGCATGGGCGTTGGGCGGGACGGCGACGGCCCGCACCGCGACGGCCCGCCCGTCGTGATGGCTATGAGTGCCGAACTGTCGGCTTCAAGGGCGCTGGTCACCGGCGCTGCCGCGGGCATCGGCCGTGCGGTGGCCCTGCGGTGGCCGTGCGGCTCGCCGCAAAGGGCGCGGTCGCCTTCTCACTGGTCATCCATGCATCGTCCGTGATCGGGGGTTACACCGAACGATTACGGTCCCGGTCCCGGTCGGCGGGGAGAAACGGTGCGCCGTTCAGTTCATGGCTCCACATGACATCACTGATGTGCTTCACGGCGGCTGTCAGGTGCCGACGGTAGGTGCTGAAGGACATGCCGAGGCGCCTGGCCGCGGCTTCCTGAGTGGGTGCGGCCTTGCTGTACGTGGTCATGACGACGTGGTGGCGTCTCTCTCCGCCACGCTCATCCCGCAGGGTGTCGATGGCGTGCAGCAGGGCGTCGTGCAGGCGCTGGCCGTGCTCCGCGACGCGGCGGGTGCGGCTCAGGGGGTTTCGTGCCAGTTGACTGGGCCACCACAGCGCGCGCAGGGCGTCCCGTACGGCTGCGTCGAACTCCGAGCGGGCCAGCACGACGTGCTCGGCCTGTTCCTGAGCAGTTCCACCCGAAGGCGTGACGGCACCCGCGCCGGTCAGCAGAGCTTCGTGTCTCTCCGCCATCCACGCCATCACGGGTTGGGTACGCCAGTCGTGGGCGAACAGACGGTACCCGTGGCGGCCGACCGCGGGCCTGGCATCAATGGGCAGCATCTCGGGGCGCTCCAGGTAACCATTACCGAAGCCGTCGTCCCGTATCACGACGAACGACCATGCGAGATGGTCGGCCCGGATGATCTCACCCATCGCACGCCACCTGGCCAGAGTGCTGGACGCCGACGGCCGCTGGTACGCCTGCGGGTCCACGTCGAACCGCGCGATGGCCATGTGCTCCCCTGCTCGCAACGGCTTGTCGGCGCGTGCGTGGGCCCAGGCGGCGGCCACCACCGGATCGACGTCCTCCCCCTCAGGCCCGTTGAACTGCAGCCACGCGGAGCAGGCAACGATGTCATCGGTCCGAGTCGACCGGTAGACCTTGAACGCTTTGGGCTGCCGATCCAGCCAGAACCGGGCGATCGCGGCCGATTCGGCGCCCTCCGCCTCATGGACCAGCTCCACCACGCGTTCCTGGTCGGCAGGAGTACAGGGCAGCTCCCGCACCAGGTCGCAGGGGTGTCCCTCGAAGGTGTCGGAGACATGGCCGGCTGCGCCGACATCCCGTTGCAGGTACATCAGGGCCTGCATCGCCTGGAGCATCTGTACGGCGGGCACCTCCCGGACCCGGCCGAGCAGATACTGGTGCATCCGCCCACGCAGGGCCATGAATTCGTCCGGATCACGCCACCGGAGATCAGCCACCAGCACCTCGCGCACCACATCATGCGGAAGGAGTCCCGACGCGGTGGACTCGATGAACGGCTGGGCGCGCAGCCAGGCAAAGAGTTCGGCAGCCCGCTCGCCCGTCATCGCCCGCAGCAGGGCCTCGGAGGTGACCTCGGCCTGAGCGCACACCTCCAACGCCGTGCGATGTTCCGGGCTCGGCGGATCCCCCACAACTTGCGACAGCAGCGTCGCGATCACCTCCCCTCCTGGTGACCAGTCGGCCGCCCGCGGTGTCC
Source organism: Streptomyces sp. NPDC033131 (assembly GCF_055578365.1). Classification (NCBI taxonomy): domain Bacteria; kingdom Bacillati; phylum Actinomycetota; class Actinomycetes; order Kitasatosporales; family Streptomycetaceae; genus Streptomyces; species Streptomyces sp. NPDC033131. The sequence continues at coordinate 90,199 of NZ_JBVIPA010000005.1, forward strand.
CCTCCGCGTCCTGCTGTACGGCGACCGCCGCCGCCAGGGACAGGGCCAGCGGATTGCCGCCGGTGAACGACAGCACCGCGTGGTGCGCTCCAGCCGGGACGCCGCGCACCCGCAGAAACGCCGCGGCGTCGCCCGCGGTCAGGTTTCGCAGCGGCACCACATGCAGAAAGTCGCCCCATCCGGGATCGGCGACCCAGCGCGGATCGGGGGCCACGCGTCCGGCGATCACTACGACCCCGCCCAGCGGTAGGCGCGGCAGGAACTGCTCCCACAACCAGTGCTCCAGGCCCTGGCAGTGCTCAAAGGCGTCGACCAGAAGCACCGCGCCCGGCTCGCTGGTGGCTTTTCCCGCGACGTACTCGAAGTCCTGCGGCGTCGCGATGACCGTACGGCCGTCCACCTCGACCACCAGCCGCCCCGCCTCCCGCGCCTCGAGGGCGAACCGCCGCAGCAGCGTGGACTTGCCGATCCCCCCGGGCCCGTGCAGATAGACAACAGACGCACCGGAGGGATCCCCCACCAGCAGGGACCGGAACAGCGCCCGCTCCACCGCCCGCCCGACGAAAGCCCGATCCCGCGCCGCGACCACACGGTCACCCAACGAGCCGCCGCACCCCATATCAGCGAGCCCCTCACAACGCGAACCTCTGACCGGATAAGTGACGTCGGTCATTTCTGGTCAACCGAAGTAATGGGACGTGCGTCGGTATGACTTGGTTCACGCCTCCGCCGGTGGCGGCGGTCAGCACATAAGGCAGCCACTTGGAAATCCTAGAAAAGAAGTTGAACGTGCCGGCGGCTGATAAGCAGCACGAGCCCGAAGGAACAGCCAGGGAGATCACAGGAATTCACCCGAGGCCGTTGGTTGGTGGTACCAAACCACCGGGTGGCACGGGAAATCACCAACGGACGAACGTTCCGCTGCCGTTGATGCGATGATCCAGTCGCTGATGAAGCGAGGGCGGCGGAGTCCCGCTGCGTCACCGTCCGCCGTTCTTCTGCCACGGGGACAGGGACTCCGCCGAGGGGGCTGTCCCGCCGACCGGGCGGCCGGCTTCTCCGCTGACGGGCTCCGCGTGCACGCTCCCCAGAAGTGCCAGCGCGTCAGCCGACGGACTGCCCGGTTCGGCGTAATACACGATGAGCCGCTGGCCGGGGTCACGGTCCACCGTGAAGGTCTCCACGACCAGTTCCAAGGAGCCGACGACAGGATGCGAGAAGCCGCAGATGTCGCTTCCCTTTTCGAAGATCTCGTGGTCCGCCCAGTAGCGCCGGAAGTCCGGGCTGGCCGCCGACACTTCCCTCACGAGCCTTGTCAGCCGTGGATCGTTGGGGGCCGTGCCGGCGGTGGCGCGCAGTGAGGCCGCGACAGCACGGGCCGCCTTGTGCCAATCAACGTGGAAGCTGCGTGCCACCGGATCGAGAAAGGTGGTCCGCACGTAGTTGCCGGTGATGGTGAAGCCGCTGGTCAAGGCCTCGGCAAGAGCGTTCCGCGCCAGCACGTTGTGCCACCGGTCCAGCACCATCGCCGGCTGCCCCGTCCACATCTGGAGCAGGCGCTGCAAGCCGGGCGCTACAGCTTCCTGATCGTTCTCCGGGCGCAGTGTCGCAGGGGCGCGGCCGGCGAGCAGATACATGTGGTTGATCGCCGGCGCATCAAGGCCGAACACGGACACCAGTGCCTCGAGAATCTGCGGCGAGGGCGACCGCTCCCGTCCCTGCTCGAGGCGCACGTAGTACTGCGTGCTGATCCCGGCCAGTGCGGCGACCTCCTCGCGTCTGAGCCCTGGTGTACGACGCAGGCCTCCCGGAGGCAAGCCGACGTCCAGCGGGCTGACGGCGGCACGTCGGGCTCGTAGGAAATCTCCGAGTGCATTCACGGTCCTCACGTTAGGCGGCGTGGTGCCTGCCAGGGAGGGCGAGATCCTGACAGGCAGGCCCAGTGGGCAACCGGGGGTTCCGCGGTGCCGGTTTGCGGCCGGCCCTGCCCGGAAGACCGCGGCGGCGATTCCCGGGCGATCGCACGACAGCGACATGGCGGCCGGGGAGGGAACGGAATACTTCGCCGCCGACGCCGTCCTCGCTATTCGCGACGTCCCTGCCTATTAGCAGCCGTGGACCGGTCCCGACAGGATGCTCTGGAACATCTGGCTGCCTTGAGAAGTCCTGACGAGTAGTGAGCAGGGTTTGACCTGTTGATGACCGTGTGGCCTACGGAACGCTGGCGGAGTGAGGCAGATGCGCACACGTCTGCCTCGCATCCACTCGTCAGCTACGGAAAGCGCCATGACAGTTCAGGACAAGCGCATCATCGTGACCGGCGGCTCCCGGGGAATCGCCGCGGCGGCCATCGCGTCATTTGCCCGAGCCGGAGCCCGGGTCGCCGCACTGGGAATCAGCGACGAACCGGGCAGGACTCTCGCCGAAAAGATCACCTACGAGGGGCCTGGCACCGTCTCCTACTTCCACGCCGATGTCTCGGACAAGTCCGGGGTGACCACGGCCGTGGCCGCCGCCGCCGAGGAGCTGGGCGGCGTCGACGCCCTGGTCAACGTGGCCGGCATCGAAAGGGGGGCGCCTGCGGAGAGCATTTCCGAAGAGGACTGGGACCGTGTCTTCGCGGTGAACGCCAAGGGCACCTTCCTCACCGCTCAGGCCGTCTTCCCGTACCTGCGGGAGAACGGCGGCACCATCATCAACTTCGGTTCCGACGCCGCCCTCATCCCCTATCCGAACGGAGCGCACTATTCTGCGTCCAAGGGGGCGGTGCTCTCGCTCACTCGTACCCTCGCCGCGGAATGGGGGCGCTACGGGATCCGGGTGAACTCTGTCGATCCGGTGATATGGACGGGGATGTACGACGGGTACCGGGCGCGGATGACCGAGGAGGAACTCGCGGCCCACGACGCCGAGCAGGCCCGCACGATCCCGCTGGGAGGCAAGCTGGGTGATCCGGACTCCGACCTCGCCCCGGTCCTCAACTTCCTCGTCTCCGACGGCTCCCGCTTCATCACCGGCCAGATCATCTCCGTGAACGGTGGCGCCGTGCAGGTCCGCTGACCCCGTGTCTCGGGCCCGCATCAGGAGCGGGTCCGCCGGGTGCAACCTCAACACGCGGAACCACCACGATCGCGCACGCGGTGCAGCCGAGATCTCGGGCATGGGGCCGCCCGTGAGATACCGAGGTCCCGCGCCGCCTCACGGGTCACCTTGTATCCCCTCGACGTCCGGGACCCCGCGCGGGTCGCCGGGTGGTCAGCGACCTGGCCGCCTCGGTCGTCATCAACGCGTCGAGTGGCGAGTCCGACTGGGCCCTCACCGCGGACGGCGCGGTCCGCGTCGCGATGGCAGCCATGGAGCAGGGCTGCCGCCTGGTCCATGGCTCCAGCGACGCAGTGGTCCCCTCAGGTGCGGGTCCAGCGTTGGTTGCTGCCGTTCGAGCAGGAGTAGAGCTGGATCAGGGTGCCGTTGGCGGTGCCGCCTGCGACGGCGTCGAGGCAGAGGCCGGACTGGACGCCGACGATGGATCCGTCGGAATTGAGGCGCCATTTCTGGTTGTCGCCGCCCCAGCAGCCGTAGATCTGGACTTTGGTGCCGTTGCCGGTGCCGGCGGCGTCCAGGCACTTGTTGCCGTAGACCCTGAGTTCACCGGCGGCGGTGTACGTCCACTGCTGGTTCGTGCGGTTCTGGCAGTCCCACAGGTTGAGCTGGGTGCCGTCGGTGGTACTGGCGCCGGGCACGTCCAGGCAGCGGCCCGAACCGACGCCCTTGATCGGTCCGGAATCCGAAGGGGGCGTGGAGGAGCCGCCGTTGAGTGCGTTGAGGACGGCGGTGTAGGCGGGCTTCTTGCTGCCGTCGCCGTTGAACAGCAGCGGCGTGTGCTCCGGTCGCCAGGAGTCGGTGTCGCGCACACCCCAGACGGTGATTCCGAGGCAGCGCGGAACGGCCAGACAGTCGTTGGTCACGTTGGCGTAGGTCGTGGCCGGGGCGCCCTGGATGTCGAGTTCGGTGATGGCCACGTCGACGCCGAGGGCGGCGAAGTTCTGCAGGGTGGTGCGGAAGTTGCTGTTGTAGGGGCTGCCGCTGTTGAAGTGCGACTGGAAGCCGACGCAGTCGATCGGCACGCCGCGCTGCTTGAAGTCCCGGACCATGGCGTACATGGCCTGGGTTTTGGCCCAGGTCCAGTTCTCGACGTTGTAGTCGTTGTAGCAGAGCTTGGCGGCCGGGTCGGCGGCGCGGGCGGTGCGGAAGGCGACCTCGATCCAGTCGTTGCCGGTGCGTTGCAGGTTGGAGTCGCGCCGGGCTCCCGAACTGCCGTCGGCGAAGGCCTCGTTCACGACGTCCCACTGGGCGATCTTGCCCTTGTAGTGGGCCATCACGCCGTTGATGTGGCCGATCATCGCCTGGCGCAGCGTGCTGCCGCTGAGGCTCTGCATCCAGCCGGGCTGCTGGGAGTGCCAGGCCAGGGTGTGGCCGCGCACCTGCTTGCCGTTCTGCACCGCCCAGTTGTAGACCCGGTCACCGGCGGTGAAGTTGAACTGGCCCCGCTGCGGTTCGGTGGCGTCGATCTTCATCTCGTTCTCGGCCGTCACCGAGTTGAACTCACGGCCCGCGATCGTCGTGTACGCCGAGTCGCCCAGCCTGCCCGAGGCGATGGCGGTGCCGAAGTAGCGGCCGCTCTGCGCCGCCGCGGCGCCGAGCGTGTTCTCGGCTGCGTGTGCGGTCGGCGGCGCGGCCAGTGCGGCGACCGTAACAAGGACACCGACGACCAGAGCCAACAGCAGGCCGCGGATCTTTCGGCGGACTACGGGTCTGGGAAGGGCATACGAGCCCATGGCTGTGCCTCCAAGGTAGAAATCACGGAAGGGCTGAAACGCAGGGGAATGCGTCGTCCGCTCCCACTCGGCAGACGGACGGGGGCGGGCCGGAGCCCGGGCAGCACGGATTTACCGGACACCTCGGTCATGGGACCGGGACGATCTCGACCGGCACGGACGGCTTCCGCTCGGCCGTCGAGTGACGTACGGCGGGCGGCGGCGGTGTTTCGACACAGGCATGGGGGCACTCCATCGCGACTCAGCCGGGGGACCGCCACGTGGCGTCGCGCACCTCTCCATCTACGCGGAGAGCCAGGATGCGCAGGTGCGGACCTCACCGGAACGAAATGGGGTGGCGCAGGTGTGTTGGGCGCAGGCATTTTGGGGGGATGCACGGATCCGTCGTGCAGCTGTGCGTGGATCTGCCGTGCAGTAGCGCAGATTACTCAGGGCCGACATGGTTCGCGATCTCGAACCATGGCCGGTTTCTCCGACACGGATGATTGATGTATTGACGGTGGATCGTCAATACTCCCCGCACAAAAAGTTTCCGTTCCCCGCCCGAAACTTTCCGGGTCTCGGCGAGCCGGACCGCGAATCCCGACGCCGCAGCCGGCACATGCGGCAGGGCCGGGGCAGGGACGAGTGCGCGGACGCCGCTTTCTCGACGTCTCTCCTCCGCGCGGACGCCTTGGACGGGTGAGCCGTGCCGCGTACAGGAGTGTTTCCGGTCGGCGCGGCAGCTTGTCGAGCCCGAAGGGGAGGCGCTGTTTGTGGACAGATCGGCGACAGGCCTTGACCAAGGCGCCTCACATTCCTAGCTTGTGGCGTCAAAGCTTCCGGGAATTCTTCGAAATGTTTCGGGTTCCTCCCACTCCCCGGCAGTCCGCTCCGCGGTTCATCGGGTCACCTCACCCCCCGCCCCCAAAGGAGTGCTCCCTGATGTGGTTTCGCCGCCCGTCCCCGGTCCGTGCAAGACGCTTACTCGCCGTCCTTGGGCCCTTGCTGCTCGTGGCCACCTTCCTCGGCGCCCAGCCCGCCCGCGCGGCAACCGTAGATCCCAACGCCTCGTATGTGCTGGTCAACCGCAACAGCGGCAAGGCCCTGGATGTCTACAACCTGGCGACCAACGACGGCGCCCGCATCACCCAGTGGACCAGGAACGATCAGAACCAACAGCAGTGGCAGTTCGTCGATTCCGGGGGCGGCTACTACCGCGTCAAGTCCCGCCACTCGGGCAAAGTGCTGGACGTCCACAATTGGTCCACCGCGAACGGCGGCTCGATCGTCCAGTGGGCCGACCTGAACGCCACCAACCAGCAGTGGCGGCTGGCCGACAGTTCGGACGGCTACGTGAGGCTCATCTCGCGCCACAGCAACAAGGCCCTCGAAGTGCAAGGCGCCTCCACCGCCGACAACGGGAACATCGTCCAGTACGACGACTGGGGCGGCACCAACCAGCAGTGGCAGTTCGTCAAGGTCGGCGGCGACAACCCCGGCCCGTGCGATCTTCCGTCGACCTACCGCTGGACATCAACCGGCGCGCTGGCGCAGCCCAAGCCGGGGTGGGTCTCGCTCAAGGACTTCACCGTCGTCCCCTACAACGGCAGGCAACTCGTCTACGCGACGACGCACGACACGGGGACGAGTTGGGGTTCGATGAACTTCGGCCTGTTCACCAACTGGTCGGAGATGGCCTCGGCCGGCCAGAACACGATGTCAGCTTCCACCGTCGCGCCCACGCTCTTCTACTTCGCACCGAAGAACATCTGGGTGCTCGCCTACCAGTGGGGCGGGACCGCCTTCTCCTACCGGACGTCTACCGACCCCACCAACCCGAATGGCTGGTCTTCCCAGCAGGTGCTCTCCACCGCCAGCATCAGCGACTCCGGAACAGGACCCATCGACCAGACGCTCATCGGTGACGGCACGAACATGTACCTGTTCTTCGCCGGCGACAACGGCAAGATCTACCGGGCCAGTATGCCGATCGGGAACTTCCCGGGCAGCTTCGGCGCGACCTCGACAGTGGTCATGAGCGACACCACGAACAACCTGTTCGAAGCCCCGCAGGTCTACAAGCTGCAGGGCCAGAACCGCTACCTCATGATCGTCGAGGCGATCGGCTCGCAGGGCCGCTACTTCCGCTCGTTCACGGCCACCAGTCTGAACGGCTCCTGGACACCCCAGGCGGCGACCGAGAGCAATCCCTTCGCCGGCAAGGCCAACAGCGGCGCCACCTGGACCAACGACATCAGCCATGGCGAACTGATCCGTACCGGCCCCGATCAGACCATGACCGTCGATCCCTGCAATCTGCAGTTGCTCTACCAGGGGCGCAGCCCCAACTCCGGCGGGGACTACGGCCTCCTGCCCTACCGTCCGGGTCTGCTGACACTGCAGCGCTGACGGCGTGACTCGAGTCCGGCTCCGTACGGAGTCGGCGTGGCGGGCTCGGCCTTCCGTCGAGCCCGCCCGGTCACGCGACAACGTCAGCGCTCATACGGCGGCGGCGGAGCGCGGACCGGGCAACGCTCACCAGCCCGAGGGCCATCCCGTACCGCTGCCGCCGCCGGTGGTGGTGGTGGCGACGGTCCAGGCGCACGGGTCGCCTGGTGCGCTGCGGCGGACGAGCCACGCCGGCGAAGGGAATCCGCACCTGCCAGGCTTGTCCTACACCGATCGCTCCTTCGCCCCAAGGGGCCGCGTCCATGAAGCCGGTCCGGCCGGCCCGAGGGCCACCGGATACAGTGCGCGAGACGGCAGCCTGGTCAGATAGGGGAAGCGTGACCGACACCAGCAACACCCGACCCCCCGACAGCGAAGCGCAAGCTCCGCGGCAGAGCCGACTGCACCGCCTGATGCGCTACCTCCCCCTGATCGCCCCCGTACTCCTGTGGACCGTGCCCTGCTGGGTGCTCCTGTTCACCGGCCAGAACTGGCCGCTGCTCGTCACGTCGGCCGGCACCGCCCTGTTCGTCCTCGGCCTCGTCGGGATGCCGCTCGCGATGGCGCGCGGCCACGGCCGGCGTCAGCAGGACCGGGCAGCGATCGTCGGTGACACCCTGCTGGGCACGAGCTGGGTTCTGTTCACCTGGTCCGTTCTGCTCGGCGTCCTCTTGCGGCTCGCCCTGACCGTGGCCGGCGTCGGCGACGGTCAGGACCGGGCCCGAATCGTCACTTGGGCCGTCCTCGGCGTCACCGCCGTGCTGCTCGCCTGGGGGTACGCCGAGGCCCGCCGCGTGCCACGCGTGCGCCGAGTCGACGTGCAACTCCCGCGCCTGGGTGCGGGGTTGGACGGCCTCCGCGTCGTCCTCATCACCGACACCCACTACGGCCCGCTGGATCGCGCCCGCTGGTCGGCACGGGTGTGCGAGACGGTGAACACCCTGGACGCCGACCTGGTCTGCCACACCGGCGACATCGCGGACGGCACGGCCGAACGCCGCCGCGCCCAGGCCGCCCCACTCGCGACCGTGCGGGCCACCCGGGCCCGCGTGTACGTCACCGGCAACCACGAGTACTACAGCGAGGCCCAGGGCTGGGTCGACCTGATGGACGAGCTGGGCTGGGAGCCGCTGCGCAACCGCCATCTGCTGCTCGAACGCGGAGGCGACGCCCTCGTGGTCGCCGGCGTGGATGACGTCACGGCCGAGTCCTCCGGCCTGACAGGCCACCGCGCCCACCTCGCCGGAGCGTTGAGCGGCGCCGACCCCGACCTGCCCGTCCTGCTCCTGGCGCACCAGCCCAAGTTCATCGACCGGGCAGCAGCCGCCGGCATCGACCTCCAACTCTCCGGCCACACCCACGGCGGCCAGATCTGGCCCTTCCACCACCTGGTCCGCATCGACCAGCCCGCCCTCGCCGGCCTCAGCCACCACGGCCCCCGCACCCTCCTCTACACCAGCCGCGGCACCGGCTTCTGGGGCCCGCCGTTCCGCGTCTTCGCCCCCAGCGAGATCACCCTGCTCGTACTCCGCTCCCCGCACCTGCCCACCTCGATGTAGCACTCGTCGGGGCGACACATCCCCTTGGAGCAGTCCACAAGCCGAGGGATGCGCTGCGTCGACAGATGACCAGGCCCGTCTCGCTGAGGACAAGATCCGGACCATTCCCGGGGCCGACGGCTCCAACGAGCCCTACCTCGCCACGTTTCACGCCCATCCTCGTGATGGCGGAGGTCAGTTGCTGCACCGCGGCGGAGAGCTCTTTCCGGCTTGCGGAGATGCCGGCTCACCCGGACCATGGCGCCCGCCGAGGTGCCGAAGGAGCCGATCCGCGCCAGACCGTCCTGTGCGGCCTCGTCCAGGGACGTCAGCTGCTCCAGGAGTTCCTCCGCTCCCTCGCCGCACTCGTCCGGCGGCATCATCTCGATGAGCCCCAGCGCGGCCCGCACCTCGCTGTCCAGAGTCGCCATCCGCTCTATGCCCGCGGCGAAGTCGTCGAGCAGACCGGGCGCGTCCTCGTCCTCCCCCGTCCCGCCCTCACCGACCTCCGAGGCGGAAATTGGTTCGTCACCGGTCTCGAGACCGCCAACACCCGTGTCGGCATGCGGAGTTCGAAGCCTTCCCGGAGCCCGACCTTCAAGGCGTCGCACAGGTCCCCAGGATCGTCGCCGGGATGGCGGTGCGAAAGGTGGCGGTCACGGACTGGATGCCCCGTCCTGTACCGGATAGGCGGTCAGGCTCATGACGGGCAGTAGGGCCCGGCAGCACCCGGACGCAGAACTCCTCCGGTGCACCGGCAGCGGTGGCGGTCACCGTCTTCACCGAACGCCTTACCGATCAGTCCGGTTCTCTCGTGTCGCCCTGTCGAGCCAGCTCTCGAAGACCCCCCTGTCGTCACCGCGACGGACCAGGCAGGCGTGCCGAGCATGTGAACGAGGCGGTCGCGGAAGGGCGGGCGCGTGTCCAGCACACGGGCGACGGGCCCCACTCGGCGGCGGTGGGAGCGTCCAAGTTGCGCAGCACGGCCAGGGTCAAGTCGGCCCAGGTGATGGTCTTCTCCGTCGCGTTCGCGGTGGAGTCGACGAGACGCAGGGCGTCGATCAGTGGTGCGTGGCTCGGCCCTACGTGGAGCAGGAGGCTTCTCCGTTGGCATACGAGATCGTCAGGTGTTGGACGCTCCAGGGGTAGCGGTCGGCTTCCTCGCCTCGGCTGACGCGGTTGATCTCCCGGACCGGTAGACGGCCCTGCATTTTCGCCATATGCGCTTACAGATGGGTCTCGAAACGGCAGACTGCACGCACGTGAGACCTTGGGGGTTCGTGTGAGCCGTGCGCTGTTACGTCTTCGTCTTGCCATCGGCGCGCGGAGTACGGCATGTGTGATGACCGCATGCAGTGGATCGGCCGACGTTGACCGAGGCGGTGCCCATTCGCCGGCGGAAGGTGCACCGGACGCGGCAGCATCGACCACTGACGGCCCCTCGGGTTCCAAACGCCCCCCACCAGAGCTGGCCGTGACGGCCGGTCAGGAACTGGTGACATCCGCGGCCTACCAGGTGCCGCACCCGATGTCGGACGGTCGTATGCTCGCGATCTTCAGTACGCCGGCAGGCGGAAGACAGCGATGGATGTGTTCCTTCTACGGAACGGGCAGAAGGCCGGCTCGATCGATCTTGAGACGTCCTGCCACGGAACTCGACCTGTCCGCCGCCTCCGACGGTACCTACGCGCTGGTCGCCCCGGGCTTGCAGTCCTATGTCGTCGACCTTGCCGATTGCGGCTTGCGGAAGGTGCCAGACTCGACAAGGTCCTGGCCAACCGGCTGTCTTCGGCACGAAGACGCAGGAACAGTTGCGCTTCGACAGCGCAGACTTCGAGTGCCCGGACGTCTTCCCCGGTGCCCTGATGTACACGGACGAGGAACCGGAAGACGTCACCACCTACCAGTACAGGATCGCGGCGCCATGACCTCTGTAACAGTCGACTACTTCATCAGCTTCACCGGCGTCAACGCCGACTGGGCGGCGTGGATCAACGACGCCCTCGAAGACGCCGGTTACCGAACCGTTGTTCAACTGCTGGACTTCACCGCAGGCGGGAACTTCGTCGCCGACATGGACATGGCTCTGCACAATTCTGAGCGAATCATCCTCGTCCTCACTCCCGATTTCCTGAAGTCCGGGATGACGAAAGCTGAGTGGACGGCTGTTTTCAGTCGGGATCCCGACGGCTCGCGCCGACTGATCGTTCCGGTGATGGTGGAGGCCACGTCGGTCGGGGGACTGCTCGGCCCCCGCACCTACATCTCACTTGTCGGACTGGACCCGGACACCGCCCGCCGTACCCTCCTGGACGGTTTGCTGCCCGCCCGCTCCCGCCCCCGTTCCCGCGCTCCCTTTCCAGGTGCTCGATGACAGTCGACTTCTTCATTTCCTACGCCGACGACGACCTCCCCTGGGCCGAATGGATCGGTTGGCAACTGGAGAACGAGGGATTCACCATCCGTCTGGGGGCTTGGGACCATGAGATCGCCGGAGGCAACAGTGTGCTGGCACGTGACCGGGACCTCCAGGTCGCGAAACGGCTGATCGCCGTGGTTTCGCCCTCCTACCGCCTCTCGCCGCAGAGCGATGCGGAGTGGTCGTCCTTCCTGCGTGACGACCCGTCCGGTGAAGGGCTCACCGTCGTTCCGGTGCAGGTCGAGCCCGTCTCGCGCAGTGCGTTGTTGGGCAATCTCACTCCCGTGGTCCTGCACGGTCTGTCAGAGAAGCAGGCAGCGACGGTACTCAGACAGGCCGTCACTCAGACGCGCCTCAAGCCTTCGCAGAACCCGGGGTTCCCGGGACGCAGAGCACCGCAGTTCCCGCGGCGCGCCGCCCCCACCGGCATGCGCGCCGACACGAAGTTCTTGCTGGCTCTGCTGCTTTTCGACGGCGCTCTCTTCTTGTACGGCGCGACCAGTTACACCGGTGATGGGGGCAGCGCCGAACTGAAACGGGCGATTTTCGCGATCGTCGCGTTCGTCTTCACGGTCGGCACTGTCAAACGATGGTTCACCCGCCGCTTCTGACCCCCGACGCGACGACCGGAGACGGTGACTGGGCCCCCCGAGAGTTGGGGGCCCCAGTCCTATTCGGCGGAGGGCAGGATACGAATCAGCGCCCCGTCTTCGGAGTAGTAGGAGTACTCGCCGAGCGGAACGCCGCAGTCGCTGCGTTCATCGGTGTAGGAGATCTGATCGCCGGTGCGAGGGTCGATCACCACCAACTGGCCGTTCGCCCTGACGGCCACACCCGCGGCGTTGGCCGCGCACACGTAAAGGCCGGGAAGGCTCCACAGCTTTTTCCCGTCTGCCAGCGAGAGGCCCATGTCCTTCTGCACATCGGGAGCGACCCCCTCTTTGTTGACGGCCGCCAGATCAGGGATCACCACGACACCGGCCTTCTCCGCGAGCGTGACCTTCTGGGTGATCGGCCCGGTGTACGACGTCCCTTTGATTTCCCAGTTCACTTTTCCGGTGGCCAGCGACCGGGACTGCAGCGCATAGGAAAGCGGGCTGCCGGAGATACGGCGGGCGAGGAACAGAGTGGACCCGTCGGACGACGTGGCGAAATCACCAGGCGCATCGGAGAGGTCAGCGATGATGTCGTGGTCTGAGAAGGAGAACAGTTCTCGTCCGGTCGCCGGGTCGGTGACCGGTACCGATTCCATCCCGTTCAGGCAGTTGGCGCAGACCCCGTCGTACACCAAAATGGTGTTTCCTACAGCGCGGGGAAAGATTCCGTAACCGAGCGCCCGCGAGGTGCCGTCGGTGAGACTGATGACCCATTCGCCATAAGCCAGCCACTCCTCGTTCTTGGTCACCGTGGCTTCTTCCGCGTACTGACAGCCCGCGAATTCCTCGGAGTCAGCGACGAGCGGTTTCCGCCATCGCTCCTTGTACGTCGTGGTGTCGGTGGCGACGATCGACAGCGACCGGCTCGCCGGTTCCAGACCGGCGGCCGGCTTGTCCGTGACCTGGGCCCAGATCAGTGAGCCCGAATCGGGCGCGGAACCGATGACACCCAGGACACAGCCACCCGCGAATTCCGTGACGCTCGACCGTGCAATTTCCTTCCCGTCCGCAGTATGCGTGACCATACTGTCGTCGCTGACGGACACGAAGAAATCATGGGCCGGATACACCTTGTCGACATCATCGAGCACGGCGGACTTCGTAAAAAGCGCTTCGCTTCCAGAACCCGAATTATCAGTGCCTCCGGAACCTCCCGAACCTCCGGAATCGTCGGATCTGGTCGGCGTGGTACCCGAGGAGGCAGCATCTGAAGCAGAAGGGCTGTTCTCGCTTCCCCCCTGGGAGCCACAAGAAATCAGCAGAAGAAGTGCCACTGGAACGACAGAAAGCAATCTTTTGTGTGCCACCGCATTAGCCTAGCAAGACAACTGGGTAGATGCCCCGGGAAGTTCAGAAACGACTACCTTCGACCGTGACACCGCAATCGCGGACCGCACGCCTCTCGCCCTGCTGAGCCGGGCGTGCATCGAGAAATCGAGCTGGATGGCAGGCCTGTGCTCCTACTGACCCGCCTCGGCGCAGTGGAAAGGCGAAAGTTCGGCTTCCGCCCACACACGCCCTGACCAGCCGACTGCGCCGGTTCGAGACCCGGTGCCTCGTCACCCGCACCAGCGCGGAGATCCCCGTGTGATCCACGGGGCCATGCAGCGGGCTGCGCCAGAGTCGTCCGGGGCGGCCGCCCGCACCGGCATCTGCCTCACAAGCACCCGCCACCCGACCGGCCCGCTCCACCAGACCGGCCCGCTCCGCCGGGCCGGGCGCGACCGGGGCCTGCACGCACCGGTGCGCGTCGGGCGACCGCCGCTGGTTCACTGCGGGTGACGAAAGTGTCACCGTCACCGTCACCGTCACCGTCACCGTCACCGTCACCGTCACCGACGGCAGGCTGCCGTTCCGCAACTCATGTCCAGCGTGCGCCTCAGACCTTCGCGGGTGTCGTCGGCGGCATGAAGTGGGGGAAGCAGCGCCAGCCAGCGACGCTCGGCGGCTGTGCGGCCGGCCAGCTCCTTGGGTGCCGTACGGCGGGACAGTACGTTGGCGGCGCCGGCCCGCAGCAAGGAGACCGAGTCCGAGCCATCGGGTACCAGGGCGATGACCGTGGACAGTCTGCTGAGTACGTGGACGCGCCGCGGCAGGTCGGGGACCCGGCTGAGGTCCGGCACGTCCAGAACTGCCAGGGGACGCGGCCGGCGTAATAAGGAAAGGTAGGCGCCGATCGATCCCCAGGGGTGGGGGAACGTCGGCATGATGTGCTGACTCCTCAGGTCCCGCAGCAAGGCTGCCGTTGCGTCCCGCTGCAGCGAGAAGACCACATCGACCGGGCCTGGCATGCCTGAGTCGACCGATGGGGAATCCATCGCCCCGTGCAGAGTCTGAGAGTTGAGCATTACGGAAGCCCGACGTAGGACAGACAGTTGATGATGACGAAGAGCATCGGGCGTCCGATGGGGTTGCCTACGGACAAGGCCCTGTTCGCCAAGTGCTCAACCAGTAGTCATGCTCTCGATGAGCGGCTGCAGCCGGCCGGCACCGCGCCCTCGGCGTCGCCGGCTTCCAGGCGGTCGCGGCACGGCACGCCGAGGACACCGGGGTGCACGGGGTGGTGGCGGCGCCACGACGGCGCAGCAAGGAGTTCGCGGCGCCCGCTGTGGTTCAGCGCCCCGGCACCGAAGCCGACGAGCCTGGGAGTATCGCGGCCACCCTGCGCAGCGGCACGGGAGGGGGTGCGCGGCTACTGTCGATGGCATGGACAGCGACAACCTGCTGGGGCAGTTTCTGCGAGCTCGACGGGGCCTTGTGCGGCCCGAGGAGCAGGGCCTGCGCGTGACCGGCCACCGCCGTGTGGCGGGCCTGCGCCGGGAGGAAGTGGCCACGCTGGCCGGGCTGAGCACCGACTACTACATACGCCTGGAGCAGGGCCGCGAGAGAAGCCCCTCGGTACAGGTGGTCGACGCGCTGGCCCGGGCACTTTTGCTGGACGACGACGCCACGGCCCATCTGCACCGACTGGCCCGGCCCGTGCCGGGACGTTCCCGCAGGATTGCCCGGCGTCAGCGGGTGAGTCCCGTTCTGCTGCGGATGATGAACACCTGGACCGGGACGCCTGCCGTGATTCTGGGGCGCTGTATGGACGTCCTCGCGCACAACCCCCTCGGCGGCGCCCTGTTCGCCGGCCACACCTACAGCGCGGACCTGATACGGCTCGTCTTCCTCGACCCCGACGCCCGGGACTTCTACCCGGACTGGGACCGGGTCGCCGCCAACACGGTCGGCGGTCTGCGCGAGGCAGCGGGAACCGACTACGACGATCCGCGGTTGGTCGAGCTGGTGGGCGAGTTGTCGCTCAAGAGCGAAGCGTTCCGCAGGTTGTGGTCGCGTCATGACATCCGCCAGAAGCGGCGGGAGACCAAACGCTTCCGGCACCCTGTCGTCGGTGAACTCACCCTGGACTACGAGTCCTTGACCATCAACAGCGCGCCCGGGCAACAACTCGTCGTCTACCAGGCCGAGCCCGGCGGTCCCTCCGACCACGCACTGTCACTGCTCGGCAGCCTCACCGTGACGCAGACGGCGCACGGTGCGGATCCCGTACAGCGGGACATCGCCACAGGCGACTGAATACGCCTCGGCCGTTGCCTATGCTGCGGCGCGCCACGGGACCTGTACGCCACAGGCGCCGCCGTCGCCCCTTCCAGTGCCGCGCGCGAGTTCCGTCGTCCCGGGCCGGGCTGCGCGGCGGCAGCACGACCCGGGCGGCCGAGAACGCTACGGGCGCTGCCGCACAGGCCGGATGACCAGCTCGTTGACGTCGACATCGGCGGGCTGACCGATCGCATAGGAGATCGCACGAGCGATGGCATCGGGCGGGATGGCAGCCGAGCGGTAGTCCTTCATCGCCGCCGCGGCTCCTGGTTCGGTGATGGTGTCGGCCAGTTCGGACTCGACGACGCCCGGTGAGACGGTGGTGACCCGGATGAACGGGTCAGCCTCCTGCCGCAGGCCCTCTGTGATCGCCCAGGCCGCGTACTTCGTGGCGCAGTACACGGCAGCCGTGGGAACCACGGAGTAGGCACCGACGGACGCGATGGTGATGAAGTGCCCGCTGCTCTGACGCTGGAAGTGCGGCATGGCCGCCGCTATGCCGTACAGCAGTCCCTTGACGTTGACATCGACCATCCGGTCCCATTCGTCCACCAGCAGTGAGTCCAGCCGCGACAGCGGCATGACGCCGGCGTTGTTGACCATCACGTCGATGTGCCCCAGAGCGGTGACGGCCTCGTCGACGAAGCCGGCCATGTCGGCCCGGTCGGTGACGTCGAGTCGTCGTACGTCGATGCTGCCGCCGTCGGCCCGGATGCTCTTGGCCAAGTCGGCCAGCCGATCCTCCCGACGCCCGCCGGCGACGACGTGGTGCCCTTCCGCGGCGAGCCGCCTGGCGATGCCTTCGCCGATGCCGCTTGTGGCACCCGTGACGAGTACGACCTTCCGGCTGTCCTGCTCTGTGATCTCCGGGGTTGTGCGAGTCACCGCGTCCTCCTTGCTCAGCCAGGGCTGAAGCCCTGCCAACGGATCGTTCACCTGCGAACTTGCCGTGCTTTGGAGGGCAGGAGAAGGCCGGGATCCTCCTAGGAATGCTGCACCCACCCCGACGGCCGGTGTGGTTGAGCCAACCGCCGGGACTGGGCGACGAGTCGGTTCGATCCTGCCGGCCTCGCTGCTCGGGCCGCTGATCGGTGACCGGCCGATCAGCGGGCCGGCCGACCCGGCCTACGAGTCGGTGAGAAGCAGTGGTGAAGCACGGCCGGGCGGCGGGGTCAGTGGCCGGCGAACTGGACCGTCGTGGGCTGTACGACGTTCGGACGGATCGCGAGCCCGTCGACCGTGAGCCGTTCTCCGAAGATGTCGGTGACCCTGATCGCGCCGCCGCACCCGGTGCCGTCTTCGGAGATGAAGTAGTTGTAGCCGGTACGGGAGAGCTGACGCCAGCCGCTGCCGGCGCGGACCTCCAGACGGGCCACCGGATTCCGGTGCCCTATGGCCTGGATACCGCACCAGTAGCGGCTGGACCCCGTCTTGTACCGGACCGACATCGTGCCGGAGCTCGCGGGGCTCACCAGCTTCCACGTGATCGCGATCCGGCCGAGCGTGGGGTCGGCGAGCTTGGCGAAGGCCTCGGCACTGAGGTCGATCTGCCCTGGAGCGCACTCCCCCGGGCATTCGTTGGTGATGCGGACGGTGACGGAGGTCCCGTCGGCCGCGCGGACGGACACGTACGCGCCGCAGGCCTTGGCCGACTCGTAGTCGGTGGAGTTCATCGCGCCGGTCATGACGTCGTCGCTCGGGTCGTACAGGCAGGCGCCTCCGCCGTCCGAGTCGTAGAAGGTGGCGACGCCTTCGTAGGTGGCGCCGGGCCGTATGCGTCCCGCCAACGGTGCGCCGGCGGACGCCGCCTGCCGGGCGTCCGTGGGCGACGGCTTCGCCGACGCGGTGGTCGCGTCGGCGGACGGCGTCCGTGAGGTGGCCTTGGCCGAGGGCTTCGCCGACGCGGTGGTCGCACTGCCGGAGGGGCGCGCAGACCCCGTCGCGGTCGGGGCGATCGCCGAGGTGCCGGCGACCGGGGTGGGCGCGGCGCGCCTGGTGTCGGCCTCGCCGTCGGGGAGGAGCACCACGACCAGGGAGGCGACTATGAGCGCCGCGGCAGCCGAGAGGAACAGCCAGCGCCTGTACACCGGACCTCCTTGACGGCCGCCACCGGGAGTGGTGAGTGACGGGCGCAGTGATCGTGCCAGACCCGGGGCAGGGCGGCAAGCCCGGTTCCGGGGCGCAGTTGGGGCCGGGAGCGGTCCGGGCGCCGTGTGATGGGGGCGCCCGGACCGCTCGCTGCTTCCGGTCACGGCCTCCATTCATGGCTTCCGGTCACGGCTTCCGGCACGTCAGGCCCCTGGTGGGGAGCGTTCCGGACTCCAGGTGGGCGTTCACCTTCAGGTCGACGCAGTCGTTGCCGTAGACGCCGTAGACGCCGTGGGCGGGTGCCACGCAGGGTGAGCAGACGGGAACCGGTCATCCGTCGGTGCGGGGCCCGGGCGCCCCGGTAGGTGGTGGCGGTGTCACCGGTGGCCAAGACGATCAGTGCCGCGGCCCGGTTGGCGATCCTGGTCGGTTGCTCCCCTGGCGGTGCGGGCCAGAAGGCGCACGGGGCGAGGTTGTGAGTGGCGGGGGGAACCGATCCCGTCCGGCGCGCTGGTGCTGCTCGACCTGTACGGCCAGAACCACGACCCCGACCTCTGGACCGATCCGTACGCCTTCGCCCCGCGACGCTCCCTGGAGCGGCCGCCCCAGCGCGACGAGCTCGTTCCGCAGGGCGGTGGCGACCGGTCCACCGGTCACCGCTGCCCCGGCGAGGACGCCACGATCGCGCTGCTGACGGCCCTCGGCCCACGGCTGGCCCGCCTGGAGTACGACGTGCCCGACCAGGACCTGCGGATCCCGCTGACCCGCGTACCGGCCCGTGTACGCAGCGGACTCGTCATGGAGGCGGTCCGTGTACCGGCGCCCGCTCACCTGGCCGCGAGGGCGGCGGGCTGAACCAGGAGGAGCTGAACCAGGAGGAGGCCATCCGATGATCACCGGCGAGCATGTCCGCGAGCTGCTGAACCGTGAGGACGACGCCGTGCTGGTGCTGCTCGGCGGCCGGGCCGAGGTGGTTCCGGCGCCGGACCTGGACTCGGAGCGCTGTCGTGGCGCGATGCCCGTGGTGTCCGGCCGGGATCTCAGGGAACGCCTGGACGCCGACCCGTCGGCGTCCGGCGATCCCGACGCGGTGGCGGCCGCCCTCGACGCGACCGTGCGGGAGCAGGGCGGCTGAGGACGACGGCCGCCCGGCGGGCGGCCCGTGCGCGGGTACGCCGTACAGCTTGCCGCTGTACGGCGTACCCGCGCTGCGAACCGCTCACGGCCGGCCGCCGGTCAGGTCCCCGTATGGGTCAGAACCCGACGGCCGGCGGTCACGGCCGCTCCCGCCACCGCGGCGGCGACGGCCGTCCTGCGCAGCGCGGTGCGCCGGCGCCCGCCCCAGCCGCCGTGCACCGCTCCCTCGCCGGGAGCCGGTACGTGCAGCGCTCCGTGCGTGGCCGGGGCTTCCTCGCGGGACAGATGGGTCTTGTCCGTCTGCCGTGCCATCGCCCGCTCCGCGAGTCCCGGCGCCAGCCGGGACTGACGTACCAGAGCCCGGCCCGCGGGGCCGACCACCACTTCGCGGTGCGGGTGCCGGACCTGGTCCACGACCGCTCGGGCGACCCGTTCCGGGCTGTAGACCGGGGGCATGGCGACCACCTTGCGCCCGGTGAAGTTGGCCGCCTGCTCGAAGTGCGGGGTGTCGATGGTCGCGGGCATGACCGTGCACACGTGAATGCCCTTCACCCCCTCCACCCGCAGTTGCTGCCGAAGGCTCGATCCGAGCCCCTGGACGGCGTGCTTCGACATGCTGTACGGGTGGCTGTAGGGCTGCGCGACGGCACCCACGATGGACGAGATGTTGATCAGCGTGCCCGTCCCCTGCTCCCGCATCACCCGCAGAGCCGCTCGCGCCCCGTGCACGTAGCCCATCACATTGACGTCCAGGACCCTGCGGAAGTCCTCCAGCGGCACGTCCTCGAACCGGCCGAAGGCGTTGACGGCCGCGTTGTTGACCCAGACGTCGATCCGCCCGAACTCCTCCACGGCACGCCGCGCCAGGTCCTCGACCGCCTTGACGTCCGTCGTGTCGGTCGGCACGACCAGCGTCCGTGCCCCGCGGTGCTTCGCGCACTCCTGGGCGGTCGCCTCCAGCGCCTCCTCACGGCGCGCGGCCAGCACCACGGCGCATCCCTTGCGCGCGAACGCCTCGGCCGTGGCCTGTCCGATCCCGCCGGACGCTCCGGTCACCACCACCACGTGATTTCGCCACCGCATCCCGTACCTCCTCAGATCTGCCCGAGCCGGACGCCTCGTGTCCGGCTCCGCAGCGGACCGGGTACCCGGCACCGCCGAGTCATCTCGGCTGTCACCGGCCCGTTCCGTGCTGCAGCACCAGGAGTGCGACGTCGTCGGTGCGCTGCTCCGTCGCACGGGCCTTCCGCAGCAGCTCGTCGATGAGCAGGTCCAGGTCCCGGTCGTCGGCCTGGGCGAGGTGGTGGGCGAGGTCGGCGATGGAGTCGTCGAGGTCGACGGTCGGCGTCTCGACGAGGCCGTCGGTGTAGAGGACGAGCAGCCCGCCCGGGGTGAGCGGGATCTCGGTCAGGGGGAAGACCGCGTCGGGGTCGATCCCCAGGAGCGGACCGGGCGTGACGTCGACGGGCCGGGTGTCGCCGTCGGGCAGGCGCAGGATCGGTGGCGGATGGCCGGCGTCGGCCAGGGTCACGCGCCCGCGGGCGAAGTCGAGGTGGGCGTAGAGGCAGCTGGTGAACAGGTCGGGGCCGAGATCGGTCAGGAGCCGGTTGGTCCTGGCCAGGACCTGGTCGGGAGCGGTGCCGAGGGTCGCGTGGGCGTGGACACCGGTGCGGACCTGGCCCATCAGGGCGGCGGCGGCGACGTTGTGGCCCTGGACGTCGCCGATGACGGCCGCGGCTGCCGTGTCGCCCAGCCGGATCAGGTCGTAGAAGTCTCCGCCGATGTCCATGCCGCGGGTCGCGGGCAGGTAGCGGGCGGCGACCCGCAGGCCGGTGATGTGGGGCAGGGTGCGCGGGAGCAGGGCCTGCTGGAGGCCGTGGGCGAGCTCGTGCTTGGTGTCGTACAGGCGGGCGCGGTCCAGGGCCTGTGCGACGAGCCCGGCGAGCGACGTCAGGACGGCGCGTTCCTCGGCAGGGAACTCGTGGGGGCTGTCGTAGGACAGGATGCAGATGCCGACGGGCCGGCCGGAGATGATCAGCGGCAGGAAGGCCCAGGCCTGCTTGCCGCTGATCAGCGGGGCTTCGGGGTAGATGCGGCGCATCTCCTCCGGGTCGGAGAAGAACGCGGGGATGCCGCTGGCCAGGGCGTGCCCGGCCGGGGTGAAGTCGGTGTCCAGGGGCAGGGCGTCGAGGCGCTCGATGGTGTGGGGGGCGTAGCCGCGGTGGCCGTTGATGCGCAGCCGGCCGCCGTCGGCGGTGGACAGGACCAGACCCTGGGCGCCGAAGGCGGGCATGATCTGGTCGGCGACCAGGTCGACGACGTCCTGCACACCGACGACCTCGGTCAGCCCGGCGGCCAGGTGGGTGAGCTGGTAGAGCCGGCCCGCGCGGGTCGGTGTGACGGTGTGCGTGGACCAGCGGCGTGCCGGTACGGGCGGGGGCTGGGCACCGCTGGGGACGATGCGGATGCTGATGCCGCTGGCGTCCGGGTAGAGGTGGAACTCCAGCCACTGGTCCGGCGGGCGGCACGCGGTGAACGAAACGGCCTCGCGGCTGATCACCGCGGCACGGTAGCGGTCCTCGTAGGCGGGATCGTCGAGCCAGCGCAGGGACTGCCACGGCAGGGTGCCCAGAAGCTGACCGGCTTCGCCGCCCAGCAGCCGGCAGGCGCCGGAGCTGAGGTAGGTGAAGTGCCCCTCCAGGTCCAGGGCGCAGCTGCCGCCGGGCAGGCGCTCCACGAAGTCGGCGGCGGCCGTCGCCGGGCTCGGGGACAGGTGGCCGGTACCGGTGGGGACGACACGAGGCAGGGCGCCGGGGGCCGGGGTCCCGCCGTGTTCGTCGGCTTCCTGCAGCAGCCGGGCCAGGCGTCGGCAACGGGAGGCGATGTGTCCCCGCTCCCGTCCGGTCATGTACGGCGGACGGGTGGCCGGCCACATCAGCAGCAGTACGCCCCAGCGCCGGGCGCCGGTGACCGGTGCGGCGACCAGCGCCAAGGGATAGGGCAGCACCATCGCGGTGCGCGGATAGGAGCGGGCCATCTCCTCCTGGCTGCCCACCCACACCATCCGGTCCTCACGGACCGCCTCCGCCACCGGTGCCGGAGCCGCCGTGGACACCCTCGCCCACGGTGCGGCGAACTCGGCCGGCGCCCCGCACAGCACGTCCAGCCACAGCAGTTGCTCGTCCGGTGCGAGCAGGTAGAGGGCGCCGATGGACGCGCCGGTTCGGCGGACCGTCTCCGCGAACACGGCATCCAGTTCCTGCGTATCGGCGGCCGGGTCACCCCTGCCGGTCACGAGGCACCTCCGGCGTCGCAGGGGATCTTCCCGGACGGCCGCGGGCGCCCCGTTGCTCCGCTGGCACGGCGTACCCGTGCCGGACGTACCCGACCTCGGCCATATGAGGACGTTACGCCCATAGGGGGCGGCAGGCACGCCCTCCCGCGCACGCGCCAGGGCTTCGCACAGCAGGTGACTTCGCACGGCAGGTGACGCGTTCACGGTTCACACCGGCGTCGTGCGGCTCTCACCGGGTGTCGGCGATGCCACCGGTCACCGCGATCACCTCGCCGACCGTGAAGCTGGAGTCGGCGTCGGAGGCGAGGCAGACATACGTCGGTGCGATCTCTTCGGGCTGGGCGGCGCGGCCCACTGGCGCCTCGCTGCCGATGTGCGCCAGCCCGTCCGGCGGCATGTGCTGGTCCGCCTCGTTGAGCGGCGTCCAGGTGGGCCCCGGTGCCACCACGTTCGCGCGCACACCCCGTTGGGCCAGGTGACTGGCCATGGACTTGTTCAAGGTGACCAACGCGGCCTTGGACGCGGCGTAGTCGATCATCGTCGTACTGCCCTTGAGGGCTTCCTCCGTCGCGGTGGCGATGACGGCGTCGCCGGGCCGGAAATGGGGCAGTGCCGCCATGACCAGGTTGAAGTACGCGTAGACGTTGGTCTTGAACGTCCGGTCGAAGTCCTCAGCCGTCAGCTGTTCCAGTTCCAGCTTGCTGTTGAGATAGGCGGCGTTGCTCACCAGGATGTTCAGAGCGCCGAGTTCGGCCACGGTCCGCTCGACGGCTTCGCGGCAGAACGCCGGGTCGGTGAGGTCGCCGGGCAGCAGCAGGCAGCGCCGGCCCTGTTCGTCGATCTCGCGCCGGATCCGCTCCGCGTCCACCTGCTCCTCCGGCAGGTGGACGATGGCGACGTCCGCGCCCTCCCTCGCGTACAGCAGCGCGACCGCCCGTCCGATGCCGGAATCACCACCGGTGACCAGCGCGACCTTCCCCTCCAGCTTTCTGCTGGCCCGATAGCGGCTCGCCCGGTAGCTCGGCGCGGTACGCATGTCGGCTTCCAGGCCGGGCCACTTCTGCTTGTCGGAGTCGTAGGGCGGAGCGGGTTCGGAGACGACCTGCGGTGCGGAGTCTTCGTGCTCGGACCGCAAGGCTTCCCTTTCGTCGGTGCGCCCACGACGGGCACGAGTGGCTTCCTCCCTCTCGCGCCGCGCCGCACTTTCCCCCACCGCGTGCCCGATACGGAGAGGGCCACGCTTTCCGTCCGGGTCCGCATGTGCCCCGGCGTGTGCCCGGGTTCCCCGGGGTACTCGGTACCGCGCCGATGTCACCCGAGGCGCCGCCGATCACGAAGGGGGAGCCCTGATGGACGACAGACCGAACCCGACCGACACGGACCTGCTCGGCATCTACCTCAACGATCACCTCGCAGCAGCCACCCTCGGCGTGGACCGGGCCCGGATGCTGGCCGACGCCGAGTCCGAGCGGGACCCCGAGCTCGCCCACGCGGTGCGGCCGATCCGCGACGAGATCGCCGAGGACCGGGCGGACCTGCTGAAGATCATGCGAGGGCTCGACGTCCCCGTACGCCGCTACAAGATCGTCGCAGGGCGACTGGCCGAGAGGGCGGGCCGGCTCAAGACCAACGGCCGGCTCGTCCGCCGTTCTCCGCTCACCCCGATGCTGGAGGTGGAGCTGCTGCGCCTGGGCGTGGAGGGGAAGGCGGCCGGCTGGCGGACGCTGCGCACCCTCGCCGACGCCGACGACCGTCTCGACCCCGGGCACCTCGACGACCTGCTCGCACGCGCCCAGCGCCAGCTGGACACGCTGGAACGGCTGCGGCTGCGACAGGTCACGACGGTCTTCCAGCAGACCGACGACCGGTCCGACGACGTCCGCCCCGTCCCCCAGGAGGCACGCTCATGAACGACCACACCCCCTCCCAGGCCGAAGGCGAACGCGAGGAGACCGACACCCGGAACACGGCCGACGGCCCGGCTGCGGACCACCCGACGCCCTCCCAGGCCGAGGGCGACCGCGATGACGCGGACGACACCGGCGGCTCCGGCGACGGGTCCTGACTCCCGCCCTGGCGAGCGCCCTCACGCACTGGCGAGCAGCTGCGGCGAGAGTTCCTTGATCATGGTGGTGGTCCAGCGCATCTGACGCAGCGTCCGCGGGTGGCAGGAGCCGGCCAGCCGGAGCAGCCGGTCGTCCGACGTGGCCTGTGCGACCTGCGCGAGCATCTGCCAGTGCAGCGAGTTCCGCGTGGCGGCCAGGTGCAGTTCGCGCAGGTCGTACAGGAGGAGCAGCCCGGTCTCCGGGCGGCGGCCGAGGGCTTCGGCGGCCTTCTCCTTCAGCGCGGTGAGCGCTGAGGACGAAGGGTCGCCTTGTGGGCCGGGCAGGTCGAGGTCGTAGTGGCGGCCCACGTCGGCGAGCCGGGTGGCGTGCTCACGGGACCAGCGGGACAGGTCCGTCGCCACATGGTGGATCTCGTGCTCGGTGCGGTGACGTGCCGCGGTCGTCAACAGGTCCCGCCGCAGCGTGCGTTCGCCGTCGTGGAGGATGCGCAGCGTGGTGGTGATGCCGCTCATGTCCTGCTCCCCGCCGTGTCGGTGGTGCTCCCGGCCCGGGCCCCGGTGTGACGGCGGGCGAGGAGGGTGACGCGGGCCGCGGCGGTCTTGAACAGGGGCTGTTTGGAGACCGGGTCCCAGTCGGTGACGGTGCCCTCGTTGGCGGCGCGGCCCGCGGCTCCGTCGGGCGGGCGGTGGCCCGCGGGCGTGTCCCAGTAGCCGTAGTGGAAGGGCAGGAACACCACGCCGTCCCGGACACCGGTGGTGCGCAGCCGGGCGCGCACCGCTCCGCGAGGGGTGCTGACCTGGACGAGATCGCCGTCGGACAGGCCCTGGTGGGCCGCCTCGGTGGGAGACAAACTCCGGCGGCCAGTTCGGCGAAGCCGACGGTGTGCGTGTCGAGGTACGCGCGGTCGATCCGGTCGGTGCGGATGATCTCGTGCAGCAGCGCGTTGAGCAGGGCCAGGTTCGTCCCCGCCCGCGGGGGCAGGTGGACGGCCGACTGGCGGGCCACCGGAGTGTGGCGCGGGTCCACGCAGACCAGGCGGGGCGGCTCGGGGCCCGCCAGCCGGTCCAGGACGCGGGTCCACAGCACGGTCTGGGTCTCGGCCATGTTGTGCCCGTACAGGGCGATGACGTCGGCGTGGTCGATGTCCTCGTAGGAGCCGGGCTGCCCGTCACAGCCGAACGTCTGTTCGAGGGCTTCGGCGGCGGTGGCGGTGCACAGGCGGGTGTTGCCGTCCAGGTGGTTGGTGCCGATGCCGGCCCGGGCGAGCACCGCGAGCGTGTAGTACTCCTCCAGGAACAGCTGCCCGGTGGTGTAGAAGCCGATCGAGCCCGGCCCGTGCCGCCCCAGCAGATCCTTCGAGCGGGCCACTATCCGGCCCATCGCGGTGTCCCAGTCGGATTCGACGAGCCGGCCGCCCTCGCGCACCAGCGGCCGGGTCAGCCGGTCCGGCGAGGCGTTCGCCTGCCATCCGTAGAGGTCCTTCGGGCCGAGGCGGCCGCGGTTGACCCGGTCGCCGGCACGGCCGCGTACACCCACGATCCGGCCGTGCCGCACGGCGATGTCCATGGCGTCACCGTTGGAGTGCAGCAGCGAGGCGGACGGCACCCACCGCTCCACCTCGTCCTCGGCGACTGTGTCCGCCAGATGGGCGTCGGTGCGTGGGGGCCACGGAGCGCCCGGGCCGTAGGGGGTACGTGCGCCCCACGGGTTCCTGATCCGATCAGCCTCGTCCACCACGATCACACCTCCACCGGGCAAGCCGCTGGACCAACTGCTGGACCCCTGAGTACCCCGCACGCACGACTCGCACCACGGGGCGCCCGCGCCGTCACGAGCCGGCACGTCCGGGAACCGCCACGTCCGGGAACGTCCGAGGACGGCGGAAGGGATCCCGCCCGGATGCCGGGCAGGATCCCCCTGTACGAGCGGCTACTTGTCGGGCGTCTCCCGCCACACCTGTGCCGCCATCACTTCCGCTTCGGCCTGTGGCGTACCGGCCCTGACCAGGATGATTCCCCGAGACCCGTCCGGAAACGTCACCGCGCGCATCGCCGTGCCCAGCGGGCCCGGCGTCGACTGCTCCGACATGACGACCCCAATCATTGGACGAACCGTCAGCGTAACGGAACCGCCCCGCCGAGCCGCTGGACGTCTCCGGCCGGGGCCGTTGTCAGGGCAGCTCGTTCACACGGTCGGTGCCGGGCGGGGCGACCGGGCTGTGGGCGGTGAGGTAGTCGGTGAGTGCCGCGAGGTCGTCCCCGCCGCCGACGGTTTCGGTGCCCTCGGCGAAGGTGGTGAATCCGTCGCCGCCCGCGGCGAGGAAGGTGTTCGCGGTCACCCGGTAGGTGGCGTCCGGCTTCAGCGGGTCGCCGTCGAGCGTGATCGACGCCGGGTCGATGCGGTCCCCGACCGGGGCGCCGCGTGAGAAGGAGTACGTCAGGCCCTTGGAGACGCCGAGCATGAGGGTGGGTGCCCGGGTGCCGGAGTCGTTGAACTGCTCCTCCAGGATCTTCTCGATCTGCGCCCCCGTCAGGTTCACGGAGACCAGCGACCCGGCGAAGGGCTGCACGGCGAAGGCCTCCGCGTAGGTGATCTCGCCGGGCGCCTCCCCTCCCGTCGACGACGCCTGCACCAGGTCCGCCCGTACCCCGCCCGGGTTCATCAGGGCGATCCGGGCCCCGCCGCGCTCCGGTGCCGAGGTCGCGGCGAGTTGGGCGTCGGCGACGAGGTTGGCCAGGTCGGATTCGGCGTCGCGGGTCTCGGAGCGGGTGATGTCCGCGGTGACGCTGCCGACGACCCGGTTGGCCAGCGGGGCGGACAGGGCCTTCCACTTGTCGATGACGGCGCTCTGGTCGGCGTCCTTGGCGCCGGTGCGGGTGACGAGGTGGTTCATCGCGGCGACCCGGTCCCGTACGACGTCCCCGGTACGGCGGTCGACCGGCAGCCGGGTCTCGGTGACCACCCGGCCGAACGACGACGCCGAGGTGACCAGGCGGGGGTTGCCGGCCGGGTCGGGCAGGGAGCAGATGTACGGCTGGTGGGTGTGACCGGTCACCACGGTGTCGATCGCAGGGTCGAGGTGCTTGGCGATGTCGACGATCGGCCCGGAGATGCCGTCGCACTGGCCGTACGATCCGGCCTGCACGCCGCCCTCGTGCAGCAGCACGACGATCGCCTCCACGCCTTGCCGGCGCAGTTCGCGGGCGGAGGCGTTGGCGGTCTCGACCTCGTCGAGGAAGCGCACGGCCTTGATGCCGGACTGGCCGGTGACCTCGGGCGTGCCCTCCAGGGTCATGCCGATGAAGCCGACCTTCACCCCGTCCGCCTTCTTCACCCAGGTGGGCGCCAGCAGGGGCTTGCCGGAGACGCGGTCGATGACATTGGCGGCCAGCCAGGGGAACTCGGCGCCGTCGTACGGCTCGTCCTTGATGAAGCAGCCGTCCTCGGGGTGGCAGCCGCCGTGCTGCATGCGCAGCAGTTCCTCGGTGCCCTCGTCGAACTCGTGGTTGCCGACGCTGGTGACGTCCAGGTGCAGCTTCTCCATGGCTTCGACGGTGGGTTCGTCGTGGAAGAGGCCGGACAGGAAGGGACTGGCGCCGATGATGTCGCCGGCGGCGACGGTCAGCGAGGTGTCGGTGCCCTGTCTCAGCTGGCCCAGCCGGGCCGCGAGGTGTTCCGCGCCGCCGACCGGGGTGGACTTCGGGTCGAGTTTGGAGCCGAGGTTGGCGTCGCGTCCGGTGGGCGGCTCCAGGTTGCCGTGGAAGTCGTTGAAGGACAGCAGCTGGACGTCGACGGTGGACGGCGGCTTCAGCGCCGTGGGGAAGGCGCGGGTGTACGAGATCCAGAGTTTCACGTCGGCGGAGTCCGTACGGCCGTCGCCGTCGAGGTCTCCGGCCGGGCCGGCGGTCGGGACGGCCGCCAGGTCCCTTGCGTCGACGGCACCGTCACCGTCGACGTCCGGCGTGCGGTGGGCCAGCAGCCCTGAACGAAGGGACAGCAGATGGAACTTGGTGACGCTGCCGTTGAAGCCGAAGTTGTCGTCGGCGACGAGGACGAGCGAGCGGGAGCCGTCGGGCAGCCTCGGTCCCCAGGTGATGCCCTCGACGTTGTCGGCGTCGGTGCCGGAGGTGGTGAAGTCGTACAGGAGCTTCTTGGGCATGGGCTTCTCGGTGCCGGACAGGGCTTCCTTGCCGCCCACGTCCGTCGCGCCGATGGTGCTGGTCCAGTAGAGGCGGATGGAGAAGCCGACACCGGAGGCGAAGGACCGTTCGACGGTGAGGTAGTCGGTCTCGTTGACCGCGAGGATCTCGGAGACTCCCCGGTCCGCCGAGTACGTGCCGACGGGGGCGGGCAGCGGCGCGGTGGGCGCGTCGGAGATCGGGTCGACCTCGTAGACGTGCTCGGCCTCCGCCTTCCCCGTCCGGCGGTCCATCAGCAGCAGGCGGGACGGGCTCTTGACCGTCAGGCCGGCCGCGGGGCCGTCCTGGACGAGGGCGTTCTCGGTGATGGTGGCCACCGTGCGCCCGTCCGGGGAGAGGGTGAGCCCTTCCAGCGCCTGGTTGTTGCGCACCCCGGCGGTGAGGGTGCCCGAGGCCGAGCGGACGGGGGCGTACGCCTGGGGCAGCGGCAGTTCGCGGACGTAGCCGCCTGAGGTGGCCGCCTCACGGACGAAGGCGGGCTGCCCGGCGGAGGAGGCGCCCTCGCTGGTCCACAGCAGGCTCTCGCCGCCGGGCGTCCAGCGGATCGCCTCGGGGTCGACCGCCTTGGGGGCGAAGGGTTCGCCGGTGGTGTCGGCGAGCACGTTCAGGGTGTCGAGGTCGGGCTTGTCACCGGCGAAGGCCGCCCCGTCGAGCGGGAGCCGGAGGCGGTAGAAGCGGGCCTTGCCGTTCTCCGAGCGGTCGTCGCTGACGGCGACGTACTCGCCGGACTTCTGGTCGTAGTCGATGCCGGACAAGCCGCCGAACGGCATGCCGAACTCCGTCGTCCCGGCGGGCACCGTGAGGGTGTCCAGGAGCCGGACGTCCGGTGCCTTCCCGGAGGCATCCGCCTCCGGTTCCGCCGCGAAGCCGTTCGTCAGGGCCAGGCTGCCGAGGAGTCCGGTCGCGGCGAGGGAGGCGAGGAGCGCACGTCTGCGGCGGCGCGAGGGTGGTCTGTGTCGCATGGGTGTCCTTCCAAGGGGAGGCACAGGGGCGTGCGGGCACGGCTCGCCGACCCGCACGCCCGGCGAGGGCGGGCGGGTGGGAGAGCCCGGAGAGGGGTGACGAGGCGTCAGAGTGAGGCGGCGGCCGGCACCGCTCGGCCCCGGCGCTTGCGGCGCCACGCGTACAGGGCGAGGGCGACCAGCGTCATCGCGTACGGGATCGTCGACACCAGCTGCGGTGGTACGTCGAGCGAGCCGAGCTGCACGGCCAGGGCCTCCGCCGCGCCGAAGCCGAGCGCGGCGAGGAACACGCCCCACGGCCGCAGGCCGCCGAGGAACACCGCGGCGAGGGCGATGAAGCCGCGGCCGGCCGTCATGTCCCGTACGAAGAAGGAGACGTAGCCCATGCTGAGGAAGACCCCGGCGAGTCCGGCGAGGGCCCCGCTGAGGGCGAGTCCGGTGTACTGGACGCGCCGTACGGCGATGCCGACCGAGGCCGCCGCGTCGGGCATCTCGCCGACCGCGCGCAGGTGGAAGCCGAAGCGGGTGCGGTAGAAGAGCCAGGCGACGAACGGCGCGGCCAGGAAGGCCAGCCAGGTGATCATGTTCTGGCCGCTCAGCACGTCGCCGACCACCGGGATGTGCTCGACGCCCGGCAGGGTGACCGTGGGCAGGCTGCCGCTCTTCAGGCCGGAGGTGCCGCCCTTGTCGTCGAGAAGGCTGTAGACGGCGTAGGCGGTGCCGCCGGAGGCGAGGAGGTTGAGGCCGATGCCGGCGATGATCGCGTCGGCGCCCAGTTCCAGGTGCAGGGCGGCGAGCAGCAGGCCCAGGAGCGTCGCCATCGCGACGCCGCTGACCGCGCCCAGCGCGACGGAGCCGCTGTACCCGGCGACCAGCGCTCCGGTGCAGGCCGCGCTCAGCATCTGGCCTTCCAGGGCGATGTTGCTGATGCCGGCGCGTTCGGCGACAAGGCCGCCGAACGCGGCGAGCAGGTACGGCGTGGCGATCCGCAGCGCGGCGGCCAGGAAGGCGCTGCTGAGGACGACGTCGAGCACGGAGCTCATCGGACGCCCACCTGCCTGCGCGCGATCCGCCGCTTGAGGAGGTCGGGCAGGGCCTGGGCGGTGACCAGCAGCACGATGACCGCCTGGATGACCACCACGATCTCGGTGCCGACGTCCGTCTGCTGTTCCATGATGTCGCCCCCGGCGCGCAGGTAGGAGTAGAAGAGCCCGGCGACCACGACGACCAGCGGGTTGTTCCGGGCCAGCAGGGCGACCACGATCCCTTCGAAGGCGAGGCTTCCGGCGAGTCCTGGTTCGAGCCGTCCGTACACGCCCTGGACCAGGTGGGCTCCGGCCAGGCCCGCGACGGCGCCGCCGATGACGAAGCTCCACTCGATGACGCGGGGCACGCGGATGCCGCCGTAGGCCGCGAAGTCGGGGTTGGCGCCGGTCATGCGGATGCGGTAGCCGAGCGGGGTGCGGGTGATGAGCAGCCACAGCGCGACGGCGGTCAGCAGCATCACCCCGAAGCCGATGTTGGCCCGGCCCAGCGGCACGCCGAACCAGTCGGTCAGGGGCGTGAGCACGGAGTCCTGCTGGATGTTCTTCGAGTGCACGGCACTGCTGCCCGGCTCCTTCAGCGGGCCGTTGACCAGGTAGTCGTAGACGCGGACGACGATCGCGTTGAGCATCAGCGTGGCCACGATCTCGTTGGCGCCGAGGCGCGCCTTCATCGATCCCGGAACCAGGCCCATCCCGGCGCCCGCCGCGGCGGCCGCGGCCATCGGCACGATCACGGCGACGACGGGCGGCAGCGGCAGGAAGACCGCGACGGTCGCGGCGGCCAGCGCCCCGGCGTAGACCTGGCTCTCGGCGCCGAGGCTGATCTGCCGGGCGCGGAAGGGGATCGCGACCGACAGCCCGAGCAGGGTGAGCGTGGTGGCGTCCTCCAGCCAGCGGCCGACGCGGAAGGAGCGGTCCAGCGGGCCGGTGAGCATCACCTCGTAGGCGCGGACCGGGTCGTTGCCGGTGGCGAGCATGACGAGGAAGCCGATCGCCAGGGCGGCCAGGATGGTGGCCAGGGCCATGCTGAGGTCGACGGCGAGGTCGCGGCGCCGGGTCGCCCGGTACTCGCGGCGGTCCTCGGTTTCGATCGCCGTCATCGGGGCGGTGGTCACGGGGCCTCCTCCCCCACGGTGTCCAGACCGGCCGTGAGCCGGTCGCGTTCGTGTTCCTCGACGCCGAGCATGTACAGCCCGACCCGCTTCTCGGTGAGGCCGGTCGTGTCGTCGAACCGGGCGACCAGGCGGCCCTCCTTGAGGACGAGCAACCGGTCGGAGAGGGCGAGGAGTTCGGTGAGGTCGGCGGAGATCAGCAGGACGGCGGCGCCCGTGTCGCGCGCGTCGACCAGGCGCTCGTACATGAAGCGCATCGCGCCGATGTCCACTCCGCGGGTGACCTGGGAGGCGATCAACAGGCTTGGCCCGGCGGAGAGTTCGCGGGCGACGATCACCTTCTGCATGTTGCCGCCGGACAGTGCCCGCACCGGGACCGACGGGTCGGGCGTGCGGATCGCGTACTGGTCGATCAGCTGCTCGGCGTGGGCGCGTACGGCGCCCGGGTGCAGGACGCCCCGGCGGGCCAGGGGCGGGCGGTCGTGGCGGTCGACGACGAGGTTGTCGGCGATGGACGCGTCGAGGGCGGCGCCGTTGTGCAGCCGGTCCTCCGGTACGTAGCCGATGCCGGCCCTGCGGTGGCCCGCCACGTCGAGACCGGCCGTGTCGGTGCCGTCGATGTGGACGGTGCCCGTGGTGGGGCGGCGCAACCCGGCGAGGATCTCGGCGAGTTCGCTCTGACCGTTGCCCTCGATGCCGGCCACGCCGACGATCTCCCCGGCGGCCACGTCGAAGTCGAGGTCGTGCAGCCACTGGCCGGTCGCGGCCTCGTGGCCGAGGCCGCGTACCCGCAGGGTGGTCTTCGTGGGACGGGCGGGGGTGCGGTCCACGTCCAGGGACATGTCCCGGCCGACCATCATGGAGGCGAGCGAGCGTTCGGTGGTGTCGGCGGTGGGGACCGTCCCCACCAGGGCGCCGGCGCGCATCACGCTCACCTGGTCGCTGATCTCCCGTACCTCGCGCAGTTTGTGCGAGATGAACAGCACGGTCATCCCGCCGTCGCGCAGCCGGCGCACGGCGGCGAACAGGTCCTCGGTCTCCTGCGGGGTGAGCACGGCGGTCGGCTCGTCGAGGATCAGGACGCGGGCCTGCCGGTGGAGTGCCTTGAGGATCTCGGCGCGCTGACGCATGCCGACCGACACCTCCTCGACGCGGGCCCTGGGGTCGACGGTGAGTCCGGACTCCTCCGCGAGCCGGGCGGTCGTCTCCACGGCCGCCTTCGGGTCGACCAGGCCGCGGCGGCCCGGTTCCACGCCGAGGACGACGTTCTGGGCGACGGTGAAGGACGGCACCAGCATGAGGTTCTGGTGCACCATGCCCACGCCCAGGGCGATCGCCGAGGCGGGGCCCCGCAGTACCCGGGGCCGTCCGCCGACCAGGATCTCGCCCGCGCTGGGCTGCTCCAGGCCGTAGAACATCTTCATCAGCGTGGACTTGCCCGCGCCGTTCTCCCCGACGACCGCCCGGATCTCGCCCCGCCGGACCTCCAGGTCCACGGCGCGGACCGCGCGCACCCCGTTGGCGTAGGTCTTGGTGACCTGGCGGGCGGCGACGGCCGGTCCGTCCTTGCCCCATGGCTCGTTCATCATCAAGGCCGTTCGATTAGAGGGCGCTGGGCACCGTGACGGAGCCGGACTTGACCTTGTCGGCGGCTTCCTGGACCTCGGTGCGGATCGTCTCGGGCACCAACTCCTTGAAGTGGTCGTCGTTCACGTAGCCGACGGCGTCCTCGGCGAGGCCGACGGTGGAGACGGCGCCGTACTTCAGGGTGTCCTTCTGGTCCTCCTGCGCGGCCTTGTACAGGGCGTTGCCGACGTTCTTGAGGATGGAGGTGACGACGGTGTTCTTCTGCGCCTGGTCGGCGAGGGTCTGGTACTGGTCGGAGTCGACGCCGAACGCGTACCGCTTGGCGCTGACGGCCGACTCGAAGGTGCCGAGCCCGGAGAGCCCGGCGACCGGCCACACCAGCGCGGCACCCTGGCCGTACATGGCGGTGCTGATCTCCTTGCCCTTGGCCGGATCGCCGAACGGCTTGTCGCCGCCCACGTACTGGACGAGGACGTCGGACTTCTTTCCGCCGGCCGCCTGGAAGCCCGACGTGAAGCCGACGACGAAGTCCTCGATCAGCGGGATCTTCACGCCGCCCATGACGCCGACCTTCTTCTGCGATTCGGTTCCCTTGAGGGCTTTCGCGGCCACCAGCTTCTCGGCCAGGAATCCCGCGAGATAAGCGCCCTCGTTCTGCTTGAAGGTGACGGAGTAGACGTTCTCGCACTTGTTGGAACAGGCGCCGTTCTTGCCGCTGTAGTCGACCGGTGCGTCGAAGACCCAGAACTTCTTGTCCGGGAATTCCGGGGCGAGTTTGCCGATGTAGTCGGTGACGTCGAAGGTGCCGGCGGCGAGGATGTCGTAGTCGTCGGCCGAGGCCGCGTCCTCGAAGCCGGGCTCCCACTTGGTGCGGTCGGAGCCGAGCTCCACGACCTTGAGCTGGTAGCCGAGGTCCTTGGCGGCCCGCTGCAGGCCGGCGTGGGCGGAGTCGAAGAACGACTTGTCGCCCAGCCCGCCGTTGATCACCAATTTGATGCGCGGCTTGCCGGAGGACGCTGCCCCGGAATCGTCCCCGCCATCCGATCCTCCGCATGCGCCGAGGGCGAGCATCCCTGTCACCGTGACCACGATGGCGGCGCTTCTTCCGTATCTCATGTTCGATCTCCTGATCATTTCTTTGCCGAGTGGGTGGCTGCGTTGACAGTAGAAAGTGCAAAACGTTTTGGCTACGTCACCCGGTTTCTGTTTCATTTCCGGTGTGGGAATTTCAGGCGTCGCTGAGCAGCGCGGTCGCGGCGATGCGCAGCGCCCGGTCGAAGTCCGCCTCGCGTTGCTCTGCGGTGAGGGCGTCACCGGTGCGGAGGTGGTCGGACACGGTCAGCACCGCCAGCGCCTCGCCGCCCTCGGCACACGCCACGGCGTAGAGTCCCGCCGCCTCCATCTCGACGGCGAACGTGCCGCGGCGCTCCAGGGCGTCGAAGAGGGCGGGGCGGTCGAGGTAGAAGTGGTCGCTGCTGAAGACCGGTCCGACGTGCACGGCCTCGCCGCCGGAGAGCTCGCGCCCGGCGGCGTCCGCGGCGGCGCGCAGCAGCCGGTAGGAGGGAGCGAGGGAGAGGGTGAGGCCGTCGACGAGGAGGCGGCTGAGGCTGGAGTCGGTGTGCGCGGCGGAAGCGATCACCACGTCCCGCAGGGACACCGAGGCGGGGATCGCGCCGGCTGTTCCGACCCGGACGATCCTGCGCACGCCGTAGTGGCGGAACAGTTCCGTGGCGTAGATCGTCACGGACGGGATGCCCATGCCGGAGGCGAGCACCGACATCGCCGCGCCCCGGTGGGTTCCGGTGTAGCCGAGGATGCCGCGTACGTCGGTGACCTGCCGCGCGTCCTGAAGGAACGTTTCGGCGATGCGTCGGGCGCGGCGCGGATCCCCTGGCATCAGGACGAGGGGCGCGAAGTCTCCCGGCCGAGCCCCGATGTGCGGTGTGCCGGTGACGGCCGTCCTCACGTCTTCGACCGTCACAGCTCCTCCCCCGCGAGCCAGCGCACCAGCCGGTCCCACAACTCGGGATACCCCTTCCAGTCCAGGAAGGGCGGCGGTGCCCAGTGCGGTGCCACGTCGGAGGTGAACGCGGCGGATCTGCCCGCGCCGTGGCCGCCGACGACGAGCAGGGGGTGCCCGGCACACTCGGCGAGCAGCGACGCCTCCGGCCGCGCGGTGACCTCGTTGAGGCCGAGCAGCGCGGGCCAGGACCGCTCCAGCCCCCGTACGACGGCGTGCTCGCCCACCACTTCGGGGAGTGCACCGGCCGGCAGCTCCACCCGGTCGTCGCGGTCCAGGATCGTCACCGGCAGGGCGGCGGCGAGCGGGGACCGTCCCCAGCGTGCGCGGGCGTCGATACCGCTGAAGGTGAGATAGCCGCCGATCATCAGCACCCCGCCGCCCCGCTCCACGAAGCCGCGCACCAGCTCGGACCGGTCGGGTGAGGGCACGGAGCTGGTGAAGGTCTCGGGCGGGAGCTGGAAGCTGTTGGCGCCCACATCGCTGATGACGACGACGTCGTACGCGTCGAACCCGTCGGCGGTGAGAGGGAGACGGGTCGGGATCTCGTGCGAGGGCACGTAGGTCACGTCGTGGCCGCGTGAGCGGAGCGCGTCCAGGAAGGCGCCTCCGCCCTCGGTGTACTCGGAGGTGTGGAAGGCGTCGAAGCCTTTCTGGTGGACCGTGTAGGTGAACCAGGACTCGCCGACAACGAGCACTCTGGGCATGGCGAACCGCCTTTCGGGGGCAGGGGGCATCGACACGGGAACTCCGTGCGGGGCGACGGCAGTTGCAGTGGGGTGAGATCAGCGGGCGGCGGGTGCCGTGCTGCCGCGGACCTTGAGTTCGACGGGAAGGGTGTGCCGGGACGCGGGCGGGACCTCGCCCCGGGTGACGTACTGGAGGAGCTGGGCCGTGGCGGTGCGGCCCACGTCGTAGGCCGGCTGGTGGACGGTGGTCAGGGGTGGATGGGCCAGCGAGGCCGCCCGGATGTCGTCGAAGCCGACCACCGAGACGTCGTCCGGCACCGAGAGCCCCGCCTCCCTCAGCGCCAGGAGGGCACCGAAGGCCATCAGGTCGTTGGCCGCGAACACGGCCGTGCAGTCCTCGAGGCGGCCGCACTCCTGGAGGAGTCCGGCGACCAGGCCGTATCCGGAGGTCTCCTTGAAGTCGCCGACGCGTTCGACGACCTCGCCCCGGAAGGCCCGGACGAACCCGTGCGCACGGGCGTTGCTGCTCTTCAGGGCGCGCGGGCCGGTCAGCATCAGGGCCCGGCGGTGGCCGAGCGCCCGCAGGTGCTCGCCGACCAGCCGCCCGCCCGCCTCGTGGTCGGCGGTGGCGATGAGGGCGCCTTCGAGGCCCTCGACCTCCTCGTCGGCGAGCGCGATGGGGAACTTGCCCATCAGTGCCTCCAGCCTTCGCCGGGACGGCGCTGACCCCGAGGCGTACACCATGCCGTCGATGAACCGGCTGCGGATCATGCCGAGGTAGCGGTCCTCGCGGTCGGCGTCGAACTCGGTGTTGCACAGGATCAGGCCGTAGCCGAGGTCGTGGGCGGCGTCCTCGGCGCCCTTGGCGAGCTCCGCGAAAAAGGTGTTGCTGATGTCCGGGATCAGCAGGCCGATCACCGAGGTGGACCCGGCCTGGAGGCTGCGGGCCAGCGACGCCGGAACGTATCCGAGCCGGTTGACGACACTGCGGACCCGGGCGGCGGTGTGCTCGTTGACCGGCCGGTTGCCGCTGAGGACGTGCGAGACGGTGGTCGCGCTGACGCCCGCCGCGGCGGCCACGTCCTTGATGGACGCGGGGCGCCTGACGGCCGCCCGGTTGTACGGCTCAGGGGTCATAGTGCTGCACCGCCCGCCCGTGGGAGGTGTCGAGGATCCGGGCCACCCGGGCGTCGGCCTCGGCCAGCAGCGCGGACTCGTCCACGGTGAGCAGCCGGCCGTCGCGCATCAGCACCCGGCCGTCGACGACGACCGTCCGGACGTCACTGGCGCGGGCGCTGTAGACCAGCGCGGCGCGCGGGTCGTGCAGCGGACGGCAGTGCAGCCCGGACAGGTCCGTCAGGACGATGTCCGCGCGCATACCCGGCTCCAGCGCCCCGATCTCCCGCTGCAACCCGAGGGCCCGGGCCCCGCCGCGCATGGCCATGCGCAGGGTGTCGGAGACGGTCATCCAGGTGGCGTCCCCCACCGCCTGCTTCTGCGTGAGGGCGACCAGCCGCAGCGCCTCCCACACGTCGAGCGTGTTGTGGCCGGCTGCGCCGTCCGTGCCGACGGCGACCGTGACGTGGGCGGCGAGCAGGTCGCGGACCGGGGTGAGCGGAGACAGCGCGTGCTTGAGGTAGACCTTCGGGCAGCAGGCCACGGCGGTCGTGTCCGCGTACTCGGCCAGCAGCGGCAGGTCGTCCTCGACGATCCCGCAGCCGTGCGCGATCAGCGCGCCGGCCTCCAGCACCCCCGTCTCGTGCAGGACCCGGACCGGGGTGATGCCGCGCCGCTCCAGGCTGGACCGGGTCTGCTCCAGGTGCTCGGCGGCGTGGACGTGCATCCGCAGGCCGAGCCGCCGGGCGTGCCCGGCGAGGGTCCGCAGGTCGCCGTCGTCGACCGTGTACGGGGCGTGCGGCCCGAGCGAGACGGTGACCCGGCCGCCGGCACCGCCGTGCCAGGTCTCGGCGAACGTCACCGTGTCCTCCAGGGCTTCCCGGCCCCGGCTGCTGAAGTACGTGGGCGCGATGTCGGCCCGCAGGCCGGTCTCGGTGACCGCCGCGGCGATCTGCTCGGGGAAGAAGTAGTGGTCGGCGAAGGTGGTGACACCGGAGCGGATCATCTCCGCGCAGGCGAGCCGGGCTCCGGCGCGTACGTCTTCGGGAGTGAGGTTGGACTCCATGGGCCAGACGCGGTCGTTGAACCAGCCCTCGACCGTCACGTCCTCGGCCGCGCCGCGCATCAGCACCATGGGACTGTGCGTGTGCGCGTTGACCAGGCCGGGAACGGCGAGCAGTCCGCGCCCGTCGATCACCTCGGCCGCGGGGTCCGAACCGGAGGGGCCGCCCGTCGGCCGTACGTCCTCGATGACGCCGTCCGCCACCACGATGTCCTGCGCCCGCAGGATCTCGCACTCGCCCTGCGGCGGGACGCGCAGCACATCGCAGCCGCTCACCAGGAGGCGGTCGGTCGGCGGAGGCGTTCTGTGGCTCATGCGGCACAAGCTAGATATCCAAAACGTTTTGCACAACAGCCACCGGCCAGGTCTCTTTCCCGGTGGCCCGGCGCTCGGCCTCGGCGCTCCGCACGCCGTCTGACATCATGGGGCTCGATCGTGCGGTCACCGGGAGACACCATGACGCGAGGAGCAGGGCGGGGCGGAAGTGCCGCCGCGCCGGCGCCACGGAGCGTGGACGTGGCCCGCCTGGCCGGGGTCTCGCAGAAGACGGTGTCGAGGGTCTTCAACGACGAACCGTACGTCTCCGCCGAGGTGCGCCGACGCGTCCTGGAAGCCGCCGAGCAGCTCGGCTACCGGCGCAACAACGCCGCCCGGGCACTGGCTTCCGGGCGGACCCGCTCGATCGGCGTGATCACACTGGGCACCGCCCTGTACGGGCCCGCCTCGCTGCTCATGGCGGTCGAGCGAAGTGTCCGGGACACGGGCTACGCGCTCCGCGTGGTCAACACCATGGAGGGCGACCCGGCGGGCCTCGCCGGAGCCGTGGACTCGCTCCTCGACCAGGGCGTGGACGGCATCTTCGTCTCCGAACCGATCGACGAAGACGGAGCGGACCCAGACGTCACCCTGCGGGCGGACGTTCCGGTCCTCGTCCTCGGTGCGCCGCCGCTCACCACCGCGACGACGATGCTCACCGCGGGGGACGGCGCCGACGCGATGGCCCGCACGGCCACCGGGCACCTGCTGGACCTCGGCCACGCGACGGTCCATCACCTGGCCGGTCCGCAGCGGTGGTTCGCCGCCCGGGGCCGCCTGGAGGGATGGCGAGCCACGCTGACGGCCCACGGCAGGGACGTGCCTCCTGTCGTCGAGGGCGACTGGTCGGCCGCCTCCGGGTACCGGGCGGGACGCCTGCTGGCCGAGGACGGTCACGTCACCGCGGTGTTCGCCGCCAACGACGACATGGCCATCGGCCTGATCCGCGCGCTGACGGAGGCGGGGCGGCGCGTGCCGGAGGACGTCAGCGTCGTCGGCTGCGACGACATCCCGGTCGCCGCCTACGTGACTCCGCCCCTCACCACGATGCGGCAGCCCTTCGACGCCGTGGCGCAGGAAGGACTCAAGCGTCTGGTGCACTCCATCGAGAACCCGGACGCGGCCCCCCTGCCGTCCAGCGACCCACCGGTCGACCTCGTCATCCGCGCCTCGACCGCGCCACCACCCGACCGGACCACCCCGGCGCGCGGACGGCGTACGCCCTCCCCTTCCGGCGAGGACCCGCCCGGTCCGCAGGTCCCGGACTGAGCGCGGCGCCTCGACCCGGAGCGGCATCCTGCCCCGCCCCGGACAGCCCGGCCGCACCTACCCGAACTCGCCCGCCGAGGCCCGCAGTTCACCGCCGGACCGCCCGTCGCCGGGCTCGAACCGGACGCGCACATCGCGATAGTCTACCAATCAGCTAAGTAGTTCAGTGGAACTCGACCCCTCGCACAGCACGGCCGGCATCCCTTGGGTACTGTCGGTCGAGCAGATTCAGAACGCCAGTGACGGAGTCCGTGTGAAGGTCAGCCGGTATGTACGCGCGGGGGGCGCCCTCGGGCACCTTCTGCTCGTCGTCGTGCTCGCCCTCGGCATCTTCGCGATGCACGGCATGGGCCACCCCGGCGAGTCGGCCCACTCCACCATGAGCGGCGCGTCCCACTCGACAGCGATGGACACGGCCGCTGCGGGCCACGCCCCGATGAGCGCTCCCACCGGCCGGGGCGCGGGCGGTCACGCCGCGGAGACGGCGGACGTGCCGTCCTCGGACGAACCCGCCATGGCCATGGACATGCTGTCGCTGTGCGTGGCGGTCCTGTTCGGCGCGTGGGCGCTCATCGCGCTCCTCAGGTCGGCGTTCACCCGTCGCCCGGGACAGCCGGCGGAGCTTCTTTCCCAGGTCACCTCGCTGCTGAGGCCCGGTCCCCCGCCACGCGGACCCGATCTCACCCGTTTGTCAGTTCTGCGGCTGTAGGCCGAACGCTCTCGTGGTGCGCGCACCAGGCGCGAACCCGCGATTCCGCGTACGCCCGAACAGCCGAAGTACCGACAACACGAGGTGAATCGACCATGACTGCCTTCACGCATGCCCCGCGCCGCGGGCCTGTCCGCCGCACCGCCGCCGTAGGCGTCGTCGCAGCCGCCGCGCTGCTTCTCTCCGCCTGCAGCGACGACGGCGACATGAGCGGCATGGACCACGGCAGCGGCAGCAGCAGCTCGGCGTCCGCGTCGGGAACCGCCGAGCCCGGCTCCGCCGGCTTCAACGACGCGGACGTCACGTTCGCGCAGATGATGATCCCGCACCACCAGCAGGCCCTGGAGATGGCCGGGCTCGCCGACCGCAGGGCCTCCGACGCGGAGCTCAAGGACGTCGCAGCGAAGATCGAGAAGGCTCAGGACCCGGAGATCAGGACGATGACGGGCTGGCTGAAGTCGTGGAACAAGCCGACGTCCGCGGGCTCCATGCCCGGAATGGACCACGGCAGCGGCGACGGCATGATGTCCGACGCGGACATGAAGCACCTCACGTCGATGAAGGGTGCCGAGTTCGACAAGATGTTCGCCGAGATGATGATCGAGCACCACAACGGCGCGATCAGCATGGCCGAGAGCGAGCAGAAGAGCGGCAAGAACGCCGACGCCGTGAAGATGGCGGGCGACATCGCCAAGGGTCAGTCCGCAGAGGTCAAGCAGTTGCAGAGCATCCTCGACCGGCTCTGAGCACGGCCGGCGCGAGCCGAGCGTCCGGCTCGCGCCGCCGCCCCGGCCGTCCGGGCTCCGCGGCGTTCGCGCCGGAGCCCGGACGGCCGCTCCCCCTGACACCCCGGCCGCTCCGCCCAACCGCGCCGGCCCGGGAGCAAGACGGCAATCCGCAGATGAGGGGAAGTCTGCGCGCGCCCCGAAACAGCGACCGACGCGGGGGATCATCTCCCTTGAGGAATACCCCTAGGGGGTATATGGTTGGTGACCGTGAAGCTCGGAGAACGGGCCACACCGGACGGGAATGGGGAAGAAGGTCATGGACCACACCGCTCACGAAACCGGCAAGGCGCACCACGCCCACGAGAGCCACCACGGCCACACCGGCCACGACACACCGGGCGGAGCATCCTGGGGAACGGCCGCCAAGGCGACACTTCACTGCCTGACCGGCTGCGCCATCGGCGAGATCCTCGGGATGGTCATCGGCACCGCCCTGATGTGGGGCAACGTGCCCACCATGGTTCTGGCGATCACACTCGCGTTCCTCTTCGGCTACTCCTTCACCCTGTTCGCGGTCCGACGGGCCGGCCTGGACCTGAAGGCGGCGATCAAGGTCGCGCTCGCCGCCGACACCGTCTCCATCGCCGTGATGGAGCTGGTCGACAACGGCATCATCGCCCTCACCCCCGGCGCGATGGACGCCCACCTGTCCGACGGACTGTTCTGGTCGGCCCTGCTGGGCGGCTTCGTGGTCGCCTTCCTGATCACCACGCCGGTCAACAAGTGGATGATCGGCCGCGGCAAGGGCCACGCGGTCGTCCACGCCTACCACTGACGCCTTCCGGACGCGCTCGGGACGCCCCGCACCCCGGGGGCGGCCCGAGCGCGTTCATGTCGCTCGACGCGCGGAATGTGACCCACACCACAACAGAAACGCCACCGTTTCGATAGACGCCAGGACTAGCCTTTTCGCATCTGAACGAAACCGTTTCGTTCAGATGATGAGAGGGGCATGCCCGGCATGACTTCCGTACTCGTGGTCAACAACCAGGCGCTGCAGCGCCACGGCTTCCGGATGCTCCTCGCGGCTCAGCCCGACCTCACGGTCGTGGGCGAGGCGTCCGGCGGATTCGAGGCGGTCCGCATGAGCGCCGAACTGCGTCCCGATGTCGTCCTGATGGACGCCCGCCTTCCGGAGAGCGGCGGCATCGAGGCCATCCGCCGCATCACCCGGCCCCCCGCCCTCCCCCACTCGTCCGATGCCGTCAGAGCCGTCCGCAACCCCCCGCAGGTCCTGACGCTGACCACTGCGGGCCGCGAAGAGCAGGCCCAAGCCGCCCTGCGCGCCGGAGCCCGCGGGTTCCTCCTCGAGGACGCCACCGCGGACGAACTGACCGCGGCCGTCCGCATCGTCGCCACCGGGG
Source organism: Streptomyces sp. NPDC033131 (assembly GCF_055578365.1). NCBI lineage: Bacteria > Bacillati > Actinomycetota > Actinomycetes > Kitasatosporales > Streptomycetaceae > Streptomyces > Streptomyces sp. NPDC033131. The sequence goes on from NZ_JBVIPA010000005.1 coordinate 132,505, forward strand.
AGGCCGTCATCACGCCCGGCCTGACACGCGCCCTCATCGACGCGGTACGTCAACAACGCCCCTCGCACCCCACCAGGCGGGAGGCCGGCCTCAACCGCCTCACCGGACGCGAACGCGACGTGCTGATCGCCGTCGCCTCCGGCTGGTCCAACGCGGAGATCGCCGCACGGTTGTCGATCGCCCCCACCACGGTGAAGTCCCACGTCAGCAACATCCTCGGCAAGATCGGCGCCCGCGCCCGGGTCCAGGCCGTGGTGTTCGCCTACGAGTCCGGCCTGGTGCGGCCGGCCTGACACCGGTCCCGTTCCGGCCCGAAGCATCCCAACCATCCCCTGCCACCCACTCGTTCGGTCTGTCGGACATCGTTCGAAACCTCTTGACGCTGCGCCACACCCCGATTGACACTCTCGCAACACGACGTCACACAGCCGAAACAGCGGGGCGCCCCTGGCCGAGGCCCCTTCGTCAACCGTGTCTCAGCAGGGGAACTCCACATGACGCACATCGCACGACTGCGCGCCCGCGCGAGACGTTGGGCGGGCCCTCTCGCCGGGCTCACCGCCGCGTCACTGCTGCTGGGCCTCGCCGGTCCCGCCGGCCCCGCTCAGGCGGCACCGACAGCGGACGCCGCGGAGATCACCGACGGCCTCGCCCTCTGGTATCCGCTCGACGCCGCCTCGGGCGCCACCGCGGCCGACGCCTCCGGCAACGGCCGGAACGGCACGGTCAACGGCTCGGCCGGCTGGTCGTCCTCCGGTCAGGGGCTCGCCTTCAACGGGTCCGACACCTACATCAAGGTGCCGGACAACGTCATGCAGGGCATGAACGCGATCACCGTCTCGATGGACGTACTGATCGACTCCGCCCAGAGCACCCCGTACTTCCTCTACGGCTTCGGCAACTCCAGCGGCGGCAACGGCAACGGCTACCTGTTCACCACCGGCAACTCCTTCCGCACCTCCATCGCCACCGGCAACTGGTCGACGGAGCAGACCACCAGGCCCGCCGACTCCCACAATCTGACCCGCGCCGCGTGGAAGCACGTCACCTACACGCAGACCGGCAGCACCGGCGTCCTCTACGAGGACGGCGTCGAGGTGGCCCGCAACACCTCGGTCACCATCACCCCCGGTGCCATCGGCTCCGGCAACACCACCGCCAACTACGTCGGCAAGTCCGTGTACTCCGGCGACAAGCTGTTCAAGGGCAGGATCCGCGACTTCCGGGTGTACGACCGGGCGCTCGCCGGCACCGAGGTCGAGCAACTCTCCCTCCCCGTGGCCACCCAGGGCGTCGCCGACGACAAGGCCGCCCTCACGCTCGGCGACACCAGCGCGGTCACCGCCGACCTCGACCTGCCGAAGACCGGCCCGGCCGGCGGCTCCGCGGTCGGCTGGGCGAGCGACAACCCTGCCGTGGTGTCGGAAACCGGCAAGGTGACCCGCCCCGCCGCCGGTGAACCGGACGGCCACGCCACCCTCACGGCGACCCTCAAGAAGGGCGCCGTCACCGACACCAAGTCCTTCGACGTGACGGTCCTCGCCGCCTTCGACGACGAGTCCGCGACGCGGCAGGCCGCCGAGGCGCTGACCGTCCACAACCTCGACGACGTACGGGGCAACCTCACCCTCCCCGCGGACGGCGACCACGGCACCCGCGTCACCTGGACCTCCGCGCAGCCGGACGTCGTCGCCGCCGACGGCACGGTCCACCGCCCCGCGCACGGCGACGGCTCCACCACCGTCGACCTGACCGCGACCGTCACCAAGGGCGCGGCCACGGCGACCCGCACCTTCACCGCCAAGGTCCCCGAACTCCCCGCGAAGCAGGCCCTCAAGGGCTACATGTTCAGCTACTTCACCGGCGAGGGCACCTCCGACGGCGAGCAGCTCTACGCCGCCCTCAGCAAGGGCAACGACCCGCTCAAGTGGCGGGAGTTGAACGACGGAAAGCCCGTCCTGACCTCCACGCTCGGTGAGAAGGGCCTGCGCGACCCGTTCATCATCCGCTCCCCCGAGGGCGACAAGTTCTACCAGATCGCCACCGACCTCAGGATCTACGGCAACGGCGACTGGGACGCCTCCCAGCGCACCGGCAGCAAGTCGATCATGGTCTGGGAGTCCACGGACCTCGTGCACTGGACCGACCAGCGCCTGGTCAAGGTCTCCCCCGACAGCGCGGGCAACACCTGGGCGCCGGAGGCGTACTACGACGCGAAGCTCGGCGCGTACGTGGTCTTCTGGGCGTCGAAGCTGTACGACAACGAGGCGCACTCCGGCGACACGTACAACCGCATGATGTACGCGACCACCCGCGACTTCCACACCTTCAGCGAGCCCAAGGTGTGGATCGACCGCGGCTACTCGGTCATCGACTCCACGGTGATCCAGCACGACGAAACGTACTTCCGCCTGTCGAAGGACGAGCGGAACAACACCTCCTCCACGCCGAACAGCAAGTTCATCTTCGAGGAGAAGAGCGACTCGCTCCTCGACACGTCCTGGACGGCGGTCGCCGAGGGCATCGGCAAGGGCGCGATGAGCGCCGCCGAGGGGCCCCTGGTCTTCAAGTCCAACACCGAGGAGAAGTGGTACGCGTTCCTCGACGAGTTCGGCGGCCGCGGCTACATCCCGTTCGAGACGACGGACCTCGGCTCCGGCACCTGGACCCCGTCCACCGGCTACGACCTGCCCGCCAAGCCCCGCCACGGCACCGTCCTGCCGGTCACCCAGGCCGAGTACGACCGCCTGCTGCGCGCCTACCAGCCCGACCAGCTCGTCGAGAGCGTCGAGGACATCGCCGTGAAGACGCGCACCGGTGAGGCGCCGGTCCTGCCGGCCACCGTGATCGCGACGTACGCCGACGGCGTCGAGCGTCCCGTCTCCGTCGACTGGGCGGACGTACCGGAATCCGCGTACGCCCAGGCCGGCACCTTCACGGTGACGGGCACCCTGCCCGAAGGAGCCACCCTGAACGCCGGGGTCACGGTCTCCGCCGAAGGCCCCGACGTACCGGCCGACCTGCTGCTGGACTACGACTTCGACGAGACCGGCGGCAACATCGCCCGCGACTCCAGCGGTCACGGCTACCACGGCACATACGTGCGGACGCCCGACTTCGGGACCGGCGTGGACGGCGGCTCGTTCAAGATGTCCGGCGGTACCAGCAGCTCGACCACCTCGCCGTACGTCAGAATCCCGGGCGGCGTCCTGAAGGACGCGGCCAGCGTCACCGTCTCCACCCACGTCAAGTGGAAGGGCGGGGACAATTTCCAGTGGCTCTTCGGCCTGGGCCCCGACAGCAACAAGTACCTCTTCGCCTCCCCCTCCAACGGCGGCGGCAAGCTCTTCTCCGCGATCACGAAGGCCACCTGGTCGGGCGAGAAGCAGATGACGGCGGGCAGCCGGCTCACCCCCGGAGAGTGGCAGCACGTCACCGTCACCGTGGACGGCGCGACCGAGACCGCGGTCCTCTACGTGGACGGCGTCCAGGCGGCCCGGGCCACCGGGGTCACCATCAAGCCGTCCGAGCTCTACGACCCCGCCAAGGGCTACTCCGGCTACATCGGCAAGTCCCTGTACTCCCCCGACCCCTACTTCGCCGGCGAGGTCGACGACTTCCGGATCTACAACCGGGCCCTGTCGCCCACCGAGGTCCTGGAGCTCAGCGGCAACACCACGGGCATCGCCGCGGCGACCCACCCCGCGCTGAAGACCGACGCGATCATCGACGACGCGGGCAGCAGGATCACCCTGCCGCTGGCCGAGGGCAGCGATCTCACCGCCCTGGCACCGGAGTTCGCCCTCGCCCACGGCGCGTCCATCAGCCCCGCCTCCGGCACGCTGCACGACTTCACCGAGCCGGTGGCGTACGAGGTGACCGGCTCGGACGGCGCCAAGCGCACCTGGACGGTCACGGCGCTGGTGATGAAGAGCCCGGTCCTGCCGGGGCTCAACGCCGACCCGAACATCGTCAGGTTCGGCGACACCTTCTACCTCTACCCGACCACCGACGGCTTCCCGGGCTGGAGCGGCACGCAGTTCAAGGCGTACTCCTCCACCGACCTGGTCCACTGGAAGGACCACGGCGTCATCCTCGACCTGGGGCCGGACGTCAGCTGGGCCGACAGCCGGGCCTGGGCGCCGACGATGGCCGAGAAGAACGGGAAGTACTACTTCTACTTCAGCGCCGACGCCAACATCGGCGTCGCGGTCTCCGACTCGCCCACCGGCCCGTTCAAGGATCCTCTGGGCCGACCGCTGCTCAAGGCGGGCCAGTTGACCGGCCAGATGATCGACCCGGCGGTCTTCACGGACGACGACGGCACGTCGTACCTCTACTTCGGCAACGGCCGCGCCTACGTGGTCCCGCTGAACGACGACATGACGTCCTTCGACGCCACGAAGGTCAAGGACATCACCCCGAGCGGGTACAACGAGGGCTCCTTCGTCATCAAGCGCAAGGGCACCTACTACTTCACGTGGTCGGAGAACGACACCCGCGACGAGAACTACCGCGTCGCCTACGCCACCGGCCCCTCGCCCACCGGACCGTGGACCAAGCAGGGCATCATCCTGGAGAAGGACCTCTCACTCGGCATCAAGGGCCCCGGCCACCACTCCGTGGTGGACGTCCCCGGCACCGACGACTGGTACATCGCCTACCACCGCTTCGCGATCCCCGGCGGTGACGGCACCCACCGCGAAACCACCGTCGACAAGCTGGAGTTCGACGCGGACGGCCTGATCAAGAAGGTCGTCCCGACCCTGACGAGCATCGACCCGGTCACCGTCGTCCACGCGGGTGCCGACGCCGAAGGCACCGAGGGTGACGCGATCCGGATCGACGGCACCGTCTCGGGAGCGGGCGGCCCGAAGTGGACCGTCGAGCAGGGTGCGCCCTGCACGTTCGCGGACGCCGGAGCGGCCCGGACCACGATCACCTGCACGGACAACGGCAGCTACCAGGTCACCCTCACCGGCGGCCGCAGCAGCGACACCGCGACCGTCACCGTCACCAACGCCGCCCCGGCGATCACCTCCGCCGAGGGCCCGCAGTCACCCGTCGCGGCGGGCCGCCGTACGGACGTCACCACCACGTTCGGCGACCGGGGCACGAGTGACACCCACACCTGCACCGTCGACTGGAAGGACGGCACCGAGCCGACGGAGGGCACCGTCACCGCCTCCGGCTGCACGGCATCCCACACCTACACCTCGGCGGGCATCCGCCGGCCCGTGGTCACGGTGACCGACGACGACGGCGGCACGGACCGCAGGACCCTGCCCGACCTGGTCGTCTACGACCGGAGCGCCGGCCCCGCGGCCGGAGTCGGTGTCATCACCTCGCCCGCGGGCGCCTACCCCGCCGGGCCCGCACTGACCGGCAAGGCCGCCTTCTCCTTCGCCGCCGACTACAAGAAGGGCGCCACCGTCCCGTCCGGGACCGCGACCTTCGACTTCGGCGCGGCCCGGCTGAAGTTCCGCTCCACCGGCTCCGACTGGCTGGTGGTCACCGGAACCCGGGCCGTCTACCAGGGATCCGGCACGGTGGGCGGCACGGCTGGCTACGGTTTCCGTGTCACCGCCACGGACGGCCCGGACACCTTCCGTATCGAGATCTGGAAGAAGTCCACCGGCGTGGTGGTGTACGACAACACCACGGCGGCGAAGGCCATCGGCTTCGTCACCGTCGGAGGCCTCCGGCCGTAGGCCCACCAGGAGAGGACGCCCTCATGACCGGACCACAGCAGCAGACCGGGACGACCGTCACGGACGTGTTCAGCGCGGGCTCCGAGGAGTTCCACCGCTGGTCGCCGCTGCTGTGGGATCCGGTCGGGGAGGCGACGGTCGCCATGGCGGCGCCCGGCCCCGGGGAGCGGGTACTGGACGCCTGCTGCGGGGCCGGGGCGTCGGCGCTGCCCGCCGCGCGTGCCGTCGGCCCGGCCGGCGCGGTCGACGGGGTCGACCTGTCCGGGGCGCTGCTGGACATCGCCACCGACCGGGCCCGGCGGGAAGGGCTGGGGAACGTCCGCTTCCACCGTCACGACATCACGGCCTGGCCCGCTCCCGACGGCGGCTACGACCTGGTGCAGTGCGCGCTCGGGGTGTTCTTCCTCCCCGACATGGACCGGGACACCGCGGCCCTGGCCCGCCTGCTGCGTCCCGGGGGGCGGCTGGCCGTGACGGTGTGGGAGAGGGGCGCCCTCGCCGGCTGGTGGCAGGCGCTCAGGGGCGCGGTGGAGACCCAGCGGGCCTGGCCGGACTCCCGGCAGACGGCCCAGCGCGCCCGCATCGACACCACCGACACGCTCACCGCCTGGCTGCGGGGCCTCGGCCTCACCGCCGCGCACGTCGAACCCCGGCGGCGGGCCGTTCCCCTGACACCCGGCACGGCATGGGACCTGGTCGTGGGCAGCGGCACCCGGGTCCTGCTGCAGGGGCTGGACCCGGCCGCCGTCGAGAGCCTGCGCACGGAGTTCACGGCCCGTCTCACCGCCGCCTCGGTGACCGATCTGGACGTACGCGTCCTCACCGCCAGGGCCACCGCGTGACGGGCCCGCACCCCTTCGCCGCCGACGGGGCCGAGTCGGTCAACGCCGACGCCTGGCACGCGTACGGAACCCATCACCTGCGCCGCGGCACCGTGTTGCCGGAGGTGGAGCGGATCGACTGGGGCTTCTGGGGCACCGGGCCGGGGGACGAGATCCTCGGCGAGCTGTCAGGCCGGCGGGTCCTCGACCTCGGCTGCGGCCCCGCCCGGCACGCCGCGCACCTCGTCCGTGCCCATGGCGCCCGCGTGGACGCGGTCGACTCCTCACCGAGTCAGTGCGAACGGGCCCGCGCCCGCTACGGCGCGCTGTCCGGCCTGCGGCTCGTCCGGGCGGACGCCGTCGAACACCTGCGTGCGGCCGAGCCGTACGACGTCATCTACTCCGTCAACGCCGTGCCGTACATCGATCCGCGTCGGCTGCTGCCGGCCCTGGCCGGCGCGCTCAGGCCCGGCGGGACGCTGTGTTTCACCGTGCTCCACACCAACTCGCACGGCGACGGCCCCTCGTCCGTCGTCACGTCCCGGCCCGAGATCCTGCCGCTCGCCGGCGGCGGCGAGACGACCGTGCGGATGTGGGTCCTCACCCCGGAGCTCTGGTCCGACCTGCTCGCCGAGCACGGCCTGCGGGTCGAGCACGTCGACGTCCTGGACTCGCCGGACGAGGGCAACAAGGCCTCCTACCGCGTCTTCCGGGCCACCCGCCCCGTCCGCGTCTCGTCGCGCCCCCGCACCTCCCGGCCGCCGGTCCCGCACGCGGCGATCGGTGTCGGCGCCATCCTGTACGGGCCTCGCGGGCTGCTGCTGGGCCGGCACCGCAGGGGCACCTGGGAGCTGCCCGGCGGCACGGTGGAACCCGGCGAGTCGCTTCCCGAGACGGTCGTGCGGGAACTTCGTGAGGAGACCGGTATCGACGCCCGCCCGGCCGACGTACGGCTCCTCGGCACGCTCCTGGACGACGTCGGCGGTGTCGTACGGCTCACGGTGGCCGCCCGCGTGACGGCGTGGCGCGGCGAGGCGGGCGACCAGCCCGGCGAACGCGTCGGCGACTGGCGCTGGTTCCCGCTGGACCGGCTGCCGGAGAACCTGTTCGTGTGCAGCGCCCAGGGCCTCACCGCCTGGCGCCCGGACCTGCCGATCGACCACACGCCGGCGCACTTCACGCCGTACGGCGACTGACCCGCAACCCCCTCGCAACCTTCGCCGTGCTGCACTCGGTGACCATGCCCGAAGAATCCGCACCACTCGTCCACGACGAGGCCCCCCGCGTCCAGCTCACCCCCGCCGCGGCCGACCTGCTGCGCCGGCTGCGCGAGACGCACGGTCCGCTGATGTTCCATCAGTCCGGCGGCTGCTGCGACGGCAGCGCCCCCATGTGCTATCCGGCCGGCGAGTTCCGCACCGGCGGCTCGGACGTGCTGCTCGCGGAGCTGCACGTGGCCGGGGTGGACGAGCCGGTGACGTTCTGGATGTCGCGGAGCCAGTACGAGGTGTGGAGCCACACGCGGCTGATCGTGGACGTCGTCGAGGGCCGGGGCAGCGGGTTCTCGCTCGAGGCCCCCGAGGGGGTGCGTTTCCTCACCCGTTCGCGGGTGATCGGCGCCTAGCGCCACCCCGGTAACCCTCGCCGTCTGGTGAACTTCCCCTGAGTCCTGGGACAGTTGACGAGACCTCGGGGGGACTGTGACGCATCGTCAAGGGCGGTTCGGCGCGGGCAGATCGGCACTGACGCTGCTCACGGCACTCGGCACGCTGGCCGGTGCGGCCCTGGTGGGGGCGGCACCGGCCGGCGCCGGGCAGACGCACACCCGGATCGCGGAGGGTGTCGGGTACCAGGAGTTCGACATCGCGGCGGCCAAGGGGCCCGCGCACGCACACCTGCTGACCGTCGACCTGCGCAACCCGCGCGTCCGCGTGGACCTGCTGTACCCGGGGGCGGTCGCCGCGCGGGCCACCGTCTCCGCACTGGCCGACGCGACGGGCGCCGTGGCGGGCGTCAACGGCGACTTCTTCAACATCACCGAGGCGCAGCACCCGGGCGTCGAGGCCACCGGTGCGAGCGTGGGACCGGCGATCGCCAGGGGCCACACCCTCAAGGCGGCGGTGCCGGACGGGCAGCGGTTCGGTCCGGCGCTGCCGCCCGGCACGAGCACCGAGGACGTGATCGGCGTCGGTATCGACCGCCGGGTCCGGATCGGCGCCCTGGCCCTCGACGGCTCGGTCAGCACCCCGCAGGGACGGCTGCCGCTCGGCGGGCTGAACCAGTACGCGCTGCCGGTCGGGTCGGTCGGGGCGTTCACCTCGGACTGGGGCAGCGCCTCACGGGTCCGGGCGACCTGCGGCACGGACACGGAACGGGCCGCCCCGTGCAGTACCGACACCCACGAGGTGACGGTCCGGGGCGGGCGGGTCGTGTCGGCCGCGGCCCGCCCGGGCAGCGGGCCCGTCGCCGCGGGTACCACGGTGCTCGTCGGGCGCGAGGCGGGCGCGCAGCAGCTGCGGAAGCTGTCCGCGGGCGAGGCGGTGACGGTACGGCACCGGCTGGTGGCGTCCCCGTCGCGGATTCCGTTCCGCTTCGCGCTCGGCGGCTACCCGGTCCTCAGGTACGGCCGGCCGCTGCCGGGCCTCGACGCCGGCACCTCGGCGGTACGCACGGCCGTGGGGGTCGCGGACGGCGGGCGGCGCCTGCTGTTGCTCGCGCTGGACGGGGCGCCCGAGTACCGCTCCGGTCTGACGATCGCCGAAGTGGCGCGCGTCCTGCGGGAGCTGGGTGCGGCGCACGGCTTCAGCCTGGACGGCGGCGGCTCGTCGACCCTGGTCACCCGCAGGCCGGGCGCCACCGCCGTCGCCGTACGGAACAACCCCTCCGGCGGTGCGGAACGCCGCGTCCCGAACGGCATCGGGATCTTCTCCAGGCCGTAGGGGCCGTAGGGGCCGTGGCAGCCGCGGCGTCAGGGTCTCAGGCTGCTGACGATGCCCGCCGTCGCCGTGAGGCCGCTGCTGATCGTGGGGGCGATGCTCGTACTGGCCAGCGAGAAGCCGAGCAGCAGGCACACCAACGCGTGCGAGACCTTCAGCCCGCCGTTGCGCAGGAAGATCACCGCCAGGATCAGCAGCAGCATCACCACAGAGATGGAAATCGCCATCGTCAACCTCCTCCACCACGCCCGGTTCACGGCTTTCGGCCGCAAGTGTGGCGTAGTGGAGGCTTCGTCCGGGCAGCTGACCTGTCCGCCGAACGTGTGATGTCCGTGCCTACCGGTGGGCGTCCAGGAAGGCTTCCAGTCCGGCGAGGTCGTCGGTGTTGAGGTGGTCGACGTCGGCGGCGAGCAGTTCGGCCCACAGGGCGTCCCGGGCGGGGCCGGCCACGTCCGGGGTGGCCCAGAACCGGACCCTCTGCCCGCGTGCGTGGGCCGTCCGCACGATGGTCCGCAGCTTGTGCCGTTCGGTGTCCGGGAAGGCGCCCACGCCCCGCCAGGTGAAGTTGAGCGTCCAGTTGTCGCTGATCAGCGGGACGAAGGAGGCGGGTGCCGAGGTGCCGAGGTCGGCGAGCCGGCCGTCGTAGAAGGCGCGCCGGACGGTCTGCGCCTCCATGGGTGCACGGGCGGCGCGGTCCCCGGAGATCACGGCGGTGACCGGGCCGGGCAGGACGCGGCCGTGGACGTAGGTCGTGAACAGGTGCTTGTAGCGCCCAAGATGCCGGTCGAGTTCGAGATACGTCGACGAGCCCTCGGTCTTGATGTCGATGAGCAGTTGCAGCGGCTTGCGGTGACCCCGGTACACGGAGCCGTGGTTGGCCCTGACCCGGGCGGCGAGCGGGTCGAGGTAGAGGGATTCGAGGGTGCGGGCCGGGTCGAGGTCGACCGGGTCGTGGGCGACGAGGAGTTCGTCGCCCACGAGGAAGATGTCGGCCTCGAGACTGCCGAAGCGGTGGTCGAGGGCGTCGAGGAGGGGGCGCGGGTGCTCGTAGTCGTTGTGGGCGTGGGCGCGCCACAACGGCCGCGGGCGGTGCTTCTGTTCGCCGGCCAGCGCACTGGCGGCGGGCAGGGCGACCGTGCCCGCGAGGGCGGCGCCGAGAGTGGTGAGGGCTCTGCGACGGGTGGTGAGGGCCATGCTCTGCCTCCCTGGTAGGCCTTACGGGACCGCAGAGAGTATGCGTTCCACAGGGGCCCAAGGAGCAGTGCCGGGAGAGGAGTTGGCCGGACTGCCGCTGTCCGTTCACTTCGTCCGGGCGGAGCACGCGAAAGAGCCCGCCCCAGGTGGGGCGGGCTCTTTCCGGTGGATGTCAGGGGGCTTGGAGGCCGACGAGTTCGGCCACCGCCTCCCGGTGCGCGCCGGCCGTCCCGTACGCGATCGAGTCGGCCTTCGACCGCTTCAGGTACAGGTGGGCCGGGTGCTCCCAGGTCATGCCGATCCCGCCGTGCAGCTGGACGGCTTCCTCGGCCGCGTGCACGGCGACGGAGGCCGCGTACGCCTGGGCGACGGCGACCGCCACGTCCGCGTCCTCGCCGGTCGCGAGCGCGTCCGCCGCATGGCGAGCGGCGGCACGCAGGTTGACGACCTCCAGCCACAGCTGGGCGAGCCGGTGCTTGAGCGCCTGGAACCCGCCGACGGGCCGGTTGAACTGCTTGCGCTCCTTGAGGTACCGGACCGTCTCCGTCAGCGACCATTCGGCCAGCCCCAGTTGCTCGGAGGCGAGCAGCCCGGCTCCGGCCCGCAGCGCCCGTCGTACGGCCGGCTCGGCCTCCCCGACGCGACGGGCCGAAGCCCCGTCGAGGGTGACGGTCGCGAGCGGCCGGGTCAGGTCCAGCGAGACCTGCCCGGTGACGGTCACCGCGTCCGCGCCGACCTCGTACAGCCCGCCGTCCTCGGCGGGCACGAGCAGCACATCGGCTGCCGCCGCGTCCGCGACGCCGGTCAGCTCCCCGTGCAGGGTGCCGCCTTCCAGGCGTACGGCCTTGTGGGCGCCGCCCGGGGCGACGCTCAGGGCGACGGCGAGGACCCCGATGCGCCGGCCGGAGGCCAGCTCGGCGAGCAGGTCGTCGGCCCCGCACGCCAGCAGTGCCTCGGTGGCGACGACGGCACTGGTCAGGTAGGGCACGGGGGCGACCGCGCGCCCCAACTCCTCCAGGACGACGGCGGCTTCGCGGTGCGAGGCGCCCTGGCCGCCCTGCGCCTCGGGCACCAGGAGCCCGGCGAGGCCCATGCCGTCGGCGAGCGCCTTCCACAGCGAGCGGTCGTGCGGTGCGTCGGTCTCGGTGCGGGCGATCACGCCCGCGGCGTCGCAGTGGTCCGTGAGCAGGTCGCGGACGGCGGCGCGCAGCGCGTCCTCCTCCTCCGAGTAGAGAAGATCTGTCATCGGGCCAGGTCCTTCCAGGCGACGTCCTTGTCGGTGCGCGGCTCGGAGGGCAGGCCCAGGACGCGCTCGGCGACGATGTTCAGCAGGACCTCGGTGGTCCCGCCCTCGATGCTGTTGCCCTTGGAGCGGAGGTAGCGGTAGCCGGCGTCGCGTCCCGTGAAGTCGACCAGCTCCGGTCGGCGCATGGTCCAGTCCTCGTACAACAGGCCCTCCTCGCCGAGGAGTTCGACCTCAAGGCCGCTGATCTCCTGGTTGAGGCGGGCGAACGCGAGCTTCATGCCGGAGCCCTCGGGGCCGGGCTGGCCGGCGACGAGCTGCTGGCGCAGCCGTTCGCCGGTGAGGCGGGCGACCTCGGCCTCGACCCAGAGCTTGAGCAGTCGCTGGTGGAGGTCGTGGGTGCGCAGTTCGGGGCGTTCGCGCCAGGCCTTGGAGACGGGGCCGATCATGCCGCCCTCGCGGGGCAGCCGCATGCCACCGATGGCGACGCGTTCGTTGTTCAGCGTGGTCTGCGCGACCCGCCAGCCGTCGCCGACCTCGCCGAGGCGGCGGGAGTCGGGGATGCGGACGTCGGTGAGGAACACCTCGTTGAACTCGGCCTCGCCGGTGATCTGGCGCAGCGGCCGGACCTCGACACCCGGGTCGGTCATGTCGCAGATGAAGTACGTGATGCCCCGGTGCTTGGGCACGTCCGGGTCGGTCCGGGCGATGAGGATGGCCCACCGGGCGAGGTGGGCGCTGGACGTCCACACCTTCTGCCCGTTGACCACCCAGTCGTCGCCCTCTCGGACGGCCCGGGTCCCGAGCGCGGCGAGGTCGGATCCGGCGCCGGGCTCGCTGAACAGCTGGCACCAGACCTCCTCCCCCACCCACAGGGGCCGCAGGTACCGCTGCTTCTGCTCCTTGGTGCCGTAGCCGAGGATCGTCGGCGCGGCCATCCCGAGGCCGATGCCGATGCGCCGCGGGTCGTTGTCGGGGGCGCCCGCGGCCTCCAGCTCGGTGTCCACCACGGCCTGGAGGGAGCGCGGGGCGCCGAGCCCGCCGAGGCCCTCCGGGTAGTGCACCCACGCCAGTCCGGCGTCGAAGCGGGCCTTCAGGAAGTTGGTCCGGTCGGTGGTCGCGGGCGGGTACGCGGCCAGCAACTCCTCGCTGCGGCGCCTGAGTTCGGCTGCGTCGGTCATGCCGCGCCTCCTTCGGCGAGTCCGGGGACGACGACGACCCGGCCGGTGGTGACACCGTCGCCGACCCGCTGCACGGCCGCCGCGGCGCCGCCCAGCGGCACGCGCTCGCTCACCAGCGGCTTGATCGCGCCCCGGGCGGTCAGCTCGGTGAGCTGTTCGTGGCAGTGCTGGACCAGTTTCGGGTTCTTGGTGTTGTACAGGCCCCAGTGCAGGCCGAGGACCGAGTAGTTCTTCACCAGCGGGTGGTTGAGCGACGGGCTGGGGATCGTCCCGCTCGCGAAGCCGACGACGACGATCCGGCCCTCGAAGGCGACGACCTTGGCCGACTGGGCGTAGGCCTCGCCGCCGACCGGGTCGTAGATCACGTCGGCCCCCCGGCCGCCGGTGGCCTCCTTCACGGCGGCGATGACGTTCTCGCTCCGCCGGTCGATCACCAGGTCACAGCCCGACTCCCGGGCGACGGCGGCCTTGTCGGCGCCGCCCACGACACCGATCACGATCGCGCCGGCCGCCTTGCCGAGCTGCACGGCCGCGCTGCCGACCCCTCCGGCGGCAGCGTGGACGAGCAGCGTCTCGCCGGCTTCCAGGCGGGCCCGCCGGTGCAGACCGAACCAGCCCGTCTGGTAGCCGATGTGCAGGGCGGCGGCCTCGGCGTCGTCCAGCGAGTCGGGGGCGGCCAGCAGGGCGGCGGCGTCCGCGACGGCGTACTCGGCGAAACCGCCGTACGGCAGCGCGGGGTTGGCGATGACCCGCCGCCCGTCCTCGGTCTCGCCGCAGATCTCCACGCCCGGCGTGAACGGCAGTGGCGGCCTGACCTGGTAGTGGCCCCGGACCATGAGCACGTCCGGGAAGTTGATGTTCGCGGCACGCACCTTCAGCAGGACCTGGCCGTCACCGGGCGTGGGCCGCGCCACGTCCGCGAGGCGCATCACCTCGCCCGGCTCGCCGTTCTCGTGCACTTGCCATGCCTGCATGCGGGGCCTCCACGGGACTCACGGGACTGTGTTTGTTTCGTTCGCCTCAGGAGCGCCTCAGCCGGTGTCGGGAGACCGACCGTGCTCAGCCCTTCGGGCCTCCGCGCGCTCGGCCTCCCGACACCGGCGCGCCCATTCGGCTCACGTGTCGTCTGACCGGGTCCCCCGCATACTAAGCGGTCGCTTGCCGATCAGGGAACAGTCGGATGCGTCACGACCGCTTGGGCCGCGCCCGTACGTGGATCCGCTCGCCCTGCGGTCCGAACAGGCTGAGGAACTCCGCCGGCCCCTCCCCCGTCGACCCGAACCAGTGCGGCACCCGGGTGTCGAACTCGACGACCTCCCCGGCCGTCAGCACGGCATCATGCCCGCCCAGCACCAGCCGGAGCCGCCCCGACAGCACGTACAGCCACTCGTAGCCCTCATGGGTCCGCGGCTCCGGTTCCTCGTTCGCCCGCGGCACCAGCACCTTGAAGGCCTGGAGTCCGCCGGGCTGGCGGGTGAGCGGCCAGTAGGTGCGCCCGTGCCGGGAGATCGGTGCGGCCCGCACCCGTGGATCACGCACCGACGGCGCGCCCACCAGCTCGTCCAGCGCCACCTCGTGGGCCCGCGCGATCGGCAGGAGCAGCTCCAGGCTGGGCTTGCGCAGCCCCGACTCCAGCCGGGACAGCGTGCTCACCGAGATGCCGGTCACCTCGGACAGCCCGGCCAGCGTGGCCTGCCGCTCCTTCCGGATCCGCCGCAGCCTCGGGCCGACCTCGGCGAGGACCTCGTCCATGTCGTCGTCACTCATGGCTTCCATTGCAGTTTCGGCAAACACATTTGTCAATGTGGCAGCGGGAGGGCGACTGTCTCGGTGGAGGTGGTCACCAATGACCGAGAACTACGAAGTGATCGTCGTCGGCGGCGGCGCGGCCGGGCTGTCCGCCGCGCTGGTCCTGGGCCGGGCCCGGCGCCACACGCTGGTCGTCGACGCGGGCGAGCCGCGCAACGCTCCCGCCGCGCACATGCAGGGCTATCTGTCCCGGGACGGCATGTCCCCTGCCGACTTCCTGGCGGCCGGCCGCGAGGAGATCGCGCGGTACGGCGTCGAGCTCGTCCGGGACCGGGTGGCCGACGTCGCCGAGGGCTTCACCGTGGACCTGGCGAGCGGGCGCACCGTGCGCGCCCGACGGCTCGTGATCGCCACCGGTCTCAAGGACGAACTGCCGGCCGTCCCTGGCCTCGCCGAGCGCTTCGGGCGCGATGTCCTGCACTGCCCGTACTGCCACGGCTGGGAGGTCCGCGACCAGGCGTTCGGCGTGCTCGCCACCACCCCGATGAGCGTGCACCAGGCGTTGATCGTGTCCCAGTGGTCGAAGGACGTGACCTTCTTCCTGCACACCGTCGCCGAGGAGGAGCTGTCGGACGACGACCTGCGCAGGCTGGCGGCGGCCGGGGTCGGGGTGGTCCCCGGCGAGGTCTCCGGGCTGGTCACGCGGGACGACCGGCTCACCGGCGTCCGGCTCATGGACGGCACCACGCACGACCGCGAGGTGCTGTTCGTGGCGCCCCGGGCCGTCCCGCAGACCGGTCTGCTCCGGCGCCTGGGCGCCGAGCTGCGTGAGACCCCGTTCGGCGCGTACCCCGTGGTCGACGAGACGGGTCTGACGACCGTGCCCGGTGTGTGGTCCGCGGGCAACGCGACGGGCTTCGCGGAGCAGGTCGTGAACGCGGCGGCCGGCGGCTACCGGGCGGGCGCCACGATCAACGGCGAGCTGCTGATGGCAGACCTGGACCAGGCCGTCGCGGCCGTCGCGGCCGTCGCGGCCGTCCGGGTGTAGAGCGCCCGCCTCCGGTGCACCATGGCTGCATGCTGCTGACCCGGCTGGCCCAGGTGTCCCAGGAGGTCGCCGCGACCTCGGCGCGCTCCCGGAAGATCGCGCTTCTCGCCGAGCTCTTCCGGGACGCCGAGGCCGCGGACGTGCCGATCGTCATCCCGTATCTGGCGGGCCGCCTGCCGCAGGGCCGGCTCGGCGTCGGCTGGAAGGTGCTGAGCCGCCCGGTCGCCCCGGCCGCCGAGCCGACCCTGACGGTGCGCGAGGTGGACGCCCTGCTCAGCGCGCTCGGCAAGGTCTCGGGCGCCGGCTCGCTGGCCGAGCGGGCCCGGCTGGTCGGCGAGCTGATGGGCGCGGCCACGGCGGACGAGCAGCGGTTCCTGCTCGGGCTGATCAGCGGCGAGGTCCGGCAGGGCGCGCTGGACGCGGTCGCGATCGAGGGGCTCGCCCAGGCGACCGAGGCACCGTCGGCGGACGTCCGGCGGGCCGTGATGCTCGCGGGCTCGCTCCAGACGGTGGCCGAGGCCCTGCTCGCGGACGGTCCCGCCGCCCTGGACCGGTTCCGGCTGACCGTCGGCCGCCCGGTCCTGCCGATGCTGGCGCACAGCGCCTCCTCGGTGGCCGAGGCGGTCGAGAAGCTGGGTTCCTGCGCGGTCGAGGAGAAGCTGGACGGCATCCGCGTCCAGGTGCACCGGGACGGCAGCGCCGTACGGCTGTACACCCGCACCCTGGACGACATCACCGACCGCCTGCCCGAACTGACCTCGGCCGCCCTCCAGTTGCGGGGCGAGCGCTTCATCCTGGATGGCGAGGTCATCGCCTTCGACGCGGACGGCCGCCCCCGCTCCTTCCAGGAGACCGCGGGCCGTGTCGGCTCCCGCGTGGACGTGACGACGGCGGCCGAGGCCGTCCCCGTCTCCCCCGTCTTCTTCGACGCCCTGTCCGTCGGCGACCGCGACCTGCTCGACCTGCCGTTCGCCGAACGGCACGCGGAACTGGCCCGGCTGGTGCCCGAGCCGATGCGGGTGCGCCGGACGCTGGTGTCCGGGCCCGAGGACGTGCACGCGGCCGAGGAGTTCCTCGCCGGGACACTGCGGCGCGGTCACGAGGGCGTCGTCGTGAAGTCCCTCGACGCGCCCTACAGCGCGGGCCGGCGTGGCGCGTCCTGGCTGAAGGTCAAGCCCGTCCACACCCTCGACCTGGTCGTCCTGGCCGCCGAGTGGGGCCACGGCCGCCGCTCCGGCAAGCTGTCCAACCTGCACCTCGGCGCCCGCACGGCGGACGGCTCCTTCGCGATGCTCGGCAAGACCTTCAAGGGCATGACCGACGCGATGCTGACCTGGCAGACCGAGCGGCTCCAGGAGCTGGCCGTGGACACCGACGGCTACGTGGTGACCGTGCGCCCCGAACTCGTCGTCGAGATCGCCTACGACGGGCTGCAGAGGTCCACCCGCTACCCGGCCGGCGTCACCCTCCGCTTCGCCCGCGTGGTCCGTTACCGCGAGGACAAGCGCCCGGCGGAGGCGGACACCGTGGAGAGGCTGCTGGCGGCCCATCCGGAGGTCACGCCGTGACCGGGAAACGCAGCGCGGGCCTGCTGCTGTTCCGCCACACCGAGCACGGCCCCCAGGTGTTGCTCGGCCACATGGGCGGCCCCTTCTTCGCGCGGCGCGACGCGGGAGCGTGGACCGTGCCGAAGGGCGAGTACGACCCGGACGAGCCCTCCTGGGAAGCGGCCCGCCGCGAGTTCCAGGAGGAGCTGGGGCTGCCGCCGCCCGACGGCGAGGCCGTACCGCTCGGCGAGGTCCGGCAGACCGGCGGCAAGGTCGTCACGGTGTGGGCGATCGAGGCGGATCTCGATCCGGCCGCCGTCACTCCGGGCACCTTCCGGATGGAGTGGCCCCCGAAGTCCGGGCAGACCCGGGAGTTCCCGGAGCTGGACCGCGTGGAGTGGTTCGGCCTGGACCGTGCGCGGGCCGTGATCGTCAAGGCGCAGGCCGCGTTTCTCGACCGGCTGGCGGAGCACTCGGCCTGAGCGGAGGCCTCCGCGTTGCGGTCCCCACCGCCGCGCGGGAAGGTCGGAAACACAGTTCGTCCCCAGGAAGGTCAGCCATGCCCATCGCAACGGTCAACCCGGCGAACGGCGAGACACTCAAGACGTACGAGGCCATGGGCGAGGAGGAGGTCGAGCGCCGGCTCCAGCTCGCGCAGGCCACCTTCCGCACCTACCGGGCGACGCCCTTCGCCGAGCGCGCCCGCCTCCTGCACCGGGCCGCCGATCTCCTCGACGAGGACCAGCAGGACATCGCCCGTGTCATGACCACCGAGATGGGCAAGCCGGTCAGGCAGGCCCGCGCCGAGGCCGGGAAGTGTGCGAAAGCGATGCGCTGGTACGCCGACCACGCCGAGGAGCTGCTCGCCGACGAGGAACCCGCCGCCGCCGACGTCAAGGACTCCGGTGCCTCCCGCGCCCTGGTCCGCTACCGGCCGATGGGCCCGGTGCTCGCGGTGATGCCCTGGAATTTCCCGCTGTGGCAGGTGGTCCGGTTCGCGGCACCCGCGCTGATGGCGGGCAACGTGGGCCTGCTCAAGCACGCCTCGAACGTGCCGCAGACCGCCCTGTACCTGGAGGACCTGTTCCACCGGGCGGGCTTCCCCGAGGGCTGTTTCCAGACCCTCCTCGTCGGCTCCGCGGCGGTCGACGAGATCCTGCGTGACGAGCGGATCAAGGCGGCCACCCTCACGGGCAGCGAGCCCGCGGGCCGGGCGGTCGCGTCCACCGCCGGGGACATGGTCAAGAAGACGGTGCTGGAGCTGGGCGGCAGCGACCCGTACGTCGTGATGCCGTCCGCGGACATCGACCGCGCCGCCCAGGTCGCGGTGACCGCGCGGGTGCAGAACAACGGGCAGTCGTGCATCGCCGCCAAGCGGTTCATCGTGCACACGGACGTGTACGACGCCTTCGCCGAGCGGTTCGTCGAGGGCATGCGGGCGCTGCAGATCGGCGACCCCCTGGAGGACGAGACGGAGGTCGGACCGCTCGCGAGCGCACAGGGCCGGGACGACCTGGAGGAACTCGTGGACGACGCCCGGCGCGGTGGCGCGGACGTGCTCTGCGGGGGCGAGCGGCCCGACGGGGCCGGCTGGTACTACCCGCCGACCGTCCTCGCCGGCATCAACCGCGAGATGCGCATCCACCGTGAGGAGGCGTTCGGGCCGGTCGCCACGCTGTACCGGGCCGCCGACCTGGACGAGGCCGTGTTGATCGCCAACGACTCGCCGTTCGGGCTGAGTTCCAACGTGTGGACGCGGGACGACACCGAGGTCGACCGCTTCGTACGGGACCTGGAGGCGGGTGCCGTGTATGTCAACGGGATGACGGCGTCCCACCCGGCGTTCCCGTTCGGCGGGGTCAAGCGGTCCGGGTACGGGCGTGAGCTGTCCGGGCACGGAATCCGGGAGTTCTGCAACATCACCACCGTATGGCACGGAGCGTGAGGCTTCCGCAGCTACGATCCCCTTTGTGAACCGCGAAGTGACTCTGCCTCTGATCGTCGACGACCGCGGGACCTTGCAGGTGGCTGCCGCCGACGTCAGCAAGTTGTTGCGGACGGTGGGCGGCCGGTGGCTGCATCTCGTCGAAGCCGGGGAGGACGGGCTCGACGAGGACACGGTGGCCGCGCTGACCATCGAGTTGGCCAAGCTGGCCGACCGTATCGACGTGGCGTGCATCGCGCACAGCAGCGGGCAGACCGGATAGCGATCGCCTTCCGCAGCGCCTCGGGTCCCCGATACGGAGCAGTTCCGCGCGAGATCGTCGCCCCCTCGGGGGATCGTGAACGGGGACCACACCTGGGCCGCTGGCAGCGCCCCGACGAGACGGCGTGAGATGACCGAAGAGACGATCACCGAGTTCCTGCCCCCCATCCGGCATTGGCCCGCGCTCGACCTGCCCGGCGTGGACTTCGACCCCGTCCTGACCGAGCTGATGCGCGAGGGCCCGATCACCCGCATCCAACTGCCCGACGGCGAGGGCTGGGCCTGGCTGGTCACCCGCCACGAGGACGTGCGCATGGTGGCCGACGACCCCCGGTTCAGCCGCGAGGCCGTCCTGGAGCGGCCGGTCACCCGGCTCGCCCCGCACTTCGCCCCGGCCCGTGGCTCGGTCGGTTTCCTGGACCCGCCCGACCACACCCGGCTGCGCGGATCGGTCGCCGCCGCGTTCTCGGCGAAGGGCGTGGAGCGGATGCGTGAGAAGTCCCGCCGGATGCTGGACGAGCTGGTCGACAAGCTGCTTCAGGACGGCGCGCCGGCCGACCTCTCGGCGGCCGTGCTGACCCCCTTCCCCGTCGCCGTGATCTGCGAGGTGCTGGGTGTCCCGGCGGCCGACCGGTACGGCATGCACACCTGGACCCGGCTGATCCTGTCCTCCTCGCACGGCGCCCGGGCCGGCGAGAAGGCGAGAGCCGAGATGGGCGCCTACTTCTCGGATCTCATCGCCCTGCGGGAGGGCGGCACCGGCGAGGACGTCACCTCGCTGCTGGGCGCCGCCGTGGGGCGTGGCGAGGTCACGCTGGAAGAGGCCGTGGGACTCGCGGTGCTGCTCCAGATCGGCGGCGAGGCGGTCACCGACAACACCGGCCAGATGTTCTACATCCTGCTGACCCGCCCGGACCTGGCCGAAAGGCTGCGCCGCGAGCCGGAGGTCCGCCCGCGGGCCGTCGACGAGCTGCTGCGCTACATCCCGCACCGCAACGCGGTCGGACTGTCCCGGATCGCCCTGGAGGACGTGGGAATCAGGGGCGTACGGATCCGGGCGGGCGATGCGGTCTACGTGTCGTACCTCTCCGCGAACCGGGATCCGGACGTCTTCCCCTACCCGGAGACGATCGACTTCTCCCGCAGCCCGAATCCCCACGCGTCCTTCGGTTTCGGCCCGCACTCCTGCCCCGGCGGCCTGCTCGCCCGGCTGGAGTCCGAGCTGCTGGCCGACGCGCTGCTGGACCGCGTGCCGGGGCTGAAGCTGGCCGTACCGCCGAACGAGGTGCCCTTCAAGAAGGGCGGGTTGCTCCGCGGGCCGGAAGCCCTCCCCGTCACCTGGTGAGCCGGTCACCTCAGAGGCGCACGGCCCACTACGGCGCTACCGGATCGGCATCCCCGACAGGGTGCGGGCGATCACCAGGCGCTGGATCTCGCTGGTCCCCTCGAAGATCGTGTAGATCGCGGCGTCCCGGTGCATCCGCTCCACCGGGTACTCCCGCGTGTAGCCGTTCCCGCCCAGGATCTGAACGGCCTGAGCCGTCACCGTCTTGGCCGTCTCGCTGGCGAACAGCTTCGACATCGAGCCCTCGGCGGCGGTGAACTGCTTGCCGTTGATCGCCATCCAGGACGCCCGCCAGACCAGCAGCCGCGCCGCGTCGATGGACGTCCGCATGTCGGCGAGCTGGAAGGCCACGCCCTGGTTGTCGATGATCGGGCGGCCGAACTGCTCACGCGTCTTGGCGTAGTCGAGGGCCACCTCGTACGCGGCACGGGCCGTACCGACGGCCATCGCACCGACGGCCGGACGTGAAGCCTCGAACGTGGCCATCGCCGCGTTCTTCACCCGCTCCCCGCCCGCCTTGGCCCGCTCGCGGGCGCGCGCCAGCCGCTCGTCCAGCTTCTGCTTGCCGCCGAGAAGGCAGGAACCGGGCACCCTGACGTCCTCCAGGACGACCTCGGCGGTGTGCGAGGCGCGGATGCCGTGCTTCTTGAACTTCTGGCCCTGGGAGAGGCCGGGGGTGGCCGGCGGGACGATGAAGGAGGCGTGGCCCTTGGAGCCGAGCTCCGGGTCGACGACGGCGACGACCACGTGGACGTTGGCGATGCCGCCGTTGGTCGCCCAGGTCTTGGTGCCGTTGAGGACCCACTCGTCCTTGGCCTCGTCGTACACCGCACGGGTACGCATCGAGGCGACGTCGGAGCCGGCGTCGGGCTCGGAGGAGCAGAACGCGGCCACCTTGACGTCGTTGGCGTCGCCGTACATCTGGGGGATCCAGGTGCCGATCTGCTCCTCGGTGCCGTTGGCGAGGACGCCGACGGCGGCGAGA
Source organism: Streptomyces sp. NPDC033131 (assembly GCF_055578365.1). NCBI lineage: Bacteria > Bacillati > Actinomycetota > Actinomycetes > Kitasatosporales > Streptomycetaceae > Streptomyces > Streptomyces sp. NPDC033131. The sequence goes on from NZ_JBVIPA010000005.1 coordinate 154,471, forward strand.
CCGGTGCCGACGATGGACAGGGCGATGCCCGCGTCGCCCCAGAACAGCTCCTCCATGGCCATCGGGATGCCGAGGCCGGTGGGGTCGAAGTACTGCTGGGCGTAGAAGTCGAGGGAGTAGATGCCGACCTTGGCGGCTTCCTGGATGACCGGCCAGGGAGTCTCCTCACGCTCGTCCCATTCGGCGGCGGCGGGCCGTATGACGTCGGCGGCGAAGCCGTGCAGCCAGTCCCGCACCTCCTTCTGTTCGTCGTTGAGCTCCATGGTGAACTCGGCCATGTCCCCTCCAGCGGCGTTGCACGTGCGTGTTACTTACGGTAACCCGAGTCTGTTACCCGCGGGTAGGAAAAGTCAACTCCCGGAGACCGCTCGGCAGCCCGTTCGATGCCCCCGGCATGCTGGGTGTTAGTTTGCGCAGGCGTTACCTAAATAAGCACGGGTGGGGAGAGCTCATGGACACCACGCAGCGGACCGATCAGCAACGGTCCGCCGACCGCCGTCGGCGTGAGCTGCTGGAGGCCGCGGACAGAGTGGTGCTGCGCGACGGCCCGCAGGCCTCTATGAACGCCATCGCCGCGGAGGCCGGCATCACCAAGCCGATCCTTTACCGCCACTTCGGCGACAAGGGCGGACTTTACGCGGCCTTGGCCAAGCGGCACACGGACGCGCTGCTCGATTCGCTCCGCGCGGCGGTGGACGCTCCGGCGGACCGGCGGGACCGGGTCGAGGCGACGCTGGACACGTATCTGGCGGCGATCGAGGCGCGGCCCCAGGTGTACCGCTTCCTGATGCATCCGGCGGACGGCGGCCAGGTCGGCGACCCGGGGTTCGACGTCAACAAGCACAGTGCGCCGCTGCTCCGCAGGATGGGCGAGGAGTTGGCGCAGGTCATCGAGGAGCGGGTGGACCTGGGGCCGGGGGGCCAGCAGCTGGCCCGGGTCTGGGGGCACGGGATCGTCGGGATGATGCACGCGGCCGGTGACTGGTGGCTGGTGGAACGGCCCTGCTCACGGGCCGAGTTGGTGCGGAGCCTGGCCGACCTGTTGTGGGGGCGGCTCGCCGCGGCCGGGGACAAGGTGGGGGGTCCGGGGTTCTGACGGTCGTGTGTCGCCTGCGGGCCGGTGGGGGCTTGTCACACAGGTCCCCGCGCCCTCAGGGGAATACTCACCGGCGCCAAGAGGCTCGGGACGCCTGCCGCATCAAACGCCTGTGGCGCCAGCCGCTCAGCCTGTCCGCGTAGATGCGGCCCTCCAGGTGGTCGTACTCGTGCTGCAGGCATCTCGCGAAGAACCCCGTGCCGTGGACGGTGATCGGCTCGCCCCGCACCGTGTACCCCTCGATCACCGCGTGGTCGTGGCGTTCCGTTCCCGCCTCCAGGCCCGGCAGGGACAGGCAGCCCTCCGGGCCGCGCAGGACGACGCCGTCCGTCTCGACGAGAGTGGGGTTCACCACGTGGCCCACGTGGCGCATCTCTTCGTCGTCCGGACAGTCGTGGACGAACACCCGCAACGGCACGCCGATCTGGTTCGCGGCCAGACCCACGCCCTGCGCGGCGTACATGGTCGCGAACAAGTCCTCCACGAGGGCCGCCAGTTCGGGACCGAAGTCGGTGACCTCCTCGCAGGGGGCGTGCAGAACGTCGTCGCCGAGCAGCGTGAGGGGCCGGACGCGCCCGTGGGCGCCCGGGATCGGGCCGTGTCGCATGGCGGCAAGGGTACGGTCCTCCCAGAGACGCGCATGTCGCGCGGGCGACGCGATTCGGGAGTGCGAATGGATCTCGATAGGCTGAGGCCCACACCACGTTGCCGAAGGCAGGGGCGCGGCGCGTACGCAAGGAGGATCGAGAACTGATGGCAGGCCACTCGGACCCGCTCTCGCCGCGGGCCAAGATCGCCGTGACCGCGGGCAAGGCGGTCGCGGCGGCGTCGCGCGCCGCGGGGCGCGGCAGCGGTTCGGTGATCGGCGGCCGGGTGGCACTCAAACTCGACCCCGACCTCCTCGCCCGGCTCGCCCAGAACCTGGACGTCGTCCTGGTGTCGGCGACCAACGGCAAGACCACGACGACGCGTCTGATCGCCGAGGCGCTGCGTGCCGCGGGTCCGGTCGTCTCCAACGCGCTCGGCGCCAACATGCCGGCCGGCATCACCTCGGCACTGGCGGGCAGGTCGGAGGCCCGGTACGGCGTCATCGAGGTCGACGAGAAGTACCTCGCCGGTGTCGCCCGGGACACCGACCCCAAGTGCATCGCCCTGCTCAACCTCTCCCGCGACCAGCTCGACCGCGCCGCCGAGACCCGGATGCTCGCCGAGAACTGGCGGGAGGGGCTGGCCGGTTCCAAGGCCGTCATCGTGGCCAACGCGGACGACCCGCTGATCGTGTGGGCCGCGTCCTCCTCCCCCAACGTGGTGTGGGTCGCCGCCGGGCAGATGTGGAAGGACGACGCCTGGTCCTGCCCGTCCTGCGGTGGCGTGATGCAGCGCCCGGGCGACGACTGGTTCTGCGGCGAGTGCGGCTTCCGCCGGCCGACGCCGAGCTGGGCCCTGTCCGGTGACCACGTCCTGGATCCGCACGGCTCCGCCTGGCCGATCCACCTCCAGCTGCCGGGCCGCGCCAACAAGGCGAACGCCGCCTCCTCGGCCGCCGTCGCCGCCGTTTTCGGCGTACCGCCGCAGGTCGCCCTGGAGCGCATGTACCAGGTGCAGGCCGTCGCCGGACGCTACGACGTCGTCCAGTTCATGGAGCGCGACCTCAGACTGCTGCTCGCGAAGAACCCGGCCGGCTGGCTCGAAACGTTCAGCCTGATCGATCCGCCTCCGACCCCGGTGATCCTCTCGGTGAACGCGCGCGGCGCCGACGGCACCGACACCTCCTGGCTGTGGGACGTCGACTACACGCGGCTGACCGGCCACCCGATCTGCGTGGTCGGCGACCGCAAGCTGGACCTCGCGGTCCGCCTGGAGGTGGCGGGCCAGCACTTCCAGGTGTGCGAGAACCTCGACCAGGCGGTGCAGCAGTCCCCGCCCGGCCGTATCGAGGTCATCGCCAACTACACCGCCTTCCAGGACCTGCGCCGCCGCGTCGGCAACTGAGCCACGGACTTCAGGGGACTTTTGTGAGCGACAACCAACTGCGCATCGTCTGGATCTATCCCGACCTGCTGAGCACGTACGGCGACCAGGGCAACGTCCTCGTCGTGGAACGCCGGGCCCGGCAGCGCGGCCTCGACGTGGCCCGGCTCGACGTGCGCAGCGACCAGCCGATCCCGACCTCCGGCGACATCTACCTGATCGGCGGCGGCGAGGACCGGCCGCAGCGGCTCGCGGCCGAGCGGCTGCGCCGGGACGGCGGTCTGCACCGGGCCGTCGAGAACGGCGCGATCGTCTTCTCGGTGTGCGCCGGCTACCAGATCCTCGGCCACGAGTTCATCAACGACCTCGGCCAGCGCGAGCCCGGCCTCGGCCTGCTCGACGTGGTCTCCACGCGCGGCGAGGGCGACCGGTGCGTCGGAGACGTACTCGCCGACATCGACCCGCGCCTCGGCATGCCCCCGCTGACCGGCTTCGAGAACCACCAGGGCGTCACCCACCTGGGCCCCACCGCCCGCCCCTTCGCCCAGGTCCGCCTCGGCAAGGGCAACGGCACGGGGGACGGCACGGAGGGCGCGTACAACGACACGGTCTTCGGTACGTACATGCACGGGCCCGTGCTGGCACGGAACCCGCTGATCGCCGACCTGCTGCTGAAGCTGGCGCTCGACGTCAACGCGCTGCCGCCGACCGACGACCGGTGGTACGAGGCGCTCCGCAGCGAACGCATCGCCTCTGCGCAGCAGCCGGCGTGACCCGCGTGGCCCGCGCGCTCCGTGCGACCGCTTGACCTGCGCGTACACCTTCCCTCCAGCCGGGCTTCAGCAGCCCGTCTGACAATGGGTCCGCACAGGTGAGCGGCCTCGTCCAGCAGGCGGACGCACGGTACGGCCCCGCCCCCTCCTCCCGTTAGGGTGGCGGGGATCGAGCCGGACAACGTGGTCCGGATCCGGCCCACGTCGAGAAGGTTTCGGGCTATGCGCATTGGTGTCCTCACGTCCGGCGGCGACTGCCCCGGCCTGAACGCCGTCATCCGGTCCGTCGTGCACCGCGCCGTCGCCGACCACGGCGACGAGGTCATCGGTTTCCGGGACGGCTGGAAGGGCCTCCTGGAGTGCGACTACCTCAAGCTCGACCTCGACTCGGTGAGCGGCATCCTGGCGCGCGGCGGCACGATCCTCGGTTCCTCCCGGGTCCAGCCCTCCCACCTGCGGGACGGCGTGGAACGGGCCCGGGGCCATGTCGAGGAACTCGGCCTCGACGCCATCATCCCCATCGGCGGTGAGGGCACGCTCAAGGCGGCCCGGCTGATGTCGGACAACGGTCTGCCCATCGTGGGCGTGCCGAAGACCATCGACAACGACATCGCCGTCACGGACGTCACGTTCGGTTTCGACACGGCCGTCGGTGTCGCGACGGAGGCGCTGGACCGGCTGAAGACCACCGCCGAGTCCCACCAGCGGGTGCTCGTCGTCGAGGTCATGGGCCGCCACACCGGGTGGATAGCGCTGCACTCCGGCATGGCGGCCGGCGCGCACGCCATCGTCGTACCGGAACGGCCCTTCGACATCGAGGAGTTGACGGCGAAGGTCGGCGAGCGGTTCGCGGCGGGCAAGCGGTTCGCGATCGTGGTCGCCGCGGAGGGGGCCAAGCCGCGGCCCGGCAGCATGAGCTTCGACGAGGGCGCCAAGGACGTCTACGGTCACGAGCGGTTCGCGGGGATCGCGCGGCAGCTGTCGATCGAGCTGGAGCAGCGGCTGGGGAAGGAAGCCCGGCCGGTGATACTCGGTCACGTGCAGCGGGGCGGAACGCCCACCGCGTACGACCGGGTGCTGGCCACCCGGTTCGGCTGGCATGCGGTGGAGGCCGTGCACCGGGGTGAGTTCGGGAAGATGACCGCCCTGCAGGGGACCGACATCGTGATGGTGTCGCTGGCGGATGCCGTGAAGACGCTCAAGACCGTCCCGGTGGAGCGGTACGACGAGGCCGAGTGCGTTCTCTGACGCGCGGGTGACCGACTGCCCCCGGTGACAGCGGTCGCCGGGGGCAGTTCTAGTCTGTCTGCGGACAGACACGCACAACCCCCACGAATCAGGAGCCGTTGGATGGATCACAGCGGGCACGGCATGACCATGGATCTGCCGCCGTTCACGCTGGGGCGGGGTCTTCAGTGGTCGGCGGACCCGTTCTTCCTGGTGGCCTGTGTGGTGGGGCTCGCCCTGTACGGGTGGGGGGTCGTGCGGCTCCGGCGGCGCGGGGACGCCTGGCCGGTGGGGCGGACCATCGCGTATGTCGTGGGCGTGCTGTCCATAGGGCTCGTGATGTGCACCCGGCTGAACGACTACGGAATGGTCATGTTCAGCGTGCACATGGTGCAGCACATGGTGATCAGCATGCTGTCGCCGATCCTGCTGCTGCTGGGCGCCCCCGTCACGCTGGCGCTGCGCGCGCTGCCGCCCGCGGCCAGGGGCAGCAAGGGACCGCGCGAGCTGCTGCTGATGTTCCTGCACAGCCGGTACATGCGGATCATCACGCACCCCGCGTTCACCATCCCGCTGTTCATCGCGAGCCTGTACGCGCTGTACTTCACGCCGATCTTCGATTTCCTGATGGGCTCCAAGACCGGGCACATCGCGATGATGGTGCACTTCCTCGCCGTCGGCGTCGTGTTCTTCTGGCCCATCATGGGCGTGGACCCGGGCCCCAACCGGCCCGGCTACCTGATGCGGATGCTGGAGCTGTTCGCGGGCATGCCGTTCCACGCGTTCTTCGGCATCGCGCTGATGATGGCGTCCGAGCCGATGGTCGAGACGTTCAAGAACCCGCCCGCCTCGCTCGGCATCGACGCGCTGTCCGACCAGAACGCCGCCGGCGGCATCGCGTGGGCGTTCAGCGAGATCCCCTCCGTGCTGGTGCTGATCGCACTGCTGTTCCAGTGGTATCGCTCCGAGCAGCGACAGGCCAGGCGGACGGACCGGGCCGCCGACCGGGACGGCGACAAGGAACTCGAGGCATACAACGCCTATTTGGCCTCATTGAACGCACGCGGGCGTTGAAAGGCTTCTTGTTCAGTAGCATGAAGCGCGATGGGGGAACCGCCGGGGGGAGCGGTGATGACACTTCGCGCATTTATGCAAGGTGCCGGGAAAAGGGTTGCGTGCTTCCTGGTTTTCGTTCTCACGCTGAGCGGATGCGACAGAGAAACACCCTTGGCCGTGGTGAAGGCGGTCGCGGCGGGCGTGCCCTCACTGGCGCCGTTCTTCGACGAGGACAGCGGGCTCGGCAAGGATGCCCAGGTCCGGTCGCAGGCCGTGCACGGCGGTTTGCAGCAGGGGGACACGCCCGGCCTGTACGGGGGTTCCAAGCAGCCGACGATCTGTGACGTCGACCGGCTCGAGCAGTTCCTCACCGATCCCGCCCATGACCGGAAGGCTAAGGCGTGGGCGCGTGCCCTGGAGATCTCGAAGAACGGGATTCCGGATTATCTGGAACGACTGACGCCTGTTCTCCTGCGTCACGACACTCTCGTGAAGAACCACGACTACAAAAAGGGAAAGGCCGTCCCCTACGACTCGCTGCTCCAGGCGGGAATCGCGATTCTGGTGGATCGGCAGGGACAGCCGGCCGTGAAGTGCTCGTGCGGAAATCCGCTGCGTCCTTTCAGGGGTGACACGAGCCGGATCTCGGTCGAGTTCGAGGACGGCAACGAGGAGTGGCAGGGCTACGAGCGGTCCCAGGTGGTGGCCGTGCGGCCCGCGCCCCGGACGCTGGAGCGGATCGCCCTCGTCGACGTCGAGGAGCCCGGTCGGGGCATCAGCCGGCCGGTCGGCACGACGGGCGAGGACGACTCCACGTTCGACGCACGGAAGCGACGCGCGGTGCCGGACCTCGCCGGGACGACGTTCGGGCAGGCGAGCCGGCGGCTGGCCGACTCGGGTCTGGCGGCCGGGTACGACGGGAAGGGGCTGCCGCCGAACGGTGCCCGGGTCACGGCGTCCGATCCGCCGGCGGGGACCGAGCTGCGGTTCGGGGAGTACGTGACGCTGAGCGTGGCGGGGGGCGAGTCCGGCGGGGGCGGCCCCGGAGGTGCGTCGGCGGGCACGTCCGACGGTAGGTCCGGTGGCCCGTCCGGTGGTACGTCCGGTGGGCCGACCGCTCCCCCGGCACCGCCCGGGTCCTCCGGGGCCTCCGGGGCGACCACCACACCGCCGCCGTCGAGCAGCGGGAGCGGGGCGTCGCCCTCGGCACCCTCGTCCGGTGCGTCGGGCGGTACGTCGTCCGGCTCGGGGTCGCCCGGGTCGAACCCGTCTTCGGGGCCGCCGCCGGGCTCCGCGCCGCCCTCGGCGAGCCCGCCGGCCAGTTCCGCGCCGGACACGGCCGCCCCGTCCAGCCGGCCGCCCGGTTCCGCGCCGCCTTCGACGAGCTCGCCTCCCCCGGCGCCTCCGACCGGTTCGCCGCCGCAGGTGACCGGCTCCGCCCCGGCCAGTGCCCCGGTCACCGGCAGTGCGCCGCCTCCGAGCAGCGCGCCCGTCACCAGCGGACCGGCGGGCACCGAACCGGCCACGAGCGCCCCGGCGGGCAGCGGATCCGCCGGTGCGACCACGTAGCGCAGAACCCGGGAGTGACCGGATGCCTTCAGGATCACCGACATCGGGAGTGGGCCGGGTCATCGCCGGCCGTTATCAGCTGCTCAACCAGCTCGGCAGCGGCGGCATGGGCCATGTGTGGCTCGCCCACGACCGGAGACTCGCCTGCGAGGTCGCGCTCAAGGAGATCGTGTTCCGGGACCCGGTCGAGGCCGGTCAGGAGCGGGACGCGCGGGTCGCCCGGGCGCGTGCCGAGGCGCGGTACGCGGCCGGGCTGCGCGGCCATCCGCATGTGGTGACCGTGCACGACGTGCTGGAGCACGAGGGGCTGCCGTGGATCGTCATGGAGTACGTGGCGGGCGCCGTCGACCTGCGTGAGCTGGTCCGGACGAGGGGACCGCTCGCCCCTGCCGAGTGCGCCCGGGTCGGCCTCGCCGTGCTCGACGCGCTGACCGCCGGGCACCAGCGGGGCGTCATGCACCGGGACGTGAAACCGGCGAACATCCTGCTCGCGCCGGACCGCACCGGGGCTCCGTACGGTCGTGTCCTGCTCACCGACTACGGCATCTCCGTGCAGCCGGACGCCGGTGAGACGCGGTACACGCTGGCGTCCGTGCTCGTGGGGACCGCCGGCTATCTGGCGCCGGAGCGGGCCACGGGCGGGGCGCCCACGGCGGCCGCCGACCTGTTCTCGCTGGGCTGCACGCTTTACCACGCCGTCGAGGGCCGGGGGCCCTTCGAGCGGGAGTCGCACCTCGCCGAGGTGACCGCGGTGGTCATGGAGGAACCGCGTCCGGCCGTACGCGCCGGGGCGCTGGGGCCCGTCCTGGCCGCGCTGCTCGCGAAGGAGCCCGCGCAACGGTTGTCGGCGGCGGAGGCGGAGGCGGCGCTGTCGCGGATCGTCACCCCGCAGGCCGAGGCGTACTCCCGGACGCAGACCGACCTGGGGTCGCAGCCGCCCTGGGCGGAGGTGACCGCGCCGCCGACGGGCCCGCCCGGCTCCGGATTCGGGCCGGTGGCGGACTCGCGCGGATTCGGGTCGCCGACGGCCGATCCGCGCGGGATCAGGCCGACCGCTGATCCGCGGGGCCTCGGTCCGACCCTGGATCCGCACGGGCCGGGCCTCTCCCCGGACCCGCACGGGTTCGGGCCGTCCTTCGCGCCCTCGCCGCCGGCCGCGCCCGTCAGGCGGCGGCGGGAGCGCTCGCACGCTCTGCGGGCCGTCCTCGCCTGCGGTCTCGGTATGGTCCTCGCCCTGGGCGGTGTCTGGTACGCGCTGGCGGACCGGACCATCACCCCCGGCGGCGACGGGAGCGGACCGCCGTACGGGGAGAGCGTCGGGCTGGCGAAGCCGCTGCGGGACGGTGACTGCGTGCTCGCCGACTGGGCGGGCGGCGGGCCCTTCCAGGGCACGCCCCGGCTGGTGCTGGACCCGGGCTGCGGGACCGGGGCGGCACCGGACGGGCAGGTGATGGCGTTCGTCGCGGCCGCGTCGGCGGACGAGGCGCGGCGGCTGGGGCCCGCCCGGTGCGAGGAGCGGACGCGGGAGGTCCGGGACAGGCTCGCGGACGTGCGGAGCTTCGCGGTCGTGCCGACCGCGGGCGGTTTCGAGGCCGCCGGGCGGCGCACGGCCTGTCTGGTGCTGGGTGCGCACGGTCCGGTGTACGGGCCGGTCGGCCGGCACCGAGAGCTGGGCTCGGCCTTCGCGGACACGGCGACCATGCAGAAGCGGGACTGTCTCGACGTCCGCTCCAACCGGGACGCCCGGCTGGTGTCCTGCGCGGGGGCGCACGACGAGGTGGTGCTCGGGTTCACCCGGTTGGACGCGGACGTCACGCCGGCCGAGGCGCGCACCGAGTCGGACGTGGCGTGCGGCCGTGCGGTGCCGCCGGCCGACTACGGCTTCGATCCGTCGGTGTACACGGCGGGCTCCTGGACGAGCGAGGGGGCCTGGAAGAACGGCACGCATTTCGTCGTATGCACCGTACGGAAGCAGAACGGGGGCACCATGGAGAAGGACGAATCATGAGGAGGGTGTTGCGATGCCCGGTTCCACGGACGGCTCGACCAGAACGATGGGGGTGCTCACCGTAGGCGGCCTCGTCGCGGTGACCGCCTACACGGTGGCGCTCGGAAGCAACGGCTGGCTGTGGTTCGGCTGGGTCGTGCTGGGGCTGATCACCCTCGGAATGGTGGCCACGCGCAGCACCTGATGCCTGCCTCGGGGCACTAGCCGCCGCTGAGGCGGCCCGCCGAGTGCACCCCCGGCTGGTACTTCGGCAGCCGGGCGGTGATTTTCATGCCCGCGCCGACGGCCGTCTCGATGACGAGGCCGTGATCGTCTCCGTAGACCTGGCGGAGCCGGTCGTCGACGTTGGACAGCCCGATGCCGCCCGAGGGACTGACCTCGCCCGCGAGGATGCGGCGCAGCAGGCCGGGGTCCATGCCCGCGCCGTCGTCCTCGATGACCACCAGGGCCTCGGCGCCGGTGTCCTGGGCGGTGATGCTGATGTGGATCTTGCCGGCGACCGCGGCCTTGCCCTCCAGGCCGTGCTTGACGGCGTTCTCGACGAGCGGCTGCAGGCACAGGAAGGGCAGGGCGACCGGCAGCACCTCGGGGGCGATCTGCAGGGTGACGGAGAGGCGGTCGCCGAAGCGTGCGCGGACGAGAGCCAAGTAGTGGTCGATGGCGTGCAGTTCGTCGGCGAGGGTGGTGAAGTCGCCGTGCCTGCGGAACGAGTAGCGGGTGAAGTCGGCGAATTCCAGGAGCAGTTCACGGGCGCGCTCGGGGTCGGTGCGGACGAACGAGGCGATCACCGCGAGCGAGTTGAAGATGAAGTGGGGGGAGATCTGGGCGCGCAGGGCCTTGATCTCGGCCTCGATGAGGCGGGTGCGGGACTGGTCGAGGTCGGCGAGTTCGAGTTGTACGGAGACCCAGCGGGCGACCTCTCCGGCCGCGCGGACGAGGACCGCGGACTCACGGGGCGCGCAGGCGACGAGGGCTCCGTGGATCCGGTCGTCGACGGTGAGAGGGGCGACGACCGCCCAGCGGACCGGGCAGTCGGGGACGTCGCACGTCAGGCGGAAGGCCTCGCCGCGGCCGGTGTCCAGAGGGCCGGTGAGGAGCTCCATGATCTCGGTGCGGTGATGGTCGCCGACGCCGTCCCAGACCAGGACCTGCTCCTGGTCCGTGAGACACAGCGCGTCCGTACCGAGCAGGGTGCGCAGCCGGCGGGCCGACTTGCGCGCGGTCTCCTCGGTGAGTCCGGCCCGCAGCGGGGGCGCGGCGAGGGAGGCGGTGTGCAGGGTCTGGAAGGTGGCGTGTTCGACGGGGGTGCCGAGTCCGCCGAGGTTCTGGGGGCGCGCGGTGCGCCTGCCGAGCCAGAAACCGGCGGCCAGCAGAGGCAGGATCGCCACACACAGCCCGGCGAGGAATCCGCTCAAGCCTTCACCTCTTCGCGCAGTTCTTCCCGCAGTTCCTCCGGCAGATGGAAGCGGGCCAGGATCGCCGCAGTCCCCGCCGGCACGCGCCCCGGCGTCGCCAGGGACACCAGCACCATGGTGAGGAAGCCCAGCGGCACCGACCAGAGCGCGGGCCAGGCGAGCAGGGCGTGCAGCGGGCCGGTGCCCGGGAAGCCCGCCATGGTCGCGGCCACGGCCAGGAACGCGGAGCCGCCTCCCACCAGCATCCCGGCGGCCGCGCCGGGCGGGGTCAGCCGCCGCCACCAGATGCCGAGGACGAGCAGCGGGCAGAAGGACGAGGCCGAGACAGCGAAGGCCAGCCCCACCGCGTCGGCGACGGGCAGACCGCCGACCAGCGTGCTCGCCGCGAGCGGCACGGCCATGGCGAGGACCGTGCCGAGCCGGAAGTGCCGTACGCCGCGCGAGGGCAGGACGTCCTGGGTGAGGACGCCCGCCACGGCCATGGTCAGGCCCGAGGCGGTGGACAGGAACGCGGCGAAGGCCCCGCCGGCCACCAGGGCGCCGAGCAGGTCGCCGCCGAGGCCGCCGATCATGCGCTCGGGCAGCAGCAGGACGGCGGCGTCCGCGTCGCCGGTGATGGTGAGTTCGGGGGCGTAGAGGCGGCCGAGGGCGCCGTACACGGGCGGCAGCAGGTAGAAGGCGCCGATCAGGCCGAGGACGGCGACCGTGGTGCGGCGGGCGGCGACTCCGTGCGGGCTGGTGTAGAAGCGGACCACGACGTGCGGCAGGCCCATGGTGCCGAGGAAGGTGGCGAGGATCAGCCCGTAGGTGGCGTACAGCGGGCGTTCCTCACGGCTCGCGGCCAGGGAGGTCGACATGCCGCCGTTGCTGCCGCGGTCGGCGGCCGGGACGGTGGCGCCCTTGGCGAAGGTGAGGCGGGTGCCCTGTTCGATGCGGTGGGTGCCGGCGGGCAGGCGCAGCCGCTCGTCGTCGTGCGGGCGGCCGTCGACCGTGCCGCTCACCGTGACGGTCAGGGGCGCGTCCAGCTTGAGGTCGAGGCTCGCGTCGACGCGGACGACCCGCTGTTCGCGGAAGGTGGCCGGTTCCTCGAAGGCGTGGCGGGGGGCGCCGTCGCCCTGCCACGCGAGGACCAGGAAGAGGGCGGGGACGAGCAGAGCGGTGAGTTTGAGCCAGTACTGGAAGGCCTGCACGAAGGTGATGCTGCGCATGCCGCCGGCGGCGACGGTGGCGACGACCACGACCGCGACGATCACTCCCCCGAGCCATTCGGGCGCGCTCGTCAGCACGGTCAACGTGAGTCCCGCCCCCTGGAGTTGGGGCAGCAGATACAGCCAGCCGACGCCCACGACGAAGGCGCCGGCGAGTCGCCGTACCGCCTGGGAGGCGAGCCGGGCCTCGGCGAAGTCGGGGAGCGTGTAGGCGCCGGAGCGGCGCAGCGGGGCGGCGACGAACAGCAGCAGGACCAGGTAGCCGGCGGTGTAGCCGACCGGATACCAGAGCATGTCCGGGCCCTGGACCAGGACCAGTCCTGCGATGCCCAGGAAGGAGGCGGCGGAGAGGTACTCGCCGCTGATGGCGGCCGCGTTGAGGCGGGGGCCGACGGTGCGGGAGGCGACGTAGAAGTCCGAGGTCGTACGGGATATGCGCAGGCCGAAGGCGCCGACGAGGACGGTCGCCACGACGACCAGGGCGACCGCGGGAACGGCGTAGCCGGAGTTCATCGGTCTTCTACGAGGCGCACGAAGTCCCGTTCGTTGCGCTCGGCGCGCCGCACGTACCAGCGGGCGAGCAGGACCAGGGGGAGGTAGAGGCCGAAGCCGAGGACCGCCCATTCGAGGCGGCGGGCGTCCGGCAGCGCCGCGAAGAGCAGGGGCAGTGGGCCGATGAGCAGGCCGAGGAACGCGAACACGGCGAGGCCGGCGCGCAGTTGGCTGCGCATCAGGGAGCGGACGTAGGTGTGGCCGAGGGTGGTCTGTTCGTCGATCTCGGTGCGCGGACGGTAGGAGCCGGAGGCGTGGGGGTACCGCCCGCGCGAGCGAAGCCGAGCGTGCGGGAGGGTGCGCCGGGGCGGGCCGGTGACGACGACTCGGCGGTCGGCGGGGTCCTGGGGCACGTCACGGCCTCCTCATCAGCAGGTCCCGCAGCTCACGGGCGTGGCGGCGGCTGACCTGGAGTTCCTCGGAGCCGACGACGACGCTCACCGTGCCCGCGTCCAGCCGCAGTTCGCCGACGTGGCGCAGCGCGACCAGGTGACGGCGGTGGATGCGGACGAAGCCGCGGCCCCGCCAGCGGTCCTCCAGGGTGGACAGCGGGATCCGCACGAGGTGGCTGCCCTTGTCGGTGTGCAGCCGGGCGTAGTCGCCCTGCGCCTCGACGTGCGTGATGTCGTCGACGGAGACGAAGCGGGTCACGCCGCCGAGTTCCACGGGTATGTGGTCCGGGTCGGGTTCGTGCACGGGGATGCGCGGGCCCAGGTCGCTGCGTTCGGCGGCGCGGCGGACGGCCTCCGCGAGGCGTTCCTTGCGGACGGGCTTGAGCACGTAGTCGACGGCCTTGAGGTCGAAGGCCTGTACGGCGAAGTCCTCGTGGGCGGTGACGAACACGACGAGCGGCGGCTTGGCGAAACCGGTCAGCAGCCGGGCGAGGTCCAGTCCGTCGAGGCCGGGCATGTTGATGTCGAGGAAGACGACGTCGATCGCCTCCGGCCCGTCGGGGCCGGACTCCAGGGCACGGTTGATGCGGCGCAGCGCCTCGGTCGCGTCGCCGGCGCCCTCCGCGCTGTCGATGCGGGGATCGGCGTTCAGGAGGTAGAGCAGTTCCTCCAGCGAGGGGCGTTCGTCGTCGACAGCCAGGGCGCGCAGCATGAACCCGGAGTGTAGGAGTTATTCGTACGCCTGCACACGTGGAGGGGTCAGGACCTTTCCGCTGGATACAGTGCCCGCATGAGCAGCAGGCCCGCGCCGTTCGACGAGCTCGACCGGAAGATCGTCACCGCTTTGATGGCGAACGCCAGGACCAGTTTCGCCGAGATCGGCGCGGCCGTGGGGCTGTCCGCGACGGCGGTCAAGCGGCGCGTGGACCGGATGCGGGACACGGGCGTGATCACCGGGTTCACGGCGACGGTGAAGCCGTCGGCGCTGGGCTGGCGTACGGAGGCGTACGTCGAGGTGTACTGCGAGGGCGCGGCCCCGCCCCGGCGGCTCGCGGAGGTGATGCGCAACCACCCGGAGATCACCGCGGCGATGACGGTGACCGGCGGGGCGGACGCGTTGCTGCACGTGCGGGCGCGGGACGTCAAGCACTTCGAGGAGGTGCTGGAGCGCATCCGGGTCGAGCCGTTCATCCGCAAGACGATCAGCGTGATGGTGCTGTCGCACCTGCTGCCGGAGAGCCCGGAGGCGGGCGCCAGCCAGCCCGCACCGGAGGAAGCGCCGGGACGCGCACGAGACGAGCGCTGATCCGGCCGAAGACGCAGCATTCCTGCGCGAACACGCAATTCTTGTTTCTTGTCGGCCGTATCGCTCCCTTCCTACCGTGGTGTCAACCCTCAGTCGACACCGCAGGAAGCGGAGGAACCCCTCTGTGACCGATTCCCGTGTGCCGTGCCGGCGGCGCTTCCTCGTCTGCGAACCCAGACACTTCGCCGTGCAGTACGCGATCAACCCCTGGATGCATCCCGACACCCGCGTCGACGTCGATCTGGCCCACGAGCAGTGGCAGGCGCTGATCGGTGCCTATCGCACGCACGGCCACGACGTCGACACCCTGGATCCCGTCCCCGGGCTCCCGGACATGGTCTTCGCCGCGAACTCGGCGGTCGTCGTCGACGGCCGCGTCTTCGGCTCCCTCTTCCACGCCCCCGAGCGCCGCCCCGAGTCCACGCACTACGACACCTGGTTCCAGGCGGCGGGCTACGACGTCCACCGCCCGCGGTCCGTCTGCGAGGGCGAGGGCGACCTGGTGTGGACCGGCCGGTACATGCTGGCCGGCACCGGCTTCCGGACGACCCGGGAGGCGCACCGCGAGGTGCAGGAGTTCTTCGGCCATCCGGTGATCAGCCTGACGCTGGTGGATCCGTACTTCTACCACCTCGACACGGCCCTGTTCGTGCTGGACGCCGGGCGCGAGGGAAACATCGTGTACTACCCCGAGGCCTTCTCCCCCGGCAGCCGCGAGGTGCTGGCCCGGCTGTACCCGGACGCGGTGCTCGCCACCCGTGACGACGCGATGGCCTTCGGCCTCAACTCCGTGTCCGACGGCCGGAACGTCTTCATCGCGCCGCGCGCCGAGGCGCTCGCCTCCCGTCTCTGTGACCACGGCTATGTCCCCGTCCCCGTCGACCTCTCCGAGTTCCAGAAGGCCGGCGGCGGCATCAAGTGCTGCACCCAGGAGATCCGCTCATGACAGCTCCCGCCCGTGTTCCTGTCCGTACGCGTACCTCCGCCGACCTGATCCGCGCCGAGGAGCCGGTCCTCGCGCACACCTACCACCCGCTGCCCGTGGTCGTCGCCCGCGCCGAGGGCACCTGGGTGGAGGACGTCGAGGGCCGCCGCTACCTCGACATGCTGGCCGGCTACTCGGCCCTCAACTTCGGCCACCGCCACCCCGCGCTGGTCGAGGCGGCCCACACGCAGCTCGACCGCCTCACCCTCACCTCGCGCGCCTTCCACAACGACCGGCTCGCCGAATTCGCGGAGCGTCTGGCCGAGTTGACGGGGCTGGACATGGTGCTGCCGATGAACACGGGCGCGGAGGCGGTCGAGAGCGGCATCAAGGTGGCCCGCAAGTGGGCGTACGAGGTGAAGGGCGTCCCGGCCGATCAGGCGACGATCGTGGTCGCCGCGGACAACTTCCACGGCCGTACGACGACGATCGTGTCGTTCTCCACGGACGAGACGGCAAGGTCCGGCTTCGGCCCGTTCACGCCGGGTTTCCGCGTCGTCCCGTACAACGACCTGGCCGCGCTGGAGGCGGCCGTCGACGAGACGACGGCGGCGGTGCTGATCGAGCCGATCCAGGGCGAGGCGGGAGTCGTCATCCCCGACGAGGGCTACCTGACCGGCGTACGCGAGCTGACCCGCCGCACGGGCTGCCTCTTCATCGCCGACGAGATCCAGTCGGGGCTCGGCCGCACGGGCCGGACGCTCGCCGTCGAACACGAGAGGGTCGTCCCGGACCTGCTTCTGCTGGGCAAAGCGCTGGGTGGCGGGATCGTGCCGGTGTCGGCGGTGGTGGGCCGCCGGGACGTGCTGGGAGTACTTCGGCCGGGCGAGCACGGCTCCACGTTCGGCGGCAACCCGCTCGCCGCGGCGGTCGGCACGGCGGTCGTGGAACTGCTGGAGACGGGTGACTTCCAGCGCCGGGCGGCCGAGCTGGGCGAGGTGCTGCGCGACGGCCTCGCCGCACTGGTCGGCCAGGGCGTGGTCGGCTTCCGCTCCCGCGGCCTGTGGGCGGGCGTCGACATCGACCCGGCCATCGGCAGCGGCCGCGAGATCGGCCGGGGGCTCCTCCGTGAGGGCGTCCTGGCCAAGGACACGCACGGCTCGACCATCCGGCTGGCCCCGCCGCTGACGATCACGGAGGCGGAGCTGATGTCGGCGCTCGGGGCGCTGCGCAGGGTGCTCGGGCGGGACTGAGGGGTCCTTTCACTAGGAGCGTCCGATCAGGTCGCGTCCGGTGCCGTGCATCGCAAGGCGCCGGAGCGGCCGCGATGGAGGTCCCCCCGCGCGAGGTTGTTCGAGCCTGGGGGAGGAGCCACGTGGGCGTTTCGGCAACGCGGCGAGGTGCGGTGCCAGGCCGCGCGACCCGGACGGGCATAGAGATAAGGACCCCTGAGCCGGGCGGGTGGGTGTCGGCCGCCGCGCGGGCGAAGGGCCGCGGCACCCACCCAACTCCCCGGCCTCGGCGCGGTGCGGTCCCGTCGTCGCGGGGCAAGATTGAGTCAGGAGGTGGTAGACCACTCTCAGCGACGGAGGGGTCGGCAGTGGGCACATTTGACGAGCACGAGGTGTCCCGCCGGCGGTTCGACGTGGCAGACGCGGCGTCACTGCTGCTCGACGCGGCGGGGGTGGTGACGAGCTGGAGCGCCGACGCGCAGCGGCTGCTGGGGTACCCGGCCGCCGAGGCGGTCGGCACGAGCCTGGCGGACCTGCTGACCGCCGAGGACGCCGGGCGGGTGCCGCACCTGGTCGAGCAGTGGCGCACGAACGGCGGCTGGGCGGGGCTGCTGTCGGTGCGCCGCGGCGACGGGCGGCCGGTCAGGATGATGGTCCGGATCGCCTCCGCCGAGGAGTCCCTGGGGCCGTCCCGGTGGCTCATGCTGATGTCGGAGATGGCCGAGGCCCCCGGCTGGGACATGCAGCGCACCGTGCTGGAGCAGATGGCCGCCCGGTCGCCCATCGGCATCGCCGTCGTGGACACCGACCTGCGGTACGTGTGGTCGAACGCGGCCCTGGCGCAGTTCGGCGGCGGACCGCCCGAGCGGCGGCTCGGGCTGCGGCTGGCGGACATACAGCCGGGCCTGGACTCCGCCGCCATCGAGGCGCAGATGCGGCACGCGCTGACGACCGGGGAGCCGGTCATCGGATACGAGCATGTCGGCAGCGTGCGCTCCGCGCCGCACCGGGAGACCGCGCACGTGATGTCGTTCACCCGGCTCGACGACGAGCAAGGTCACCCGATGGGCGTGTACTACACCGTCGTCGACATCACCGGCCACCACCGCGCCCGGCAGCGGCTGGCCCTCCTCGACCGGGCCGGCGAGTACATCGGCCGCAGCCTGGACATCGTGCGGACGGCACAGGAGCTGGCCGACGTGGCCGTACCGGCGCTCGCCGACCTGGTCGTCGTGGACCTGCTGGAGTCGGTGCTGCGGGGAGCGGAGCCGGCGCCCGGGCCGCTGGACGGGACGGATCCGGTACGGCTGCGACGGGCGGGGCGGACGTCGGCCGAAGAGGGCCCGGACGGCCAGGACGGTGCCGAGCGTGCCGCCGCCCCCGCCGTCGGTGTCGGCGACCCCGCCGCCTATCCGCCGGGCTCTCCGCAGATCCGGTGCCTCGCCACCGGCCTGTCCCGGCGCGAGGAACGGAGGGATCCGCTCGCCCAGGAGCGGGGTGCGGACAGCTTTGGCGGCCCCGGGGGCACGTTCCCGGATCCCGGGATGCACAGCGTGATGGTCGTGCCGGTCCGGGCGCGGGGTGTCACGCTCGGCGTCACCACCTTCTTCCGGCGTCACCGGCAGGAGCCCTTCGAGGAGGAGGACCTGAGCCTGGCCGAGGACCTGGTCTCGCGGGCCGCGGTGTGCGTGGACAACGCGCGGCGCTACACCCGCGAGCGGGACGCGGCACTGGCCCTGCAGCGCAACCTGCTCCCCCACCGGCTGCCCGACCAGGACGCGGTGGAGGTGGCCGCCTACTACCGCCCGGCGAACGAACTGACCGGCCTCGGCGGCGACTGGTACGACGTGATCCCGCTCTCCGGCGCCCGGGTGGCCCTCGTCGTGGGCGAGGTGCCCGGTCACGGCATCGCCGCCGCCGCGGCCATGGGCCGGCTGCGGACCGCCGTACGGACCCTCGCGGCGCTGGATCTGCCCCCGGACGAGGTGCTGGCGCACCTCGACGACGTGGTGGCGCGCACCGCGCAGGAGGAGAGCGGAGGACCGGACACCGAGGCGGGCGCCGGCGCGCAGGAGGTGGGCTCCGGGTGTCTGTACGTCGTGCACGACCCGGTCGACGGGCGGTGTTCGATGGCCGCCGCCGGGCATCCCGCGCCCGCGGTGGTCCGGCCGGACGGGACGATCATGTTCGTCGACCTGCCGCAGGGGCCGCCGCTGGGCGCGGGCGGCCGGCCGTTCGAGTCGGTCGAGGTGATCCTGCCGGAGGGCAGCACGCTCGCGCTGTACACCGACGGTCTGCTGGCCGGCACCGGCGAGGAGTGGGCCCTGGACACGGACCGGGAGCGGCTGCGGCGGGCGCTGGAGCGGTCGGCGTCCTCCCTCGACCAGCGCTGCCGAGCCGTTGTGAACGACCTTGTCCCGGCCCGCCCGCACGACGACGTGGCGCTGCTGATGGCCCGTACCCGGCGTCTGGGCGCCGATCGGGTCGCGTCCTGGGAGCTTCCGGCCGATCCGGCCGTCGTCGCCGACGCCCGCAAGGCGGCCAGCCGCCGGCTGACGGACTGGGGGCTGGACGAGCTGGCCTTCACCACGGAACTCGTCGTCAGCGAACTGGTCACCAACGCCATCCGGCATGCCACCGGTCCCATCCGGCTCCGGCTGATCAAGGACCGGACGTTGATCTGCGAGGCCTTCGACGGCGGCGCCACGGCCCCCCACCTGCGCCATCCGCGCACCCTGGACGAGGGCGGGCGCGGACTGCTGCTGGTCTCCCAGTTCACCCAGCGGTGGGGCACCCGTTTCCTTCCCGAGGGAAAGGTCATCTGGGCGGAGCAGTCGCTCACGGATCCTCCCGCGTGACCACGGACCGGCCGACACGGAACGAGACTGCGCATATCGTGGGAAACTGGGACGATCCCGGTGGCGAGAGCGGATGCGATGAACGATGCGGCGATCGACTACGCGGCGCTGTTCCAGTCCCTGCCCGGAATGGTGGCCGCACTGACGCCGGAACTGGTGTACGCGGACGCCAACGAGGAGTTCCTGCGGGTCACCGGCCGCAAGCGCGAGCAGATCGTGGGACGCCATCTGTTCGAGGTCTTCCCGGACAACCCCAACGACCCCGACGCGAGTGGCATGCGCAACCTGGAGGCCTCGCTGCGGCGCGTGCTGGCCACCGGCGAACGCGACGCGATGGCGTTGCAGCGGTACGACGTCGAGGACCCCGAGCGGCCCGGGCACTGGCAGGAGCGGTACTGGAGCCCGTGCAACGCGCCGGTGTTCGGCCCGGACGGAGAGGTCGTGCTGGTGGTGCACCGGGTGGAGGAGGTCACCGAGCTGATCCGGGCCCGCGGCGGCCGGGGCACCGGCCGGACCAGGGTGCTGGAGGCCGAGCTGTACACGCGCGCCCGCGAACTGCAGGACGTCAACGAGCGGCTGCGGCGGGCCCACGCCCGCGAGCGCGAGGTGGCCCTCGCCCTTCAGGAGGCGATGCTGCCCGCCCGCAGGCAGGTGGGCGACCACCGGGCCGCCGTCCGCTACCGGCCCGCGGTCGGCGCGCTGAACGTGTGCGGCGACTGGTACGACCTGGTCGACCTGGTCGGCGGCCACCGTCTCGGCGTGTCCGTGGGCGACGTGGTCGGTCACGGACTGAAGGCGGCCGGTGTCATGGGCCAGCTGCGCAGCGCGCTGAGCGCCACCTCCCGGGTCGCCGAGGGGCCCGCCCAGGCGCTGGACGTCCTCGGCCGGTACGCCAACGTGGTCGACGGCGCCGAATCGGCCACCGTGGTCACCACGTTCATCGACTTCGACCGGCACACGATCAGCTACAGCAGCGCCGGCCACCCGCCGCCCGTCCTGGTCCATCCCGACGGCCGGACGGAGTTCCTCGACCAGGCCACCGACCCCCCGCTGGACGCCCGCCCCGACCCGGTCCGCAGGCCGCAGGCCTTCACCACCTTCACGGACGGCGCCATCCTCGCCCTGTACACCGACGGTCTGGTGGAGCGGCGCCGCGAGGACATCGACACCGGTCTGGCCCGTCTGGCCGACTCCCTGCGCCGCCACCGGGCGGTGGATCCCGAGGCCCTCGCCGACGCCGTTCTGCTGGAGTTGCTGCCTCCCGGTGGCGCCACGGACGACACGGCCCTGATCATTGTCAGACTGTGAGTACGGCCATGAGCGCGGCCGTGCGTACGGCTGTGAGGACGGCCGTGCAGGCGACGCCGGCCCGACCGCCGCCGGCCCGTCGCTGATCGGCCAAACCCTGGCCCGAGCCCGTCCGCTCCGGTTCCGGCGGCCGCGGCCTGGGCCTACACTGGCATCCCCACGACGTGCCGGTTGACCTGCTTTAACGCGGCGGTTGAGCCGACCGCCGGAGTGAGGAGCGACCCCCCTTGTTCTACTACCTGCTCAAATACGTGTTCTTGGGGCCGTTGCTGAGAGTGGTCTTCCGCCCTCGAATAGAAGGCCTTGAACACGTTCCGGCATCGGGTGCGGCCATCGTCGCGGGCAACCACCTTTCCTTCTCGGACCACTTCCTGATGCCCGCGGTCCTGAAGCGGCGCATCACCTTCCTGGCGAAGGCCGAGTACTTCACGGGCCCCGGTATCAGGGGCCGGCTGGTCGCGTTCTTCTTCCGCAGCGCCGGGCAGATCCCGGTGGACCGTTCCGGCAAGGAGGCGGGCCAGGCCGCGATCCGCGAAGGGCTCGGCGTCCTGAGCAAGGACGAACTGCTCGGCATCTACCCGGAGGGCACCCGCTCCCACGACGGCCGTCTCTACAAGGGCAAGGTCGGCGTCGCCGTGATGGCGCTCAAGGCCCAGGTACCGGTCATCCCCTGCGCGATGATCGGCACCTTCGAGGCCCAGCCCCCCGGCAAGCTCGTCCCCAACATCCACCCCGTGGTGATCCGCTTCGGCAAGCCCCTCGACTTCTCCCGGTACGCCGGCATGGAGAACGAGAAGGCGATCCTGCGCGCGATCACCGACGAGATCATGTACGCGATCCTGACGCTCTCCGAGCAGGAGTACGTCGACCAGTACGCGGCCGTCGCCAAGGCGGAGGAGGTCGCGGCGCGCTCCGAGAAGGAGCGCAGGTTCCCCCGGCTGCCGCTGAGTTGACCTCTGCTGTCGGCAGAGCGGCTGGCAGCCGCGGCGGGCCGGATCGTACGGTCGCCGCATGAGACGTGCTGTGGTGGTCGGAGCGACAGGACAGATCGGGCGGGTGGCCGTGGGCGTGCTGGCCCGGGACGGCTGGGAGGTGACGGCCGTCTCGCGCGGCGGCGGTCACGACGAGGGCTGGCCCGACGGCGTGCGTGCGGTGCGGGCGGACCGGGAGGACGACGCGGCCCTGGCCGCGGCGGTCGGCGCCGGATGTGACGTCCTGGTCGACATGGTGGCCTACGGGCCCGAGCACGCACGCCAGTTGATCTCGCTGGGCGATCGTGTGGGATCGGCCGTGGTGATCTCCAGCGTGTCGGTGTACGAGGACGACAAGGGCCGGGGCTTCGACACCCAGAAGGAACCGGACGGCTTCCCCCACTACCCGGTGCCGGTCACCGAGGACCAGCGGACCGTCCGGCCCGGCGACACCTCCTACAGCACCCGAAAGGCGGGCCTGGAGCACGAGCTCCTCGCCGCCGGGGCGCGGTTGCCGGCCACACTGCTGCGCGCCGGCGCGGTCCACGGGCCGCACTGCCGGACCCCGCGCGAGCTCTACTTCGTCAAGCGCAACCTGGACGGCCGGCCCAGGCGCATCCTGTCCTACGGCGGCGGGAGCCGGTTCCATCCGGCGAGCGTCCACACCATCGCGGAGCTGATCCGGCTGGCCGCCGTGCGGCCGGGCACCCGGGTCCTCAACGCCGTGGACCCGGACGCTTTGACGGTGGCGGAGATCGCCCGGGAGATCGACGCCGTGATGGGGACCGAGAGCGAGAGCGTCCTGGTGGACGGACCGCCGCCGGAGCCCACGGTGGGTGACACGCCGTGGTCGGTGCCGGCGCCCGTGGTGTGCGACATGTCCGCGGCGGAACGGGAGTTGGGCTACCGCCCGGTCGTCCGGTACGCGCAGACGCTGCCGGACACCGTCGCGTGGATCGAGGGCCGACTCGCCGGGCGGGACTGGCGGGAGGCGTACCCGAAGATGGCCCAGGCGTACGGCGACCTCTTCGACTACGCGGCGGAGGACGCGTTTCTCGACGCGCTCGGCGCGTGAAAGAAAGGGGGGGCGGCCGTCTGTGACGACCGCCCCCCTCTCCACGGCGTGCGGGTTACGGCTTCGGCGTCGCGTGCGGTCCGCACGTCACGTCGGAGCCGTCCAGCTTGCCGGTGAGCAGGTAGGTGTCCACCCGCTGGTTGATGCAGGGGTTGACCAGGCTGGTCACGCCGTGGGAGCCCGCGTCCTTCTCGGTGATCAGGCGGGAGCCCTTGAAGCGCTTGTGCAGTTCGACGGCGCCGCCGTACGGGGTGGCGGCGTCATGCTCGGCCTGCACGATCAGCACGCCCGGCAGCCCCTTGCCCGTCTTGACGTCGACCGGCGTCTGCTGCTTGACCGGCCAGGTCGCGCACGGCAGGTTCATCCACGCGTTGGACCAGGTCAGGAAGGGGTAGTTCCGGTGCAGCCGCGTGTTGTCCCGGTCCCACTTCTTCCAGCTGGTGGGCCACTTGGCGTCGGTGCACTCCACGGCCGTGTAGACGGCGTTGCCGTTCTCCGAGGCGATGTTGCCCGCGGTGTCGGTCATGTCCGGGGCGGCCGCGTCGACGAGCGCCTGGGTGTCTCCGGCGAAGTACTTGCTGAACACAGTGGCGACCGGAATCCACGAGGAGTCGTAGTACGGGGCGCCCGTGAAGAAGCCCAGCAGCTCGGCCGGGCCGACGACCCCGCCGATCGGGCTCTTCTTCGCCGCGGCACGCAACTCCAGCCACTTCGCCTGGACTTCGGACCGCGTGGTGCCGAGGTGGAAGACGGCGTCGTTGGCGGCGACCCAGTTCTGCCAATCCTTCCAGCGGCCCTCGAAGGCGACGTCCTGGTCGAGGTTGGCCTCGTACCAGATCTTCTCCCGCGACGGGTTGACGACGCTGTCGACGACCATGCGCCGGACATGGCCCGGGAACAGGGTGCCGTAGACCGCGCCGAGGTAGGTGCCGTAGGAGACGCCGAGGAAGTTGAGCTTCTTCTCGCCGAGCGCGGCGCGGATGACGTCGAGGTCGCGCGCGGTGTTCGGCGTGGTCATGTGCGGCAGCATCTCGCCGCTGCGTTCGTAGCAGCCCTCGGCGTACTCGCGGGCGAGCTTGCGCTGGGCCAGCTTGTCGGCCTCGGAGTCCGGCACCGGGTCCATCTTGGGCGCCTTCACGAACTCCTGCGGGTCGGCGCAGGAGATGGGCGCCGACTTGCCGACGCCGCGCGGGTCGAAGCCCACGAAGTCGTACGCCTTGGCCGTGTTGGCCCAGACGGGCGCCTTGGTGGTGACCCGGCGCGGGAAGCGCAGGCCGGAACCGCCCGGTCCGCCCGGGTTGTAGACGAGGGCGCCCAGGCGCTCCTCCTTCGTGCCCGTGTTGCCGATCCGGTCGACGGCGAGCTTGATCTGCTTGCCGTACGGCTTGGCGTAGTCGAGCGGCACGGTGACGTAACCGCACTTGATCGGCTTCTCCAGGCCCCAGTCGGCCGGGCAGTCCTGCCAGTCGATCCCGGCCTTCTCGGCCTTGGCGGCGGCGATCGCGGCGCCGCGGGCCTCGCGGTCCTGGCCGTGCCGGGTGTCCGCGCTCGCGGCGGGCGCCGTCACGGCCCCGGCTATCAGGGTCGCTGTGACGAGCACTCCGGCCGTACCGAGCGCCGTCGCCCGCCTCGTCGCTCTCTTGTCCCTCAAGTGGGGCCTCCCCGTGCGTCGTTGCGAGTGGTACGGGGATCCTCGCGGCTGTGAGCTCCCTGAGAACAGGGGTTGTTGACCTTCTTTGCCAATCCGATAACCGGACTGGGGCGTTCGCTAGACGGTCTCGGCTCCCTCGCCCTCAACCGAGGGACGTCAGCGCCTCGTCCAGGACCCGCCGAAGCTTCAGCGCGTCCGGCGCCACCACGGTCACCAGCGCGGCGGGACCCGCGAGCGGCACGATCACGGCCCCCTCCCCCAGCACCCGCGCCGTCACCGGTTCCTCCGCGAACTCCGGTCGGACGACGACGACTTGCCCGACCGCCCGATGTCCCGCGAGCACGGCGGGCCCGTCCCAGCCGCCCGGCGCTCCGGGTCCGCAGGACAGCTCCTGGTCCAGCACGGTACGCCCCGCGACCCGGACGACCAGACGGCTGCCGAGCCGCCCCGGCTCCTCACCGGACCGCCCGAGCACCTGCTCCTCGCGCAGGACGAGCCGGGCCCTCGCACCGAGTTCGACGCGCGTCGTGACGTACAGGTCGCTGCCGTGGGCCGAGATCAACTGCTCGGGCAGCCAGTGCAGTTCGCCGCCGTCGGCGACGGTGAGCCGGACGTCGTAGCGGGACCCGCCCTTGGCCTGGCCCGGCAGTGCGATGGTGGCGGCGGCCGACCCGACGCGCAGCCGGGCCCCGGCCTCCACCCCGGCCTCCACCGTGAAGTGGTCGCCGCCGAGCGGCCCGCTCATCGCGCCGACGATCATGACGTGCGCCTGGCTGCCGATCCCCCGGGTCCGACGCAGCGCCAGCGGTCCCTCACCCTCCAGGACGGGCAGGGACGTACCCCCGCGGCCGTCGTCCCGCGCGAGCATCCGCGCGCCGGCCCGTACCCCTGTCACGGCCGCGGTCATGCCGTCCACGCGGCGAGCTGCGCCCGCACCCAGGCGGCGACGTCCCGCACGCCGGCCTGGGTCCTCAGCGACTGGAAGACGACCGGCAGTTCGGCCCGCTGCGCCTTGGCGTCGGCCGCCATCCGGGCCAGATCGGAGCCGACGTACGGGGCGAGGTCGGTCTTGTTGACGACGAGGAGGTCGGCGGTGGTGACGCCCGGGCCGCCCTTGCGCGGAATGTCGTCCCCGCCGGCGACGTCGATCACGAAGATCTGCGCGTCGACGAGCCCGCGGGAGAAGGTGGCGGTGAGGTTGTCGCCGCCGGACTCGACGAGGATCAGGTCCAGTGGGCCGACCTCGTCCTCCAGGTCCTCGACCGCTTCGAGGTTGGCGGAGATGTCGTCCCGGATCGCGGTGTGCGGGCAGGCCCCCGTCTCCACTGCGGTGATCCGCTCGGGCGGCAGCACGGCCTCCCTGAGCAGGAACTCGGCGTCCTCACGCGTGTAGATGTCGTTGGTGACGACAGCGAGGGACAACTCGTCGCGCAACGCCCGGCAGAGCGCGGCGACGGTGGCGGTCTTCCCGGACCCGACAGGCCCGCCGAGCCCGATCCGCAGCGCGCGGTGCGAGCCGTCGGGGCGGTGGGCGTCGGCGCTGACGGCGGCGGGGCCGTCGTGGGAGTGGTCGAGGTGCATGGGGCGGCTCCAGAATTTCAGGTCGAGCGGTGCCTTTTCAGCTCAGTCCGGCACTGTTCAGCCCGTCCGGCGTTTGAGGACGAGGCCCTTTCGGGGCCGATGGGGGTCAAGGGGGCGAAGCCCCCTGGCGGGGTCGAAGGGGCGGAGCCCCTGGAGGATGGGACGGGTAGGGGCGGCGGGGGCGAGACAACCTCCTACGACGCGAAGAGCCGCACGGGCCAGGCGGCATGCACCTCGGCGGAGATCTCCAGCAGCGGAGCGGAAGCCGCGGGCAAGGCATCCACGCCCTCGTCGACAGCCCTCCGAGCCGCCTCCACCGCCTGATCCGCGACGCGGTCCAGCTCCGGCGCCAGCCGAGCCAGCGCCCGGGTCGCGTCGAAGGGGTCCAGACTCAGCAACCGCACCGTGGCCGACGCCGGCCCGCTGACGCTCTCGTACGCCGCGCAGTAGGCGGCGTCCAGAGCCCCCAGCCCCGCCGCCCGAGCGGCGAGCCCGAGCACCACCGGCTGGTGCGCCCCTTTGGGGAACTGCCGTGCCAGGTCGTCCAGTTCCTCCGACGGCCAGGTCGCCCGGGCGGCCCGCATCAGCTGGCGGCCCAGCTTCCGCGCGGCGACCCGCAGTGCGGGCGATGGCGTCCGCGCGTCGGCCGCCGTGTCCAACTCCGCGGGATCGGCACCGAGTACGGCCGCCGCGGCCAGCGACGCGGAGACCCGCCCGGCCGTGTGCAGCCGCCCCCGGCAGAAGTCCTCCAGGCTCGCGGCGCCGGTGACGCGCCCGGCCTGGACGGCCGCCTCGGCGCCGCCGGAGTGGGCGTGCCCTCCGGCGGGGAAGCGGCCGTCGGCCAGGACGAGTAGTGCTGCTCGTGACATGGGATCCGCGCCGTCAGAAGAGGAAGTAGCGCTGGGCCATGGGCAGTTCGGCGGCCGGAGTCGCCTCGACGAGCTCCCCGTCGATGTGCACGGCGAAGCTGTCGGGATCGACCTGGACGCGGGGCCGCGCGTCGTTCTCCCGCATGTCGGCCTTGGTCACTCCACGCGTCGACTCGATGGCGACGAAGCGCTTGCCCAACTGCAGCCGCTCCGGCAGCCCGTCCTCGATGGCGAGCGGCGCCACGAAGTTGAAGGAGTTCGACGCGGGCGCCCGCCCGATCGCACCGAACATCGGACGCGGCAGGATCGGCTGCGGGGTCGGGATGGAGGCGTTGGCGTCGCCCATCTGCGCGTACGCGATCTGCCCGCCCTTGACGACGAGGTGCGGCTTGACCCCGAAGAACGCGGGCTCCCACAGCACGAGGTCGGCGAGCTTGCCGGTCTCGACCGAGCCGACCTGGTGGGCGACGCCCTGCGCGACGGCCGGGTTGATCGTGTACTTGGCGACATAGCGACGTACCCGATGGTTGTCCGCGCGTCCGTCACCCGGCAGCGCGCCCCGCCGCCGCTTCATCACGTGGGCCGTCTGCCAGGTCCGCATGATGACCTCGCCGACCCGGCCCATGGCCTGCGCGTCGGAGGAGATGATCGAGATGGCGCCCAGGTCGTGGAGGATGTCCTCCGCGCCGATCGTGGAGGGCCGGATCCGGGACTCGGCGAAGGCGAGGTCCTCCGGGACGGCCGGGTTGAGGTGGTGGCACACCATCAGCATGTCGAGGTGTTCCTCGGCGGTGTTGACGGTGAAGGGGCGGGTCGGGTTCGTCGAGCTCGGCAGCACGTGCGGCTCGGACACCACGGTCATGATGTCCGGTGCGTGCCCGCCGCCCGCACCCTCGGTGTGGTAGGCGTGGATGCCGCGTCCGGCGATCGCGGCGAGGGTGTCGCCGACGAATCCGGCCTCGTTCAGCGTGTCGGTGTGGATGGCGACCTGGATGCCGGTGCGGTCGGCGACGGTCAGCGAGGCGTCGATGACGGCCGGGGTCGACCCCCAGTCCTCGTGCAGCTTCAGGCCCAGGGCGCCGCCGCGGATCTGGGACAGCATCGCCTCGTGGGAGACGGTGTTGCCCTTGCCGAGGAGGCCGAAGTTGACGGGGAACTCCTCCATCGCCTCCAGCATCCGGGCCAGGTGCCAGGGACCGGGCGTCACGGTCGTCGCCTTCGAGCCCTCGGCGGGGCCGGTGCCGCCGCCGATCAGTGTCGTGATGCCGGAGGACAGCGCCTCGTCGGCGATCTGCGGGCAGATGAAGTGGACGTGCGCGTCGATGGCGCCGGCGGTCAGGATCCGTCCGTTGCCGGCGATGATCTCGGTCTCGGGGCCGATGACCAGGTCGGGGTGGATGCCGTCCATGGTGTCGGGGTTGCCGGCCTTGCCGATGCCGGTGATCCGGCCGTCGCGGATGCCGACGTCGGCCTTGATGATCCCCCAGTGGTCGATGATCACGACACCGGTGATCACCGTGTCCGGGGTGCCCTCCGCGCGGGTGGCACGCGACTGGCCCATGGACTCGCGGATGACCTTGCCGCCGCCGAAGACGGCCTCGTCACCGGCGAGTCCCGGACCGCCGGAACGATCCTCCTCGATCTCGACGAGCAGGTCGGTGTCGGCGAGCCGGATGCGGTCGCCGGTGGTGGGGCCGAAGAGGTCGGCGTACGCGGCACGCGAGATCTCAGGCATCGAGGGCACCTCCGGTCTCCCCGCGCAGTCCGGGCACCACACGGGCGCCGGTGAGCGGGACGAGTTCGACGTCGACGGGGATCCCGGGCTCGAAGCGCACGGCGGTGCCGGCGGCGATGTTGAGCCGCTTGCCGTGTGCCGCGGCGCGGTCGAAGTCCAGACCGGGGTTGGCCTCGGCGAAGTGGTAGTGGGAACCGACCTGGACGGGCCGGTCGGCCGCGTTGAGGACCGTCAGCGAGGTGACCTCGCGGCCCTCGTTGTAGACGATCGGGCCTGAGGCGAACAGGATCTCTCCGGGAATCACGGCTGCTCCTTCCCGTCAGACGATCGGGTCGTGGACGGTGACGAGCTTGGTGCCGTCCGGGAAGGTCGCCTCGACCTGGACGTCGTGGATCATCTCGGGGATGCCCTCCATGACGTCGTCCCGGGTGAGCAGCTTGCGCCCGGAGGACATCAGCTCGGCGACCGTACGGCCGTCACGGGCGCCCTCGAGGATGTGCGACGTGATGAGCGCGACCGCCTCGGGGTGGTTGAGCTTCAGCCCGCGGGCCCTGCGCTTCTCGGCCACGTCGGCCGCCACGTGGATCAGCAGCCTCTCTTGCTCGTGCGGGGTCAGTTGCACGTCCCACCTCACAGTCCTCGCTCCGGACCGTGCGGGGTCCGGCTGCCGCGGCCCCGGGGCAAAGTCCCTGGTGGCGTCGATCGGCAGGCTAGTTGGACCGGGTTTCAGGCAAGTTAACCGAGCTGTGATCCATTCAGGCCTCGTCCCGTGGGGCCGACATGCTCATCAACGCGCGTAGGCCGTTCTGGAGGACCTCGACCGGGGCCGGCCCCAGCAGCGGCTGCTGGGCGACGAACCCCTGGACGGCCGCGATCATGGTGCGCGCGACATGCTCCGGGGGCAGGTCCGCCCGCATCATCCCGGCCGCCTGGTACGCCTCGACGACCCGCACCCAGGCCTCGGCCACCGCGGCGTACCCGTCCCGCAGGGTGATCGCCAGCTCCGGGCTGCGCAGAGTCTCCGCCCACACCTGCACGATCAGTCGCGGGAAGGCCGGCTCCCCGTCGACGGTCAACGACGCCCGCGCGGCCAGCGTCCGGCTCAGGACCGATCCGACCAGGAGGTCCGGCGGCTGCGGCGGGCTCTGCTGCGCGGCCTCCTCGAAGGCCTCACGGACCTCTCCGAGCACTTCACCGACGATCGCGGCGATCAGCTCCTCCTTGCCGGCGAAGTAGCGGTACACCGCCCCGGCCGAGAGGTCGGCCTCCTTGAGCACGTCCTGCATGGACGTGGCGTGGAAGCCGTTGCGGGCGAAGCAGAGCGCGGCGCCGTCGAGGATCTGTCGGCGGCGG
The DNA here is from genome assembly GCF_055578365.1 of Streptomyces sp. NPDC033131. Taxonomy (NCBI): domain Bacteria; kingdom Bacillati; phylum Actinomycetota; class Actinomycetes; order Kitasatosporales; family Streptomycetaceae; genus Streptomyces; species Streptomyces sp. NPDC033131. The sequence goes on from NZ_JBVIPA010000005.1 coordinate 184,602, forward strand.
GCGTCGAGGTGTGCCTGGGATACGCGAGCCATGGCCACAACGTAGAACGAACATTCCTTCTTGACAAGGCGCGGTCTCGGCGGGACCGTGGGAGCGCAGCCAAAACGAACGATCCTTCTTTTTACTGACGCGCCCGAAGGGGATTTCCATGTCCGCCACAGCCGCCGGCCCCGGCAGGGCCCCCGCGCACCGCGTGATCGCGGTCGTCGTCCTCGTCCCCCTGCTCGCGGCCCTCGCCCTGTGGGCCTTCGCCTGGCCCGCGGCCCGCACCGCACCCCGCGACCTGCCGCTCGGAGTCGCCGGGACGGCCGCCGCGACGGCCCAGACGCAGCAGCGACTCGCGCAGCGGGAAGGCGCGTTCGAGATCCACCGCTACGCCGACGAGGCCGCCGCCAGGGACGCCATCGAGGACCGGACCGTATACGGCGCGGTCGTGGTCACCGCCCAGGGGACCACACTGCTGACGGCGTCCGCGGCGAGCCCGTTCGTGGCCCAGATGCTCCAGCAGACGATGGCCGAGCAGGCCGCCGCCTCGGGCGCGCGGGTCGAGACGGTCGACGTGGTGGCCGCCCCGCAGACGGATCCGCGGGGCTCGGCGCTCAACGCGAGCGTGCTGCCGCTCGCCCTGGCCGGCATCGCGGCGGGGTCGGCGGTCACCCTGCTGGGACTGCGCGGCGTCCGTGCCGTCGGCACACTCGTCGGCGCCACGGCCCTGATCGGTGTGGTCGCGGCCGCCGTCGCGCACAGCTGGCTCCATGTCGTCACCGGCGACTGGTGGGCGGAGGCGGGGACCTTCGCCCTGGCGGCCCTGGCCGTGAGCGCCGCGGTGGCCGGTCTGGCCGCTCTCGCGGGTCCTGCCGGCATCGCGATCGCCGCGAGCGTCGTGATGCTGTTCGGCAACCCGTTCTCCGGGGCGGCCACCGCGCCGCAGCTGCTGCCCGAGCCGGCCGGCACGATCGGCCAGTGGCTGCCACCGGGCGCGGGGACGAGCCTGCTGCGCTCGGTGTCGTTCTTCGACGGGGCGGCAGCGACCGGTCCCGCCCTCACGCTGGCCTGGTGGGCCGCGCTGGGCCTGGGCGCCGTTCTCCTCGGCGGTGCGCTCAGGACGCGTGCGCAGCGGGCCGAGCCCGTATCCCGGCCAGAGCCGGTGGCCGTCGGCTGACCGGCCGGCCGCGCCGGTCCGGCCCGGCCGTGCACCCTCGTCATGGCGGGCGGGGGTGCACGGTCTTGTCGTGTGCCGTGCGGTGCGCCCCGGGGAGCGCTCAGGAGGCGCCGGGCCCCCGGTGGTGTGCCGCGATACCGAAGCGCTGCTGTTCGCGGGCGGCGGACGCCACCTCGCGGACCGAGGAGACCGCGCTGACCACCTGTTCCTCAGCGGGCTCCCGGAGTTCCTCCAGCCGTTCGAGGTCGGCGGCGGACACCAGGGCGACGAGGGGTTTGCCGTGCCGTGTCACGACCACCCGCTCACCGCCGTACACCACCCGATTGATCAGGTCGGCGAGTTCAGCTCTGGCTTGCGTCACCGGAATCTCGTAGGCCATACCCCCATCATAACGTCACGTACATCCTGTACATTTTTTACAGACGCCGAAGGAGGGGCTCTCATGACCCGACCGTCCGCCCGCCACGCCCTGCCCGAGTTCACCGAACGCACGAGTTCCGGCATGAGGACGATGGACCCGTACGCGAAGCTGCTGGAGGAACGGATCGTCTTCCTCGGGACTCCGATCGACGACATCTCGGCGAACGACGTGATGGCCCAGTTCATGCACCTGGAGTACCAGGACCCCGACCGCGACATCGTGCTGTACATCAACTCCCCCGGCGGTTCGTTCAGTTCGATGTCGGCGATCTACGACACGATGCAGTACGTCAGGTGTGACGTGGAGACGACGTGCCTGGGGGAGGCCGGTTCGTCGGCCGCCGTCCTGCTGGCCGCCGGGACGCCCGGGAAGCGGAGCCTGCTGCCGGGCGCCCACGTGGTGATCCACCAGCCCGCGGTCTCGGAGCCGATGCGTGGGCAGGCGAGCGACCTGGCCATCCACGCCGCCGAGTTGACGCGCGTGCGGTCCCGCCTGGAGGAGATGCTCGTACGGCACACCGGGCGCAGTGCGGAGCAGGTGAACGCCGACATCGAGCGGGACAAGATCTTCACCGCGCAGGAGGCGCTGGAGTACGGGCTGGCGGACCGGATCATCCCGAGCCGCAAGGGCTCGCACCCCGCTCCCGGCCAGGGGTGAGCCACCGATGCTGCCCGATCTGCCGCCACTGCCCGCCCTGACCCGCGCCGAGGGCGAGCTGATCGACCGTTACCTCGACGTGGTCGACCTGCTCGGCAGGATCAATCCGGCCCGCCCCGGAGACACGTACAGCGGGCTGCGGGCCGCGCAGGCGCTGGTCACCAAGGCGGCCGCGCTGCGGGACGCGCTGGCGCTGATGCACCGTCGGGGCGAGAGCGAGGTGCACGCCGACACGCTGGCGCGTGCGCTGCGCGTGCTGGACGGGGAGCGCCGCGCGGCTCGCGTCACACTGCCCCCGGTCACCGAGAGTTGACGCACCCACAGCCGTCCCGGGCGCCCCGCCCTTCTGACGGAGCGTCCGGGCCCGTGTCGGAAGAGACCAAACGGCGTACCACCATTTGGAGTACTTCCGCGTCCATTTACAGGCCCTGTGAGGTTGCGCAACACGCGTAGCCCCAGGGCGGAATGAGCTGTCCCGGTGCTGGTCCGAGGGCCCGCGGATCCCTCGACACCCCTTCGAACACTGGGGTGTCCACCCGAACGGGTGAGTGGTGAGTAACAACACAAACCATCGGTTCCGTTGGGATTTTCGGACATCAGTGAGCCAAGATCCCTGTCTGACGACAAGCCCCCGCCGAAGCGGCGGGGCGATCCGGGCGGACGCCGAGTCCTGCCGCTGCCCGGATGACCGGTCGACAGGAGTGGATCGGCAGGAGTGGAGGACCCAGGCAATACGGGTCGCCGGAACGGTCACGCCATGACCGGGCCGAGCAGCCCTTGGGGTGAAGCCGCAGCAGCGGCCGGGCAACTTCGCCAGCCCGAATCCGACAGGTCATCCTTCACAGGCGGCTGACGAAGGGTTGCGCATGACTGCGCTCAATCGTGTCCCGTCGCTCATGGTCCGGGCCGGTACGGCCTCGGCCCTCACCATCGCCGCGGTGAGCGGCTCCGTCGTGGTACCGGGCGTCGCCTCCGACGCCGCGGCCGCCACGCCGGCGACGAAGGCACTTCAGATCGCCGCGTCCAAGAAGGGCTCCCCGTACAAGTACGGCGCCACCGGGCCACGCCGCTTCGACTGCTCCGGGCTCACGCTGTACTCGTTCAAGAAGGCGGGCAAGAAACTTCCCCGCACGGCGGCCCAGCAGTACAACAAGACGCACCACATCTCCTCGAAGAGCCGCAAGGCCGGGGACCTGGTGTTCTTCCACTCGGGTTCGAGCGTCTACCACGTCGGCATCTATGCCGGGAAGGGGAAGATCTGGCACGCCCCGAAGACCGGGGACGTGGTGCGACTGCAGAAGATCTGGACGAAGAGCGTCTGGTACGGCCGGGTCAAGTAGACCCACCCGCGAGGGAGCGGCGGCGGCCTGACCCGCCGCCGCCCCCCTCCGGGGCTCTCCGGAGCGCGTGACACGGGCCGAAGTGGTTACTCGTTCATCCATGGCCGACCACAGTCCCTGCACCGCACGCAACGAGACCCCGCTGGAGCGCGCCGACCGCAATTTCGGCGAGCTGCTCCAAGAACTGCGCGTGACCCAGACCGGGGTGCAGATCCTCTTCGCCTTCCTGCTGACCCTGGCCTTCACGCCGCGCTTCCCGTCCCTCGACACGGTCCAGCGCACCACATACGTCGTCACGCTCCTGCTGGCGGTCCTCGCGGCGGCACTGTTCACCGCACCCGCCGCCCTGCACCGCTCGCTCTTCCAGAGGGGCGCCAAGGCCCGCATAGTCCAGGTCTCCTCCCGGCTGGCCACCCTCGGCATGGGGGTGCTGGTGCTCGCGTTCACCGGGTCGGTGCTGCTCGTGGTGGACGTGACGACCGGCCAGGCCGGCGGGCTGGCCGCGGGCGGGGCGACCCTGCTCGTGTGCCTGGGCCTGTGGTGGCTGCTCCCACGGCTGGTGCAGCGGGCCGTGCGGACCGACGCCGAGCGGTCAGCCGTCGCGCCGGCCACAGTGGTGCGCGCAGGAGCACCGCACCGCGAGCTGTCGGTGCGCCGCCGGTGACCCGCTCGAGGCACCGGGCGCGGTCGTGGACGAGGCGGGCTACGGCTCCTGCTGCCCCGCCGCCGGAACCGGCTCGGCCGGTACGGTCCACGGCACTTCGATGGACACGGTCTTGCCCCCCTCGCGGGTCGGCCGCACTCTGAGCTTGCCGCCGCACTCCGCGGTCAGCCAGCGGATGATCACCATGCCGCGGCCGTTGTCCTGCTGAACGGCGGCGGGCAGCCGCTTCGGAAAGCGCGGGTGGCTGTCGGTTACGCCGATGCGCAGGTGTTCGTCACGGTCGAGCGCGATGTCCACCGTGAAGGTGGGTGACTGCCCGAAGGTGTGCTGTACGGCGTTGGTGGCCAGTTCGGAGACGATGAGGCGGATGGTGTCGGCCGCCTCCGTGCCCGCTGGCAGACCCCACTCCGCCAGGGTGGTGAGCACGTAGGAGCGGGCAACGGAGACCGAGGCGGGATCGCTCGGCAGAGTGACGGATGATTCCAGGTGGTCTGCCATGACGACGTCGTCCCTTTCCCACGGGACCGCAGTCCGACGCGAAAGCGGAGGTTCGAGTACGGTCCCGGACTGGTGCTTCGCCGCCAGAGTGCCATTACCGGGGCGGTCACGGGTGGCGATCCACCAAGATATGCATATATCTGTCGCTCGAAGCGGTGAACTCTGCGACGACAGACCGTATTTGGGTGCCTCGGTTGGAGTAAGGAGTAGCCCATGCAGCACGGTCCCGCGGTGCGCCGCCGGAAGCTGGGCGCCGAACTGCGTGCGCTGCGCACCGGTGCGGGGCTCACGAGTGGTGAGGCGGCCCGGCTGGTGGGCTGGCACCAGTCGAAGGTGAGCCGGATCGAGACCGGCGCGAGCGGGGTGAAACCGGCCGATGTGCGGTTACTCCTCGACGCCTACGGCGTGCACGACTCCCCACCGCGCGAGTTACTGCTGGCCTTGGCGGGCTCCGACGAGAGCGGCGGCCGGCACCACTGGTGGCACGCGTACCGAGGTGTCCTGCCGCCGACCTACCGGGACTTCATCAGCCTGGAGTCGCAGGCCAGCGCGATGCGCACGCTGGAGACCACGGTGGTGCCCGGCCTGTTGCAGACACCGGAGTACGCACGCGCGGTGACGAAGGCCGCGGTGGACGGGCTGGACGACGAGAAGCTGGACGCCCTGGTCAGGGTGCGCCTGGCCCGGCAGGACGTGCTGCGTTCGCATCCGCCGCTGGAGTTGAGCGCCGTCCTGGACGAGGCGGTGCTGCGGCGGGAGGTCGGCGGCCCCGGCATCATGGCACGGCAGCTGGCGCGGCTGGTCGAGGCCGCGCGGCTCCCCCAAGTGCGGCTGCAGGTACTGCCGTTCGCGGCCGGCGCGCACATCGGTGTCACCGGGCCTTTCGTTATCTTCTCATTTTCGCGCACATCTGATCTGGATGTGGTTGTTCTCGACCACTTGACGAGTAGCCTCTACCTCGAACGGAAAGAAGACCTCCAGGCCTACACGGAGGCCTTCAACGCCCTTCAGTTCCACGCCCTTTCGCCCAAGGACTCGTTGGACTACATCGCCGCGACAGGTGACGGCGTGTAAGGAGGCACCATGTCCGTACTGCCTCGGGACGTACCCTCGGCCACCGACCTGCACGGCCTGCGGTGGCTGCGCAGCAGTTACAGCACGGGAGCGAACAACTGCGTCGAGACCGCCCGGCTCGTGGCCGGGCGCTCGGCCGGACTGCTCGCCGTGCGCGACTCGAAGAACCCGGCCGGACCCGCGCTGCTCTTCTCCCCCGAGAGCTGGGCGGGCTTCACGGCCGCGGTGCACCACATCTGACCGTTTCCGCCCGGGCGCGACGCGCGGCCGTGCCACGCCGACTCACGGTCGCGTTTCGCCGATCACCCGTACAGCGCGTTCGATCTGCCCGTCGGTGAGATCCGCGCGGGCGGTCAGCCTCAGCCGGGAGATGCCGTCGGGCACGGAAGGAGGACGGAAGCAGCCCACGGCCAGCCCCTGCGCACGACAGTCGGCCGCCCAGCGCACGGCCCCCTCCGGGGACGGTGCGCGCACGGAGACGACCGCGGCGTCCGGACGTACCGCCTCCAGACCCGCGGCGCTCAGGCGTGCGTGCAGGTCGGCGGCGACCTCGCGGGCCCGCGCCGCCCGCTCCGGCTCGCGGCGCAGCAGGCGCAGGGCCGCGAGGGCCGCGCCCGCCGCCGCGGGGGCGAGGCCGGTGTCGAAGATGAAGGTCCGGGCCGCGTTGACCAGGTGGTCGATCACCCGGGCCGGGCCGAGGACGGCACCGCCCTGGCTGCCGAGCGACTTGGACAGCGTGACCGTCACGACGACGTCGTCGGCGCCCGCGAGCCCCGCCCCGTGCGGGGCGCCGCGCCCGCCGTCGCCGAGAACGCCGAGACCGTGGGCGTCGTCGACCACCAGTCCCGCGCCGCGCTCCCGGCAGGCCTCGGCGAGCCCGGCCAGCGGGGCAGCGTCGCCGTCGACGGAGAAGACCGTGTCGGACACGACGACGGCGGGGCCCTCGTGCGTCCTCAGGGCCTTGCGTACGCCGTCCGGGTCGGCGTGCGCGACGACCTGCGTGGTCCCGCGGGCCAGGCGGCAGCCGTCGATCAGCGAGGCGTGGTTGCCGGCGTCGGAGACGAGCAGCGAGCCGTGCGGGGCCAGCGCCGTGACCGCGGCGAGGTTGGCCGCGTACCCGGAGGAGAACACCAGGGCCGCCTCGAAGCCGCAGAAGTCGGCCAGCTCGTGTTCGAGCTCCTGGTGGAGTTCCGTGGTGCCGGTGACGAGCCGGGAGCCGGTCGAGCCGCCGCCCCAGGTCCGCGCGGCGCGCGCCGCGCCCTCGGTGACCTCCCGGTGCCGCGCCAGGCCCAGGTAGTCGTTGCTCGCCAGGTCCAGGAGCGGTGAGTCGGAGGGGCGGGGGCGCAGCGTCCTTACGAGTCCGGCGCGGCGGCGCAGCTCGGCCTGCTCGTCGATCCAGGCGAACGCCATCGGCCCTCCAGGGACTGGGCCGGCGGCGCCGGCGATTTGTAGGCAGTTCACAGACCCTAGCGGGACGGCCGGGCACCCATGATGTGGCGATACCCACACGTCGAAGAACCTTCGTTGTCCGAACTCTCCTTGGCCGAAAGCGCCTGCGTAGGACAGGATCGGCTCTCATGGACCTGCTGAACACGCTGGTGGACAAGGGGCTTCGGCGCGAGCTGCCGACCCGCGAGGAGGCGCTGGCCGTCCTCGCCACTTCCGACGACGACCTGCTCGATGTGGTGGCCGCGGCCGGCAAGGTACGCCGGCACTGGTTCGGCCGACGGGTGAAACTCAACTACCTCGTCAACCTCAAGTCGGGCCTGTGCCCGGAGGACTGTTCCTACTGCTCGCAGCGGCTCGGCTCCACCGCCGGGATCCTCAAGTACACCTGGCTCAAGCCCGACGACGCCTCGAAGGCCGCGGCGGCCGGGTTGGCCGGAGGCGCCAAACGGGTGTGCCTGGTGGCGAGCGGACGCGGGCCCACCGACCGGGACGTGGACCGGGTCTCCGACACGATCAAGACGATCAAGGACCAGAACGAGGGCGTCGAGGTGTGCGCCTGCCTCGGTCTGCTCTCCGACGGCCAGGCCGAGCGGCTGCGCGAGGCGGGCGCGGACGCGTACAACCACAACCTGAACACGTCCGAGGAGACGTACGGGGACATCACGACCACGCACACGTACGCCGACCGGGTGGACACCGTGCAGAAGGCGCACGCCGCCGGCCTGTCCGCCTGCTCCGGGCTGATCGCCGGCATGGGCGAGCGCGACGAGGACCTGATCGACGTCGTCTTCTCGCTGCGTGAGCTGGACGCGGACTCGGTGCCGGTCAACTTCCTGATCCCGTTCGAGGGCACGCCGCTGGCCAAGGAGTGGAACCTCACTCCGCAGCGGTGCCTGCGGATCCTGGCGATGGTCCGGTTCGTCTGCCCGGACGTCGAGGTACGCATCGCGGGCGGGCGCGAGGTCCATCTGCGGTCGATGCAGCCGCTCGCCCTGCACCTGGCCAACTCGGTCTTCCTGGGCGACTACCTCACCAGTGAGGGCCAGGCCGGCAAGGCCGACCTGGACATGATCGCGGACGCCGGGTTCGAGGTGGAGGGCACCGACCAGGTGACGCTGCCGGAGCACCGCAGGGGTGGATGCGGCTCCGAGGAGGCCGTCGGGTGCGGGTCCTCCCAGGAGGGCGGCGGTGCCTGCGGTTCCGCTCCGGCCGCCGCGCCGGCGGGCGAGGCCCGTACGGACCTGGTCGCCGTACGCCGTCGAGGCGCCGGAACGGACCTCGCGCCCAATGCCTGACCTGACCGGCCTGCCCGTCGCCGAGCTGCTGGAGCTGGACCGGCGCCACGTCTGGCATCCGTACGGTCCGATGCCCGGCCGGCAGGAACCGCTCGTCGTGGAGTCGGCGAGCGGGGTGCGCCTGACGATGGCGGACGGCTCGGGCGAGCTCGTCGACGGCATGTCGTCGTGGTGGTCGGCGATCCACGGATACAACCACCCGGTGCTCAACGAGGCCGCCCGCGAGCAGTTGGGGCGGATGAGCCATGTGATGTTCGGCGGGCTCACCCACGAGCCCGCCGTACGGCTCGCGAAGCTCCTTGTCGACATGTCGCCCGACGGTCTGGAGCATGTCTTCCTCGCGGATTCCGGGTCGGTGTCGGTCGAGGTCGCGGTCAAGATGTGCCTGCAGTACTGGCGCTCGCTCGGCCGCCCGGCGAAGCAGCGCCTGCTGACCTGGCGCGGCGGCTACCACGGCGACACCTGGCAGCCGATGTCGGTGTGCGACCCCGAGGGCGGGATGCACGAGCTGTGGTCCGGGATGCTCCAGCGCCAGGTGTTCGCGGACCCGCCCCCGGTGGAGTTCGAGGAGTCGTACGCCGACCGGCTGCGCGCGCTGATCGAGGAGCACGCCGACGAGCTGGCCGCGGTGATCGTCGAGCCGGTGGTGCAGGGGGCGGGCGGGATGCGGTTCCACTCCCCCGCCTATCTGCGGGTGCTCCGCGAGGCGTGCGACGCGCACGGCGTGCTACTGGTGTTCGACGAGATCGCCACGGGGTTCGGCCGCACGGGCGCACTGTTCGCGGCCGGACATGCGGCGGTGACGCCGGACGTGATGTGCGTGGGCAAGGCTCTGACCGGCGGATACCTGACGATGGCGGCGACGCTGTGCACGTCACGGGTGGCCGACGGCATCTCGCGGGGCGAGGTCCCGGTGCTCGCCCACGGCCCGACCTTCATGGGCAACCCGCTCGCCGCCTCGGTCGCCTGCGCCTCGATCGAGCTGCTGCTGGGCCAGGACTGGCTCGCGGAGGTCAAGCGGATCGAGGCGGGGCTGCGGGAGGGGCTGGCGCCCGCACGTGGGATGCCGGGAGTGCAGGACGTACGGGTCCTCGGTGCCATCGGGGTGATCCAGCTGGACCACCCGGTCGACATGGCGGCGGCGACCCGGGCGGCCGTCCGCGAGGGCGTGTGGCTGCGGCCGTTCCGCGACCTCGTCTACACGATGCCGCCGTACGTCACGGGCGACACGGACGTGGCAAGGATCGCGCGGGCGGTGTGCGCGGCGGCGCGCGAGGGATGAGCGGGAGTGTGACATGCCGGTACTGGTGATCACGGGCACGGGCACGGAGGTCGGCAAGACGGTGGCGACCGCCGCCGTCGCCGCCGCGGCGCTGGCGGCCGGACGGTCGGTGGCCGTGCTCAAGGCCGCGCAGACGGGCGTACGGCCGGGCGAGCCCGGCGACGCCGCCGAGGTGGCGCGGCTCGCGGGGACCGTGCGGGCCGAGGAAGTCGCCCGGTATCCCGAGCCGTTGGCGCCGGCCACCGCGGCGCGGCGGGCCGGGCGGGCGCCGGTGCGTCCGCACGAGGTCGCCGAGGCCGCCGCCAAGCTGGCCGCCGAGCACGACCTGGTGCTGGTCGAGGGGGCGGGCGGACTGCTCGTCCGGTTCGACGCGACGGGCGGGACGCTGGCGGACGCGGCCGGGCTGCTGGCCGCTCCGGTGCTGGTGGTGGCGTCGGCCGGTCTGGGCACGCTGAACACCACGGAGCTGACGGCCCGTGAACTGCGCAGCCGCGGGCTCGACCTGGTGGGCGTCGTGATCGGCAGCTGGCCCGACGCACCGGATCTCGCCTCGCGCTGCAACCTGGCCGACCTGCCCGACGTGTCCGGCGCGCCGCTGCTCGGGGCCCTGCCCGCCGGGGCCGGGTCCCTCGCGCCCGCCGACTTCCGCACCGCGGCGCCGACTTGGCTGGCGCCGCGGCTGGACGGGACGTGGGACGCGGAGGCGTTCCGCGGACGGCAGCCCGCCGGCTAGTCGCCGGCTTCGCCCAAAAGCCGCACCAGTTCGATGCGGGAGCGGATGTCCAGTCGGGTGAACACTCCTCGCAAGTGGTGGTCGATCGTGCGCGGGCTGAGCGCGAGGCGGTCGGCGATCTCACGGTTGGTGGCGCCCTCGGCGGCCATCCGGGCGACCAGCAGCTGCTGGGCGGTCAGACGGGTGGTGAGGTCCAGAAGTCGGCGTACGCCCGGAACTCCATCGCCTGCACGACGGTGGCCGTCGCGCCCCGCACCCGGGCCGAGGCGGCCGCCCGCAGGGTGGCGGCTGCGGTGTGGTCGCCGAGCAGCAGTGCGGCGATACCGGCGTGAATCAGCACGGTGGGATCCCCGCCGGGACCGCACCGCCCGGCCGCCGCCATCAGCAGGTCCCGCGCATCCTCGTACCGCCCGTCGAAGGCGGCGGCGAGCACTCCGAGCGTGCCCGGGGCCACGATCCCCCACCGATCGGCGGCCCGAGCCGCCTCCCGGCACCGGCGCAGGTCGCCGGTGTAGACGGCGGCTTCGGTGGCGCGGGCGAGAAGACGGGCGGCCGCGTCGGGGGCGAAGGGGTACGCGGTGACGAGGGTGCCGTCCGCGGCGTCGTCTCCGCCCGGAACTGGCGGGGCCGCGGTGCCCACGCCGGCTCCCTGAGGGACGGGCAGCGTTGCGGACCCCGCACCGGCTCCGTGAGGGCCGCGCGGAGTTGCGGACCCCGCGCCCGCTCCGTGAGGGCCGCGCGGAATTGCGGACCCCGCACCGGCTCGTCCCTGAACAGGCGGAGCTTCCCCTCCCACACCGGCCCCGCCCGAGACTCGCGGAACCACATCGCCCGCACGCGCCCCGCCCGGGCCGGGCAGAACTGCGGCGCCCGCACCCGCTCCGTCCGGGACAGGCGGACCTGCGGAGCCCGCACCCGCGCCGCCCAAGACGTGCGGATCTGCGGATCCCGCCCCCGCTCCGTCGGGAACGCGCGGAGCCACAGAGCCCGCACGCGCCCCGCCCGGCACGGGCACAGCTGCGGCGCCCGCACCCGCGCCGCCCAAGACGTGCGGATCTGCGGATCCCGCCCCCGCTCCGTCGGGAACGCGCGGAGCCACAGAGCCCGCACGCGCCCCGCCCGGCACGGGCACAGCTGCGGCGCCCGCACCCGCTCCGTCCGGGACAGGCGGACCTGCGGAGCCCGCACCCGCGCCGCCCAAGACGTGCGGATCTGCGGATCCCGCCCCCGCTCCGTCGGGAACGCGCGGAGCCACAGAGCCCGCACGCGCCCGGTCGAACTGCGACGACGCGCTCACTCCGGACACCAGCGCGCTCCTCAGCGGCGCGACGAACGTCGAGGTCGGCTGCGTCTCCCACAACGAGATGAACAACGACTACGGCGTCCACCAGCAGGTGCGGAACTTCGGCGGGTGAGACGGACGCCGTGAGCTCGCGGGGGTGCGGCGGGCCCGTACGGGGGACAATCCTGGTGAGGCCCGCCTGCCAGGGAGGTTGCCATGCCGCTGCGATCCGCACGATCCGGCAAGGTGTCCCGTGACCCCGTCCACCACCCGCTGTTCGCCCGGTGCTACGCCCGGATCAGTGTGAGCGCCGAGACCAGGATGGGCATGGCCGGCGTGCGCGAGCGGCTGCTGTCCGGGCTGTCCGGACGGGTCATCGAGATCGGCGCGGGCAACGGCCTGAACTTCGCGCACTACCCGAGCGCCGTCTCGGAGGTCGTGGCCGTCGAACCGGAGCGGGTGCTGCGGCAGTTGGCCGTGGAGTCCGCGCTGCGCTCGGAGGTGCCGGTCGACGTGGTGCCGGGCGCGGCGGAGGCGCTGCCGGTCAAGAGCGAGGCCTTCGACGCGGCGGTGGTCTCGCTGGTGCTGTGCAGTGTGCGGGACGTGCCGCGGGCCCTCGGTGAGATACGGCGGGTGCTGCGGCCCGGCGGCGAGGTGCGGTTCTTCGAGCACGGCAGGGGCGGCGGCCGGGCGATGACCCTCACCCAGCGCGCGCTGGACCGCACGCTGTGGCCACCGCTGATGGGCGGCTGCCACGTCGCCCGGGACCCGGTCGGCGCACTGCGGGACGCCGGGTTCGAGCTCGGCCCCTACCGGCGGGTGTTGATGCCCGAGACGGGCCCGAGGCTGCCCACCTCGTACTGCGTGCTCGGTACCGCGTGGCGCCCCGCGCCCGAGGAGCCGTGATCACAGGCTCCACCGGCGCAGTTCCTGGGCGATGTCGTACACGGACGCCTCGCCGCTCTTGACCAGGCGGGCCAGTTCCCGCACCTGCTCGGGCGAAGTGACGACCTTGAGGCCGCTGGCGACGAGATAGGCGTACGCGACGGCGCAGGCGAACAGGGCGTTGGAGCGCTCCAGGGCCGGCACGTGGAGGAGGAGTTGGAGCAGCGCGGCGGCCCGCGCGTGCGGGCTGTCGTAGACGGCGACGTCGAATATCTGTGCCTCATGGCGGGCGACGGCGGCGACGAGCGCACCCCAGTCGGTGACCTGGGGGTCGCCCGGGGTCTTGTGTTCGGCGACCATGAGGAGCCAGGCGAGGTCGATCCGGAGGGTGCTCAAGGGATCAGCGGCGACCTTCGCGGGAGCTCTCGTGCTCGTCCCTGGCCGTCGACTCCACTCGGACGGGCGTACCCCCGTCGAACTCGTCGGCGAACACGGACTCGTACTGCTTCATGAAGTCGGCGGCGGCCTCCACGAAGGTGTGGCCGACCTCGCCGGCGTCCTGCCTGACCAGTTCCTCTATGTAGCGGTTGACGCTCATGCCGCGGGCCTGGGCGCGTTCGCGGGCGGCGCGGGCGGTGCCCTCGTCGACACGCACGTTCAGCTGGGTCTTGGCCATGGTTCGAAGCTAGCGTCCGGACGCTAGCAGCCGCAAGAGGCCCCGTGCGGCACCGCGGGTGGAAAGGTGCCCCTTACACCGGTATCAGGGACCCGGCCTGCGGCGGAGGGCGACTCGGCCCCACGAGGGATACCGAGTGTGGGCCGGATCACACTACTCTCGGCCAGGACGACCAGTGTGTGACAGCCAGGAGCGACCAGAAGCGAGGAGACAGCCTTGTCCACACCCGCTGCTCAGCACGCGCCGGGCCAGGCCCCGGCCGACGGGATCGCCGCCCGCGCCCGCGGCCTGACCAAGGCCTACGGCTCGGGCGAGACGACCGTGCTGGCCCTGGACTCGGTGGACGTGGACATCGCGCGCGGCCGGTTCACCGCGGTCATGGGGCCGTCCGGCTCCGGGAAGTCCACGATGATGCACTGCCTGGCCGGCCTCGACACCGTCTCGGCCGGACAGGTGTGGCTCGGCGACACCGAGATCACCGGCTTGAAGGACCGCGAGCTGACGCGGCTGCGCCGGGACCGGATCGGATTCATGTTCCAGTCGTTCAACCTCATTCCGACGCTCAACGCGGCCGAGAACATCACCCTGCCCATGGACATCGCGGGCAAGAAGCCCGACGAGAAGTGGCTGGACCAGGTCATCGACACGCTCGGGCTGCGGGACCGGCTGGGGCACCGGCCGTCCCAGCTCTCGGGCGGCCAGCAGCAGCGCGTCGCCTGTGCGCGGGCGCTCGCCTCCCGGCCCGAGCTGATCTTCGCGGACGAGCCGACCGGCAACCTCGACTCGCGGGCGGGCCTGGAAGTCCTCGGATTCCTGCGGGAGGCCGTCGACCAGCTCGGGCAGACCGTCGTCATGGTGACCCACGACCCGGGCGCGGCCGCCCACTCCGACCTGGTGCTCTTCCTCGGGGACGGGCGGATCGTGGACGAGATGGAGCGGCCGACGGCGGAGGGGGTCCTGGAGCGCATGAAACGCTTCGACGTGAGCCGGGCCCCGTTCAGCGCCGAGGACGGGGACACCACGTCCGACGTCACCCTCGACAAGGACTGATCGCGTGCTGAAGGCGACGCTCCGCAGCTTCCTCGCCCACAAGGGGCGGCTGATGCTCTCCGCTCTGGCCGTCGTCCTGTCCGTGGCGTTCGTCGCGGGCAGCCTGATCTTCTCCGACACGCTCAGCCGGACCTTCGACCGGCTGTTCGCCACGACCGCGCCCGACGTCACCGTCAGCCCGAAGGAGAACCTCGACGAGGCGGTGCCGTCCGGCACGACGGCCACCCTGCCCGCCGAGCTCGCGGCCCGCGTGGCCCGGGTCGACGGGGTCGCCGCCGCGCGTTCGGACGCCGAGGTCGAGAACATCACCGTCGTCGACGACGAGAACGAGTCCGTCGGCCCGACCACCGGCGCCCCCACCATCGGCACCGACTGGAACCCGGACGAGCGCAGCCCGGTGGAGCTCACCTCCGGCCACGCCCCGCGCGGACCGGCCGAGGCGATGCTCGACTCGGAGACCGCCGACCGCAAGGACGTGCGGATCGGCGACACGCTCACCGTGATCGCGGGCCCGGGCTCCTTCAAGGTCGAGGTCGTCGGCATCGCCACCTTCACCACCACCAACCCCGGCGCCGCACTGCTCTTCCTCGACCCGGAGACCGCGCAGGAGAAGCTGCTGGGCGACGCCAAGGCCGCCACCAGCATCTCGGTCGACGCCGACGAGGGCGTCAGGGACGACCAGCTGAAGCAGCGCGTGGCCGCCGCGCTCGGCGCCGACACCTACGACTACCGGACCGCCGACGAGCAGGCCGAGTCGGACGTCGAACAGCTCGGCGGATTCCTCGACATCATCAAGTACGTCATGCTCGGCTTCGCCGGCATCGCCACGCTGGTGGGCGTCTTCCTCATCGTCAACACCTTCTCGATGCTGATCGCCCAGCGGACCCGCGAGCTGGGCCTGCTGCGCGCGCTGGGCGCCGACCGGCGCCAGGTGCGCCGCTCGGTCCTCATCGAGGCGATGCTGCTCGGCCTGGTCGGCTCCACGCTGGGCCTGGCCACCGGCATCGGGCTCGCCGCCGGGCTGATCCAGCTGATGAACGCGCTCGGCATGAACATCAAGGCCAGCGAGATGGTCATCGGCTGGAGCACGCCGGTCGCGGCGTACGTCGTCGGCGTCGGCGTCACCTTCGTCGCGGCCTACCTCCCGGCCCGGCGCGCGGCGGGCGTCTCGCCGATGGCGGCCCTCTCGGACGCCGAGATCGCCGGGATCGGCAAGCCCCTCAGGACGCGGGCGATCGTCGGCGGCGGCGTCGGAGTGCTCGGCGCGGCCGCGCTCGTCGGCTGCGTCACCGCGTCGGAGACAGGTTCGGCGGCCTCCCTGCTGGGCCTCGGCATCATCCTGACCCTCCTCGCCACCGTGATCGCGGGCCCGCTGCTGGTGCGGCCGGTGATCCGGGTGCTCGGCGGCGCCTTCCCGGCGCTGTTCGGGCCCGTCGGCCGGATGAGCCAGCGCAACGCCCTGCGCAACCCCCGCCGCACCGGAGCCACCGCGGCCGCACTGATGGTGGGCCTGGCCCTGGTCGGCGGGATGTCGGTGGCGAGCGCCTCCATGAGCGAGTCCTTCGACCAGCAGATCGACGAGACGCTGGGCGCCGACTTCGTCGTACAGAACGGCAACTTCCTGCCCTTCCCGCAGGAGGTCACCGACGCGGTGCGGGACACGGAAGGCGTGGGGCTCGTCGTACGGTCGCGGTTCACTCCGATCGCCGTACGGCTGCCGGACGGCGACCGGGTCGAGACGACCGCGGCGGCCTACGACCCGCAGCTCGACGAGGTCGCCAACATCACCTACGCGCAGGGCGACACCGCGACGGCGCTCGCGGACGGCCGGATCGCCATGGACCAGGACTTCGCGCGCGACCACGGCGTGCGGGTCGGCAGCGCGATCCCCGTCGAGTTCCAGGGCGGACGCACCACGGAACTGACCGTGGGCGCCCTCACCGACCAGGACGCCGCCGAGGGGTTCGGCACGCAGGGCGGCCTGTACTTCGGCCTGGCCACCCTGGAGAGGTTCGCGCCGGGCGCGCAGGACTCCACGCTGTACGTGAACGCGGCCTCCGGGACGAGCGCCGACGACCTGCGTGCGGGCCTGGAGCGGACACTCGACCCGTATCCGCAGGTGCAGGTGCGCGACCTGGCCGACTACAAGGAACTCGTCCACGACCAGATCGCCGTGCTGCTCTACCTCGTGTACGCGCTGCTGGGGCTCGCGATCGTCATCGCGGTCCTCGGCGTGGTCAACACCCTTGCCCTGTCGGTCGTGGAGCGGACCCGGGAGATCGGGCTGCTGCGGGCCATCGGGCTCGCCCGGCGACAGCTGCGCCGCATGATCCGGCTGGAGTCGGTGGTGATCGCGGTGTTCGGCGCTGTACTGGGGCTCGCCCTGGGGCTGGTGTGGGGGGTGTGCACCCAGCAGGTCCTGGCGTTGCAGGGCATGAACGCGCTCGCCATTCCGTGGGGCACGATCGTCGCGGTCGTGGTCGGCTCGGCGATGGTGGGGGTCGTGGCGGCGCTGCTGCCCGCGCTTCGTGCCTCCCGCATGAACGTGCTGGCGGCCATCGCGCACGAGTGATGGAATCACGGCGGGTGCTCAAGTCGCTTGCCGCTGAGGAGAGTTCATGTCGCGTCCGTTCCGCTTCGGTGCCAGTATGATCGTCCCCGCGCCCGCCGAGGACTGGCGGGCCAAGTGCCGGCGGGCCGAGCAGCTCGGTTACGACGTGATCCTGGTCCCCGACCATCTCGGTATGGTCGCGCCCTTCCCGGCCCTGGTCGCGGCGGCGGAGGCGACCCAGCGGCCCAGGCTGGGCACGTTCGTGCTCAACGCCGGTTTCTGGAACCCCGCGCTGCTGGCCCGGGAGGTCGCCACGACCGACGCGCTGACCGGCGGGCGGCTGGAGCTCGGCCTCGGCACGGGATACGTCCAGGCCGAGCACGAGACGGCCGGGCTGCCGTACGGCTCGCCGGGCGAGCGGGTCGACCGTCTCCAGCGCACGATCGAGGAGTTGGAGCGCCTCCTCGGCTCCTCGGAACTCCCGCACGCTCGGCTTCGCCCGAGCGAGGAGAACCCCGTGCCGCGGCCTGCGCAGCCCCGGGTGCCGCTCATGGTCGGCGGCAACGGCGACCGCATGCTGCGGCTCACCGCCGAGCACGCCGACATCGCGGCCTTCACCGGTGCGCGCCCGGTGCCCGGGGACACGGCGGGCAGGCTGGTGCCGATCACACCCGAGGAACTCGACGAGCGCGTGGCCCGGTACCAGGACCTGGCGAAGGGGCGCGCGGAGCCGGCCGAGCGCAACCTCCTCATCCAGCTGGTGGTGATCACCGACGACCCGGAGGCCGCCGTGCGGCCCCTCGTGGAGCGGGTGCCGGACCTGACCGTGGCGCAGGCCCTGGAACTGCCCCTCGTGCTGGCCGGCTCCCTGGAGGAGATCACCGCGAAGGTGCTGGCGCAGCGCGAGCGGTACGGGTTCTCCTATCTGACCGTGCTGGAGCCGTACATGGAGGCGTTCGCGCCGGTGGTCGCCCGGCTGCGGGGCCGATAGCCGTCCGGATCATGGAATTCCGCGTCCCGGTCCGGCGGGCGTGATGGGATCGCCGTATGACCGACCTGCGGATACGGGCCGCGACGCCCGACGACCTGGACACCGTGCTGGCCTTCTGGAAGGTGGCCGCCGAGGGGACGAGCATCAGCGACGACCGGGGCGGTGTGGAGCGGCTGGTCGCCCGCGACCCCGAGGCGCTGATCCTGGCCGAGCTCGACGGGGAGCTGGTCGGCACGGTGATCGCCGGCTTCGACGGCTGGCGCTGCCATCTGTACCGGCTCGCGGTGCACCCGGACCGCCGCCGCCGGGGCATCGGCGGCGCCCTGCTCACGGCCGCCGAGGAGCGTTTCGTACGGCTCGGCGGGCGCCGCGGGGACGCGATGGTGCTCACCCGCAACGAGACCGCGCACCACGCGTGGCGGGCCGCCGGGTACACGCCCGAGGAGAAGTGGCGGCGCTGGGTGAAGCCCCTCACGGACTAGCTCCGGACCTCAATCGCACTCTTTTGCCCATCCTTTACCCTTGCTGGGCCACTCGGTCCTCCATGAAAGGTGTGAGCGTCCGCCCATGGGCGAGCCTCCCAGTACGCGACATCGCGCGATCCTCCCTGCCCTGTCCGACCATGGGACGGAGGTGACCCGATGACAGAAGTGCTCCTGCTGCTGGTGGCGATCCTGCTCTCACTGGCCTGTGGCGCCTTCGTCGCCGCCGAGTTCTCGCTGACCACCGTCGAGCGCGGCGAACTGGAGCGCGCCGCCGAGCGCGGCGAGCGCGGCGCGGCCGGGGCCCTCAAGGCCGTACGGAGCCTGACCTTCCAGCTCTCCGGCGCGCAGCTCGGCATCACGGTCACCAACCTGGTGGTCGGCATGCTCGCCGAGCCGTCGATCGCCGCGCTGATCGCGGGCCCGCTGGAATCCATGGGCATCTCGCGCTCCACGGCGAGCTCGCTCGCCCTGGTGCTCGGCACGGCCCTGTCGACGGTCTTCCTGATGGTCGTCGGCGAGCTGGTGCCGAAGAACTGGGCGATCTCCTCGCCGCTGGCCGTGGCCAAGCGGGTGGGCAACGCGCAGCGCTGGTTCAGCGCGGCGTTCCGCCCCTTCATCACCCACCTCAACAACACCGCCAACCGCGCGGTGCGGCTCTTCGGCCTGGACCCCGCCGAGGAACTGGCCTCCGCGCGCGGGCCGCAGGAGCTGGCGGCGCTGGCCCGGTACTCCGCCCGGGAGGGCGCCCTGGAGGCGGACACCGCCGAGCTGTTCGTCAGGACGCTGAACCTGGCCGACCTGACCGCGGAGAACGTGATGACACCGCGCGTGCAGGTCATCGCCCTGGACGCGCAGGCGACCTGCGAGGACGTGGCGAACGCCACCAGGGCTACGGGACTGTCCCGCTTCCCCGTCTACCGCGGCAGCCTCGACTCGGTCGTGGGCACCGCGCACATCAAGGACGTCCTGGCGATTCCCGCCGACCGCCGCCTCCGCGTCCCCGTCTCCGAACTCATGCGTGAGCCGCTGCTGGTCCCGGAGTCCCTCACCGTCGACCGGCTCCTGGACCGGCTGGCCGGCAAACGGACGATGGCCGTGGTCATCGACGAGTACGGCGGTACGGCGGGCGTGGCCACGCTGGAGGACATCGTCGAGGAGGTCGTCGGCGAGGTACGGGACGAGCACGACCCGCACGAGACGCCCGACCTGGCCCTCGCCGGCACCGACGACGACGGCCGCACCCTGTACTCCGCGGACGGCTCCGCCCGCACCGACCAGCTCGCCCGCGTCGGCCTGAGGACGCCCGAGGGGCCGTACGAGACCCTGGCCGGACTCGTCGCGACGGAGCTCGGCCGCATCCCCGCCGTCGGTGACCGCATCGAGGTCACGGGCTGGCGGCTGGACGTGGTGGACGCCTCGGGCCGCCGGGCCGCCCGGCTGCTGCTGCACGCACCGCTGAACGACGAGATGACGGAGGTGGAAGGCACGTGACCGCCGTCCAGTTGCTGATCGGTCTGGCGACCCTCGTCGTCAACGCCTTCTTCGTGGGCGCCGAGTTCGCCCTGATCTCCGTGCGCCGCAGCCAGATCGAGCCCCACGCCGACCAGGGCGACCGGCGCGCGAAGAGCGTGCTGTGGGGGCTGCGGCACGTGTCCGCGCTGATGGCGGCCGCACAGCTCGGCATCACCCTGTGCACCCTGGTGCTGGGTGTGGTCGCCGAGCCGGCCATCGCGCATCTTCTGGAGCCGGCGTTCCACGCCATGGGCATGCCCACGAGTGCCGGACACGCGGTCTCCTTCGTGATCGCGCTGACCCTGGCGACGTATCTGCACATGCTGCTCGGCGAGATGGTGCCGAAGAACATCGCGCTCGCCGAGCCGGTGCGCACCGCGCTGCTGCTCGGCCCGCCGCTGGTCGCCCTGTCCCGGGCGCTGCGCCCGGTGATCTTCACGGTCAACGCCTTCGCCAACGCCCTGCTGAAGCTGCTCAAGGTGGAGGTCAAGGACGAGGTCACGGCCACCTTCTCGGACGCCGAGCTGGCCCGGATCGTCCGGGACTCCGGCGAGGCGGGGCTGATCGACGACCGTGCCCGGGAGCGGCTGCACGACGCGCTGGAGCTGGGGCGCAGGCCCGTGCGGGACGTCGTACTCCCGCTGGACCGCGTCGCCTACGTGTACCTGGGCGTGACACCCGAGCGGCTGGAGATGCTGTCGGCCGAGACCGGCTACTCCCGCTTCCCCGTGGTGGACGAGGGGCGCCGGATCACCGGCTACCTGCATGTGAAGGACGCGCTCGACAAGCTGCCGCGCGACCTGCCGTTCCAGCAGAGGGACATGCGGCCCATCGCCCGGATCCGGGAGAGCACGCCGCTGGACGACGTGCTCACGGCGATGCGGGGCAGTCGTACGCACCTGGCGGCGGTGCTGGGCGCGGACGGGCGGCTGACCGGTCTGGTGACCATGGAGGACGTGCTGCGGGAGCTGTTCGGGCAGCGGGCGTGAGCGGTTGAGCGCGGCAGCGGGCGGGTGCTGATCCGTCGGTGGGCGTGTCCGGTGAAGCGGGGAGCCCGGGCCGACCGACCGGCGGGTATGGCCCCGGGTTACCATCGCTGACGCCATGCAGACGAACCCCACACACACCAGCCTGGTCGCGGTCGGCGACTCCTTCACCGAGGGCATGTCGGACCTGCTGCCGGACGGCACCTACCGAGGCTGGGCCGACCTGCTCGCCGGGCGGATGGCCGCCCACTCCCCCGGCTTCCGGTACGCGAACCTCGCGGTGCGCGGCAAGCTGATCGGACAGATCGTCGCCGAGCAGATCGACGTGGCGGCGGCCATGCAGGCCGATGTGGTCACGCTGGTCGGCGGGCTCAACGACACGCTCCGCCCCAAGTGCGACATGGGGCGGGTGCGCGCCCTGCTGACGGAGGCCGTGGAGCGGCTCGCCCCGTCCTGCAAGCAACTGGTGCTGATGCGCAGCCCGGGGCGCCAGGGCCCGGTCCTGGAGCGTTTCCGGCCGCGCATGGAGGAGCTGTTCGAGTGTGTCGACACTCTCGCCGCCCAGCACGGCGCCCTGGTCGTCGACCTGTACGGGGCGCCCTCGCTCGGCGACCCGCGGATGTGGGACGTGGACCGGCTGCACCTGACGGCGGAGGGCCACCGCCGGGTCGCCGAGGCGGTCTGGCAGTCGCTCGGTTACGAACCCGAGGACACCGAGTGGCACACGCCGCTGCCGCTCACCCTGCCGCCGGGCTGGGCCGCCCGCCGGACCGCGGACGTCCGGTTCGCCCGGCAGTACCTGCTGCCGTGGATCGCCCGCCGGCTGACGGGCCGCTCCTCGGGCGACGGACTGCCGCCGAAACGTCCGGACCTGCGGCCCTACGAGCGGCCGACGGAGTAGCCCGGCCTGCCCTGCGGGTGGCACGCGGGCGAAGGCCGTGGCGAAGTGCCGGGTCGTGTCAGCCGGAGCGGCCGGACCTCCTGGACACGGTGGCGTGATCGCGCGGAAGGGCGCCCACCTGCGCGTGGGCCGGAGCTGTGGGCCGCGAAGGTGCCGGCCGGCCTCGCCGCGGCGCTCTCGTAGGTTCCGACGAACACACCCGCGGCGCTGGCCTGCAGGAATCGCCAGTAGAATCCGTACACGTGACTTCCGCTCCCGCCAAGCCCCGCATCCCGAACGTCCTCGCCGGACGCTACGCCTCGACCGAGCTCGCCACGCTCTGGTCGCCCGAGCAGAAGGTGAGGCTGGAGCGTCAGCTCTGGCTCGCCGTGCTGCGGGCCCAGAAGGACCTCGGGATCGAGGTGCCGGACGCGGCGATCGCCGACTACGAGCGTGTCCTCGACCAGGTCGACCTGGCCTCGATCGCCGAGCGCGAGAAGGTCACGCGGCACGACGTGAAGGCGCGGATCGAGGAGTTCAACGACCTCGCCGGGCACGAGCAGGTGCACAAGGGCATGACCTCGCGCGACCTGACCGAGAACGTGGAGCAGCTGCAGATCCGGCTGTCGCTGGAGCTGGTGCGCGACCGTACGGTGGCCGTGCTGGCACGGCTCGGGAAGCTGGCGGGCGAGTACGGCGAGCTGGTCATGGCCGGCCGCTCGCACAACGTCGCCGCGCAGGCGACCACGCTCGGCAAGCGGTTCGCGACCGCGGCCGACGAGCTGCTCGTGGCGTACGGCCGGGTCGAGGAGCTCCTCGGCCGCTATCCGCTGCGCGGCATCAAGGGCCCGGTCGGTACCGCGCAGGACATGCTGGACCTGCTGGGCGGGGACGCGGCCAAGCTCTCGGAGCTGGAGCAGCGGATCGCCGGGCACCTGGGCTTCTCGCAGGCGTTCACCTCGGTGGGCCAGGTCTACCCGCGTTCGCTGGACTATGAGGTCGTGACCTCGCTGGTGCAGCTGGCGGCGGCGCCGTCGTCGCTGGCGAAGACGATCCGCCTGATGGCCGGGCACGAGCTGGTCACCGAGGGCTTCAAGCCGGGCCAGGTCGGCTCGTCCGCGATGCCGCACAAGATGAACACCCGTTCCTGCGAGCGCGTCAACGGCCTGATGGTCATCCTGCGCGGCTACGCGTCGATGACCGGCGAACTGGCCGGCGACCAGTGGAACGAGGGCGACGTGTCCTGCTCGGTGGTGCGCCGGGTGGCCCTCCCGGACGCGTTCTTCGCGCTCGACGGCCTGCTGGAGACGTTCCTGACGGTGCTCGACGAGTTCGGCGCCTTCCCGGCGGTCGTCGCGCGTGAACTCGACCGCTACCTGCCGTTCCTGGCCACCACCAAGGTGCTGATGGGCGCGGTGCGCGCGGGCGTCGGCCGTGAGCTCGCGCACGAGGCGATCAAGGAGAACGCGGTGGCCTCCGCGCTGGCGATGCGCGAGCAGGGCGCCGAGCGCAACGAACTGCTCGACAAGCTGGCCGCCGACGAGCGCATCCCGCTCGACCGTGCCCAGCTGGACGCGCTGATGGCGGACAAGCTGTCCTTCACGGGCGCCGCGGCCGACCAGGTCGCGACGGTGGTCGGCCGCATCGAGGAGATCGTGAAGCAGCGTCCCGAGGCCGCGGGCTACACCCCCGGAGCGATCCTCTGACGCGCTTCACCCCCGAGGAGTTGGAGGCCGCCCGCGACCGTCTGGTGCCGGATGTCGTCGCGGACGGTCTGCGCGTGCTGTTCTGCGGTATCAACCCCGGTCTGATGACGGCCGCGACGGGCCACCACTTCGCCCGGCCCGGCAACCGGTTCTGGCCGGTGCTGCATCTGTCCGGGTTCACGCCGAGGCTTCTGAAGCCGTCGGAACAGCAGGAGCTGCTGTCGTACGGGCTCGGCATCACGAACGTCGTGGCCCGGGCGAGCGCGCGGGCCGACGAGCTGAGCGCACAGGAGTACCAGGAGGGCGGCCGGCTTCTGGCGCTCAAGGTGACACGCCTGCGCCCGCGTTGGCTGGCCGTGGTCGGCGTCACCGCCTACCGGGCCGCCTTCGACGACCGCAAGGCCACAGTGGGGCCGCAGGAGCGGACGATCGGGGACACGCGCGTGTGGGTGCTGCCGAATCCGAGCGGGCTGAACGCGCACTGGACGGCGGCGACGATGGCGGAGGAGTTCGCGCGGTTGCGGACCGCGGCGGAAGGCACCTAGCGGGTCAGGGCGGGTCCGTGTCGGAGGCGACTGCGAGGACGTGGACCTCGTCGGCGTCGTCCTTGTCCGCGACGCCCAGGGCGATCCAGCGTCCCGTGCCGGCCGGCTGCCACAGGTCCAGCTCGTCCACCAGGATGCTCATCGTGGCCCACGGCTCCGGTATCTCCTCTCCGCGCTCGAGGCGCACCCTGATCGTGACCATCCCCCAGCTGGGCCGCTGTTCGCCCCAACGGCCGTTCATCTGCTGTGCGAGGTGGTCCTTGAGAGCCTGGACGTCGTCCGCCGTCTCCACCCGCTGCGACGCGTCGCCCGTTCGCAGGCCGTGGCTCACCGCTAACGACACGATGCGGTAACCGGGTCCCGCCATGAAGAGGTCCGACCCGCCGCGCGCCTCGGACAGGTCCTCGGCGCACAGCGAGTCGAGCTTGGCGACGTACTTCGCACTGTCCATGTGATCCAGTAAACCGGCCGCCACTGACAATTGGCATGGCGTCAGACGGCCCCGGCGTCAGGCATCCCGCCGGCGTACGCTCCACGCCCCCGCCACCAGAGCCGCCGCGGTCCACAGCGTGGTCACGGCAAGTCCTGACCACGGCCCCAAGGTGCCGTCGTACGTCTGGTGAAGCACCACCTGGCCCGCCTTGTCCGGCAGGAAGTCGGCGACCGTGCCCGCCGCGTCCCCGACGACGAACGAGACGACGAGGACGAACGGGATCAGCAGGGACAGCGTGGCCACCCCGCTGCGCAGCAGGGCCGTGAGTCCGGCAGCGAGCAGCGCCATCAGCATCAGGTAGATCCCGCAGCCCGCGACCCCGCGCGCCTGCTCCCCGACGCCGAGCCCACTCGCCGCGTCGCCGAGTCCGGCCCTCGCCACGACCAGCGCGGCGAACGCGGTGAGCAGCCCCACGAGGAGGGCGGGTACGGCGACCGCGGTCACCTTGGCCGCGAACCACCGCCCGCGCCGCGGCACCGCGGTGAGGGCCGACCGCAGCCCGCCGCCGTGGAACTCGGACGACACGGCCAGCGCGCCGAAGGAGATGGCCGCGATCTGACCGGGGACGACCCCGGACAGCGCCATGAACAGCGGGTCGAACTCGGGGTCGGACGTCTCGGACACCCCGGCGACGGCGGAGAACACGGTGGTCGCGGCGAACACCGCCAGCAGCGCTCCCCACAGCGAACGCAGGGTGCGGATCTTCAGCCACTCGGCGCGGAGGACGGGTGCGAACGGCATGTCAGGCCTCCTGCGGCTGCGTAGCGGACGAGGGGGCGGCGAACTCGGTTTCCGAGGCCGTGAGGTCGAGGTAGGCCTGTTCCAACGTGGCTTCCTCCGCCGCGAGTTCGAGGACCGGCACGCCCGCGGCGGACACCAGGCGGCCGATGTCGTCCACGCGCGCGTGGTGCACGGTCCAGTACCCGTCCCCGTGCTGCTCGGCGTCGTGACCGTGCTGTGCCAGCACGCTCTTGAGCCCGGTGGGGTCCGAGGTGCGGATGCGTACGCGGGGCCGCACGCGGGCGTGGATGAACTCCCGCATCGGCGTGTCGGCGAGCAGACGGCCGCGGCCGAGGACGACGAGATGGTCGGCGAAGGACGCGGTCTCGTTCATCAGATGGCTGGACACCAGGACCGTGCGCCCCTCGGCCGCGAGCCGGCGCAGCAACTCGCGGATCCAGATGATGCCTTCGGGGTCGAGGCCGTTCGAGGGCTCGTCGAGCATGACCACCTCGGGGTCGCCGAGCAGGGCGGCCGCGATGCCCAGCCGCTGGCGCATGCCCAGGGAGTACGTCTTCACCCGGCGGCGGGCCACCGTGGCGAGCCCGGTCTCCTCCAGCACGTCGTCGACCCGGCGGTCCGGGATGCGGTTGCCGGCCGCGAGGGTGCGCAGGTGGTCGCGGCCGGTGCGGGAGCCGTGCGCGGCCTGCGCGTCGAGCAGGGCGCCCACGTGGTGCAGGGGTTCACGGAGCGTGGCGTAGGCCCGGCCGCCGAGCGTGGCGGAGCCGGAGGCCGGCCGGTCGAGGCCGAGCACCAGCCGCATGGTGGTGGATTTTCCGGCGCCGTTGGGGCCGAGGAAGCCGGTGACCCGGCCGGGGAGGACACGGAAGGTGAGGTGGTCCACGGCACGCCGGGTGCCGTACTCCTTGCTGAGGTCCTGGACGTCGATGCTGGTCATGGCAGCAGCCTGGCCGCGCGGGAGGAACCGGCACCTCCCCCGCGCGTGGAGATCGTCTCCCCCGTGCGGGGGAGGTCCGGTGTCGGTGGCGGCTGGCACGATGACGAAATGGCCCGCATCCTGCGCCCGTTCGGCCGGGCGGTGACGTACACACGATTGCTGCATCTGTACATCGCCATCGTGTGGCCGAGCATGTGGCTGTTCATCGAGGAAGCGTGGTGGACCTGGGTGGTGGCGGCCGCGGTGCTCGTCCCGGCCGGGCTGGTGCCCGCGATGCGCACCGTGGAAGGGCTGCAGGCCAGGCTGCTGCTGACCGGTCACCGGCACGACAGTGAGAACACCGACATCGTCGTCGCGCCGTCCGCCTCCTGGGGCGACCGGGGGCGGCTCGTCGTGTGGCTGGAGCTGCGGCTGCTGCTCGGCTGCGCGACCTCGATGCTCACCTTCAACCTGCTCCTGACCGTGGTGGACCTGGTGTCGGTGGCGCTCGGCGGCGGCATCGACGAGGGCCTGCTGTTCCCCGTCGACGGCCACCGCTGGTGGCACATCCTGCTCGTGCCCCCGGCACTGGTCGCGCTGGCGGTGACCGTGCTCGCTTCCGGTCACCTCGTCACCGCACTCGCCCACCGCCTGCTGGGCCCCTCCCCCGCTGAGCGGCTCGCCGCCCTGGAGGAGCGGACCGAACAACTCCTGGAGCGCACCCGTATCGCCCGCGAACTGCACGACTCCATCGGCCATGCGCTGACCGTGGCCGTGGTGCAGGCCGGTGCCGCGCGCGCGGCCGGCGATCCCGCGTTCACGGACCGCGCCCTGGTCGCGATCGAGGAGACCGGCCGGGCGGCCCTGGAGGATCTGGAGCGTGTGCTCGGGATCCTGCGGGAGTCGGAGCGTCCGGTCAGCAGCCGTCCGACGCTCACCGACGCCGACCGGCTCCTGGAGTCGGCCCGCGCCTCGGGGGCGAAGGTCGACGTCGACATGACCGGGCCGCTGGACACCGTGCCGGGACCGGTCTCCCGCGAGGGCTACCGCATCCTCCAGGAGTCGCTGACCAACGTGTTGCGGCACGCGGGGGCCGTCCCCGTCCGGGTCCGCATCGAGGTCGACGACGGCAGTCTCGGCCTGGAGGTCCGTAACCCGCTCACGGCCGGCATACCCGGCCCCGGGCGGGGCAGCGGCCTGCGCGGCATCCGCGAGCGCGCGGCCCTGCTCGGCGGCCGTGCGCGCACCGGCCCGGACCTGGGCGACTGGCAGGTGCGGGTCGAGCTGCCGTTGCGCTGATCTACGCTGACCGGATGCCGGTCACCGTTCTCCTCGTCGACGACGAGCCCCTCGTACGTGCCGGTCTGCGGGCCGTGCTGGAGGCGCAGCCCGACATCGAGGTGGTCGGGGAGGCGGCCGACGGGGCGGCGGTGATCCCGCTGGTGCGGCAGCTGCGGCCCGACGTGGTCGCCATGGACGTACGGATGCCGCTCCTGGACGGCATCGAGGCCACCCGCGCGGTGCTGCGGACGGTGGCCGAGCCGCCGAAGATCCTCGTGGTGACGACGTTCGAGAACGACGAGTACGTGTACGAGGCGCTGCGGGCCGGTGCCGACGGGTTCCTGCTGAAGCGGGCGCGGCCGGCCGAGATCGTGCACGCGGTGCGGCTGGTCGCCGAGGGCGAGTCGCTGCTGTTCCCGGCCTCGGTGCGGCAGCTCGCCGCCGAGTACGGCGACGACGGCGGCAACCGCGCGGCCCGAGCGGTGATGGAGCGCGCCCAGCTGACCGAGCGGGAGGCCGAGGTGCTGCGGCTGATGGCCCGCGGGTTGTCGAACGCGGAGATCGCCGCCCGGCTGGTCGTGGGGACGGAGACGGTGAAGTCGCACGTCAGCGCCGTACTGGCGAAGCTGGGAGCGCGGGATCGTACGCAGGCCGTGATCGCGGCGTACGAGTCGGGGTTCGTGGCGCCCGGCTGACCGGAACCGCCGAAGGGGGGAGGCGGACGGTCGCTGTGAGCCCGTCGGTGGGCCGGAGCTGCCCACCGGCCTGAGCCTGTCGGCGGCCCGAGCGCCCCGCCGACCTGAACCCGTCGGTGGAGCGGGCGGGCGGCTCGCGCGTCCCGGCACTCGCCGGGGTCCGCCGCGCCGAGTACGATCCGGCCAACACGCGCACGAGCTGGGAGGACGGACGTTGGGGCGGCTGACCGGCGGGGATCCCTCGCTGCTGCGGAGGATCAATTCCGCGGTGGTGCTGCACGCGCTGCGTGCCACGGACTGCGCGACGCTGACCGAGATCACCCGGGTGACCGGACTGTCCCGGCCGACCGTCGAGGGTGTCGTCGAGGGGCTCATCGAGGCGGGGTACGTCGTCGAGAAGGCGGCCGACGAGAGCGTCGTCAGGCGGCAGGGGCGGCCCGCGCGCCGGTTCCGGTTCCGCGCCGAGGCCGGTCATCTGCTGGGCCTGGAGATCGGCGCGCACCGCGTCGCCGTGCTCCTGTCCGACCTGGACGGCCGGATCATCGGCGCGCAGGCCAAGGACGTCGACGAGACGGCCTCGGCGGACGAGCGCCTGGAACGCGTGCGCACCGCGGTGGCCGAACTGCTGCGTCGGGCCGGGATCTCGCGCGGCTCCCTGCGGGCCGTGGGGGTCGCCACGCCGGGGATCGTCGAGGCGGACGGAACGGTTCGGCTGGGGACCGCGCTGCCCGAGTGGACGGGGCTGCGGCTGGGCGAGCGGCTGAGCCGTTCCTTCAAGTGCCCGGTCCTGGTCGAGAACGACGCCAACGCCGCGGCGGTCGCCGAGCACTGGAAGGGCTCCGCCATCGAGTCCGACGACGTCGTGTTCGTTCTGGCCGGGCTGAGCCCGGGCGCCGGCGCCCTGATCGGCGGGCAGCTGCACCGGGGCTACGGCGGAGCGGCGGGCGAGATCGGCGCCCTGCACCTGCTCGGGCGCGAGGTCACCCCGGAGACGCTGCTGTCCACCACGGACACGCCCCTGCACCCCCTGGACGAGCAGGCCGTCGCCAAGGTCTTCGCGCAGGCCCGCGAGGGCGACCAGCGGGCCCGCGCGGCCGTCGACCGCTTCATCCAGCGGCTCGTCCACGACGTGGCGGCGCTGGTCCTGGCCCTCGACCCGGAACTCGTCGTCGTCGGCGGCTGGGCCGCGGGCCTCGACGGTGTACTGGAGCCCCTGCGACGCGAGTTGGCACGCTACTGTCTGCGGCCCCCGAAGGTGGCCCTGTCGCTCCTCGGCGAGGCCGCGGTGGCGACGGGCGCGCTACGGCTGGCGCTCGACCATGTGGAGGAGCAGCTGTTCGCGGTGGAGGGCACGGTGACGGCGCGCCGCTGAGGGGTCCTTTCACTTTGAGCGTCCGATCAGGTCGCGTGGTCCGGTGCCGTGCATCGCAAGGCGCCGGAGCGGCCGCGATGGGGTCCCCCCGCGCGAGGTTGTTCGAGCGTGGGGGAGGAGCCACGTGGGCGTTTCGGCAACGCGGCGAGGTGCGGTGCCAGGCCGCGCGACCCGGACGGGCATAGGGAAAGAACCCCTGAGGGCGTCGGACAGGGAACAGCGCCCCGGAAACGGCTCCGGGGCGCTCGACGCGGGGCACTGCGACGGGGTCAGGACGCCCGGCGCTCCGGGCCCTGGTGGACCTCCACACCGCCGGAGTCCCCGAAGGTCAGCCGGCAGGTGTCCGCGCGGTACGTGGCGACGGAGACCGCGGCCGTCCGGCCCTCGGCGAGGTAACGGGTGGTGACCACGAGGACGGGCGCCCCGGGGAGCCGGTCCAGTTCCCGGGCGTCGTCCGCGCGGGCGGAGCCCAGCTCGACGGCGCTCTCCCGGCCGTCCAGTTCCAGGCGCTGGAGCTCGCGCAGCACGGCACGCGCGCGTGCCGCTCCGGCGGGCGCGTCTATGGCGGAGAGGTCGGGCACCGCCGACTGGGCGACGTAGAGCAGTTCGGCGGCCACGGGCTGGCCGTGGGTGGTACGGGAGCGGCGCACCACGTGGACCGGCTGGTCGGCCGCGGTCTCCAGCGCGGCGGCCACGGCCGCGGGCGGCACCTGGGGCGTGGAGTCGACGGGCTGCCAGTCGTCGCCGGCCGCGCCCGGCCAGGCGTGCTGTTCCGTGCCGACGGCCACGCCCACGCGGGGCGGGGCGACCGTCGTACCGACTCCGCGGCGGCGCTGGAGGCGGCCTTCCAGTTCGAGCTGTTCCAGGGCCTGACGGAGTGTGGCGCGGGCGACGCCGAAGCGGGCGGCGAGGTCGCGCTCGTTGGGCAGGATCTCGCCCACCGTGAACTCGGTGTCCAATGCCTCACTGAGCACGGTCTTGAGATGCCAGTACTTCGGTTCCGGCACCGTTTCCAGCTGCGTGGTCCCCACCCTGTCCTCCGCAATCGCCGTAATCCGGCGGCGTTTTAACGCCCTTGTTTATTAAAGGTTGTTGCACTTCTCTGCGACCATAGGACGGCCCCCACCCTTGGTCAAGACCAATGCCCAGGGCACCGAGTGTCAGCAGGCGGCCAGGGACCGCAGCTTGTCGGGGTTGCGGATGACGTAGACGGACTGGATGCGACCGTCCAGGACGTCCAGCTGGAAGACGGAGTCGGGGCTGCCGCCCGACAGGACCAGGAGCGCGGGGCCCGCGTTGAGCTCCAGGAAGCGGAAGGACACGTCGGGAAGGCCCTTCTGGGCGGCGCCGATGATGAAGCGGCCCACCTTGTCGGCGGTCTCCACGACCCGCAGCGGCGCCTTCGCCTTGCCACCGCTGTCGCCGACGAGGCGGACGTCCGGGGCGAGCAGGGACATCAGCCCCTCCAGATCCCCCTCCCCGGCGGCGGCGAGGAAACGCTCGGTGAGATCACGGCGCTGGACGGGGTCGACCTGGTAGCGCGGCCGGCGCTCCTCGACGTGTTTGCGCGCCCTCCCCGCGAGCTGCCGCACGGCCGGTTCGCCGCGCTCCAGCATGGCGGCGATGTCGGCGTACGGGTAACCGAATGCCTCGCGGAGGACGAACACCGCGCGCTCCAGCGGCGACAGCGACTCCAGGACGACGAGGACGGCCAGGGAGACGGAGTCGGCGAGCACCGCCCGCTCCGCGGTGTCGGGCACGGTGTCCCCGAAGTCGGTGACGTACGGCTCCGGCAGCCACGGGCCGACGTACGTCTCGCCCCGAGCCTTGACCTGGCGCAGCCGGTCGATGGCGAGGCGGGTGGTGACGCGCACCAGATAGGCCCGCGGTTCCCGCACCTCGGTGCGGTCGGCTCCCGACCAGCGCAGCCAGGCCTCCTGCACCACGTCCTCCGCGTCGGCCACCCGCCCGAGCATGCGGTAGGCGACACCCAGGAGGACGGGGCGGTGCTCTTCGAAGACGTCGGTCACGGTGTCGGCGGTCACGGCTCCATCCCAGCGGACGCCCGGGGCCGTGTCCAGGCGGCCTCGGTGGCGCGCCGCCCCAGGGGCCCAAGGGGCTACCCGCCGGTAGCAATTGCTGACAACATGTCTACGCCGCGGTCGTCCACGAGCCCCACCGTCGAGGAGCAGCCCCATGTCCACCACGATCTCCTTCGAAGTGCCCTCCCCGCGAGGGCCCCGGCCCGTCACCGTCTCCTACACGCGCGCGGGCCGTGGTGAACCGCTGCTCCTGCTGCACGGCATAGGTCACCACCGGCAGGCGTGGGACCCGATCGTGGACATCCTCGCGACCGAGCGCGACGTGATCGCCGTGGACCTGCCCGGGTTCGGGGTGTCCCCCGGTCTGCCCGAGGGCCTGTCGTACGACCTGTCCACGACCACCTCGGTGTTCGGCGCCTTCTGCGAGGCCATGGAGCTCGACCGGCCGCACGTGGCGGGCAACTCGCTCGGCGGCCTGCTCGCCCTGGAGCTCGGCCGCGACCGGCTCGTGAGGTCGGTCACCGCCCTGTCCCCGGCCGGGTTCTGGTCGCAGGCCGAGCGGCGCTACGCCTTCGGCGTACTCCTCGCGATGCGGCGGATCGCCGAACGGATGCCGCTCCCGATGGTCGAGCGGCTGGCGCGCACGGCCGCCGGCCGCGCGGCCCTGACGAGCACCATCTACGCCCGACCGACCCGCCGTTCGCCGGAGGCCGTCGTGGCCGAGACGCTGGCGCTGGCGCGGGCGACGGGGTTCGCCGAGACTCTCCGGTCCGGCACGAGCGTCCAGTTCACCGACGACGTGCCCGGCGTTCCCGTCACCCTCGCCTGGGGCACGAAGGACCGCCTGCTCATCCGGCGCCAGGGCGTACGCGCCAAGCAGATCATCCCCCGGGCGCGGCTGGTGCGGCTGCCCGGCTGCGGCCACTGCCCGATGAACGACGACCCCGCGCTGGTCGCTCGCGTCATCCTCGACGGCAGCCGCTGACACCCCCCTGACAGCCGCTGACGGGCCCGGCCTCGTCCGGTAGCCGGGAGACGACTCGGCTTCCCTCCGCCGAAGCCGGACCGCGCCGACGCGCGTGTCCGGCACGGGCGGGGTACGGCCGGCGCACCACGGCGGCGGGGCGAGCCGGCGCGGCGGCTGGCCGCCTGGCGCCGCGGAGCCCCGCCGGCACGCGAGGACCTTGACGTGCGTCCGCGTCCGGACGGGGGCTCTGCGCCGGATTCCCCGTCCCGCGGTCCGTTGTCCACGTGTTCACTCGTGGTTTCCGTGCGGGCTGAGCCGTACCAGTAATTGTGTCACTGCACACTGGCCGGAACCCGTCCCCGGAGGCGCATCCATGACACACCGTCCGTTCCCGGGCCGCCGCAGCGTCCTGCGCGGCTCCCTGGCCGCCTCGGCGACCCTGACCCTGTCCCCCGCCGTCGGTGCGGCGCCCGCCTTCGCGCTGTCCGGGCGCCCCCGGGCGGGCTGGGGCGTGCAGACGGGAGACGTCACCAGCGACTCGGGGCTCGTGTGGGTGCGTTCCGACCGTCCGGCGCGGATGGTCGTGGAGACGTCCGCCACCGAGTCGTTCCGCAACGCCCGCCGATGGCACGGGCCGCTGCTCGGCGCGGACACGGACTTCGCCGGCACGACCCGGCTGCGCGGGCTGCCGGCCGGCGAACAGATCCACTATCGCGTGCTGCTCGCCGACCCGGACGACCCGCGCCGCACCGGCGAGCCGGTGACCGGCACCTTCCGTACGGCGTCCGACCGGCGACGCGACGGCGTGCGGTTCGTCTGGTCGGGCGATCTGGCCGGGCAGGGCTGGGGCATCAACCCGGAGCTCGGCGGCTACCGCATCTACGAGGCGATGGGCGCCCTCGACCCGGACTTCTTCCTCTGCAGCGGCGACAACATCTACGCCGACGGCCCGCTCACCGAGACCGTGGCCCTGCCGGACGGGCGGACCTGGCGGAACATCACCACCGCGGAGAAGTCGAAGGTCGCCGAGACGCTGGCGGAGTTCCGCGGCAACTTCCGCTACAACCTGCTCGACGAGAACCTCAGGCGCTTCAACGCCCGGGTCCCCTCCATCATCCAGTGGGACGACCACGAGGTCACCAACAACTGGTTCCCGGGGGAAATCCTCGCCGACACCCGGTACACGGAGAAGAACGTCGACGTCCTCGCCGCCCGCGCCCGGCAGGCCTTCTCGGAGTACTTCCCGATCTCGACCCTGCGCCGCCCCGACGGCCGGGTCCACCGGGTGCAGCACCACGGCCCGCTCCTCGACGTCTTCGTCCTGGACATGCGCACGTACCGCAACGCGAACTCGCCGGACAACCAGACCACCGACCCGCAGGGCATCCTCGGCCGCGAGCAGCTGGAATGGCTCAAGCGCGAGCTGGCCCGCTCCCGGGCGGTGTGGAAGGTGATCGCCTCCGACATGCCGCTGGGCCTGGTCGTCCCGGACACCGGCGACGGCAAGCCCCACATCGAGGCGGTCGCGCAGGGCGATCCCGGCGCGCCGCTCGGCCGGGAGCTGCAGATCGCCGAACTGCTGCGGTTCGTCAAGCACCGGCGGATCACCGGCACGGTGTGGCTCACGGCCGACGTCCACTACACCTCGGCCCAGCACTACGACCCGTCGCGGGCCGCGTTCAAGGACTTCGCGCCGTTCTGGGAGTTCGTCTCCGGACCGCTCAACGCGGGCGCCTTCCCGGCGAACGCGCTGGACGGCACCTTCGGCCCGGACCGCGTCTTCGTGAAGGCGCCCACCACGGCCAACGTCTCCCCGGCAGGCGGATACCAGTTCTTCGGCGAGGTCGACATCGACGGGGACAGCGGAGAGATGACGGTACGGCTGCGGGAACAGGACGGCACCGTGCTGTTCACACAGGTGCTCCAGCCGGGCCGGGTCGGCCAGTAACGGGCAGCAGGAGGCCGCAACGGCCACATCAGAATCGTATAAAGAAAAACAAAAGGTACGGAACTATCTTTTACCGATCAGTCACAAAGCGTTCGTGATCACGCAACACCGTTCCTCCACAGTGGCTGCATGACTCGAAAAATGTCCGATGTGACGCGCGCCAAGAACGGTCGGCCCGTCCACCACTGGCGGCGCGACGTGGTCGAACTCGCCGCCCTGTTCACGGCCGTGGCGGTGGCGGACGCCGTGGCGAACCTGGTCGGGCACGGCCCCGACGGCCCCGCGCTGCTGACGATCTCCGCGATCGTCCTGGTCGCCACGGCGGGGTTCCACACATGGTGGTCACGCCGCCACGGTCACGCACCCCCGACGGGCGATACCGGTGCCCGGCCGCTGTCCACCGGGCAGCAGGCCGGGCCGTCCGACCAGGCGTCGGCGACGGAGGACCCGGTGGCCGGGGAGAGCACGCTGTGGCGGATGCGGACCACGGTGAAGGACGCGCCGGGCTCGCTGGCCGCCCTGTGCACGGCCCTCGCCGGGCAGCGCGTCGACATCCTCAGCCTGCAGACGCACCCGCTGGCCGACGGCACCGTCGACGAGTTCCTGCTGCGCGCCCCCGGCGACCTCGCGGGCAGCGAGATCACCCACGCGGTCGCGCTGGCCGGCGGCAGCGACACCTGGATCGAGCGGGCGGACGCCCACGACCTGGTGGACGCGCCGACCCGCGTCCTGGGCCTCGCCGCCCGCACGGCCCTGGACGCGGCGGAACTGCCGCTCGCACTGCGGCAGTTGCTGGGCCGTTGCACCATCCGCTCGCAGCCCGCGAAGCCGGTGGCCGGACGCGGCGAAGGGCCGGAGGCGGTACCCGCGGAAGGGGTCCTGGAGGACACCGTGATGCGGCTGCGGGCGCCGGAGGGCGGAGTGATCACCGTGGAGCGGCCGTACCTGCCGTTCACGCCGACCGAGTTCGCGCGGGTGCGGGCCCTGATGGAGCTGGACGCGCAGCTCGGTCCGCGGGTGCCGCGCAGCCACGACGTGCTGACGCTCCCCGAGGGCAGCGACATCACCGTGCGCCGGGCCGACACGGGCGACCTGGAAGCCGCGAAGGCGATGCACGAGCGGTGCTCGCAGCGCACTCTCGGCATGCGGTACCACGGCCCGGTCGGCGACGCCGACCGCTACCTCAACCACCTGCTCAGCCCCCGCTTCGGCCGGACCCTCACCGTGCGGACCGCCTCCGGACGCGTCGTCGGGCTCGGCCACCTGCTGTGGGACGGGGACGAGACGGAGGTCGCCCTGCTCATCGAGGACGCCTGGCAGCGGCGCGGCATCGGCGGCGAACTCCTCGGCCGGCTGGTGGCGATGGCCGTCGAGGCCGGCTGCGCGAGCGTGTACGCGGTGACGCAGGCGTCCAACACCGGCATGGTCGCCGCGATGCGCGGCCTGGGCCTCCCCCTCGACTACCAGATCGAGGAGGGCACCCTGGTGATCACCGCCCGCCTGGACGCGGCTTCGGCCGCGGCCCGGCCGCCGTACGAGCAGGAGCGGGAGCGGGAGTTCAGCGAGGAGACCGTGCGGGACTAGGCTCCGCGGGCTCTTTGGCCCGGTGAACGGTCCGACAGACCCTGTCGGACCGTTCACCCAGTGCCCGGTCCAGGTCCTCCCACAGGTCCTCGACGTCCTCCAGACCCACCGACAGCCGCAGCAGGCGGTCGCTCACACCGGCGCCACGCCGGTCCTCGACGGCCACGATGCGGTGGCTGATGGACGCCGGGTGCTGGATGAGGGTGTCGACGCTGCCGAGGCTCACGGCCGGGGTGATCAGGCGGACGCCGCCGATGACCTCGTGCGGGTCCCCCTCCGCCTCGAAGGCGATCATCGCGCCGCCGATGCGCGGATAGTGGACGCGGCCGACACGCGGATCGGCCGCGAGGCGCCGGGCGAGTTCGGCGGCGTTCGCGGACGCGGCCCCAACCCGCACCGGCAGGGTCGCGAGACCGCGCAGCAGCAGATAGCCGGCCAGCGGATGCAGCACACCGCCCGTGGCGAACCGGACCTGCCGCAGCCGCCCGGCGAACTCCTCGTCGCAGGCCACGACCCCGGCCATGACGTCCCCGTGCCCGCCGAGGTACTTCGTCGCGCTGTGCAGCACCAGCCTCGCGCCCTGCTCGGCGGGACGCTGGAGGACGGGTGTGGCGAACGTGTTGTCCGCGAGCAGCGGCACCGAGCCGCAGGCGTGGGCGACGGCCCTCAGGTCCACCTCGGCGAGCGTGGGATTGGCCGGGGACTCCACCATCACCAGGCCGGTGTCCGGCCGCAGCGCGTCCGCGATCCCCGCCGGGTCGGTCCAGGTCACCTCGGAGCCGAGCAGCCCGGCGGTGAGCAGGTGGTCACTGCAGCCGTACAGCGGGCGTACGGCCACGACGTGCCGCAGGCCCAGGGAGGACCGCACGAGAAGGACGGCACTCAGCGCGGCCATCCCACTGGCGAACGCGACCGCGGCCCCGGTGCCCTCCAGACGGGCCAGGGCGGTCTCGAAGCGGGCGACGGTCGGGTTGCCGAGCCTCCCGTACACGGGCGGGCCCTCGGGCTCGGCGCCCGTGGTCGCGAAGGCGTCGATCCGGGCGGCCTCGCCGCGGCTGTCGTACGAGGGATAGGTGGTGGACAGGTCGATCGGCGGGGCGTGCAGTCCCTGCCGGGCGAGGTCGTCGCGGCCGGCGTGGACGGCCTCGGTGGCCAGGGCTCTCCTGGCGGTGCGTACGGCGTCGTACGACGACGCCTCCCTGCTCGCTGTGTCCATGACGCAAGGGTGAACACCGGACGGGGCACGGGGTGGATGCCCGTGCTACGTTCGGCCGATGTCCGAATCTGTCGTACTGGATCCGGTGGACCTGCATCTGCTGCGGCTGTTGCAGAACGACGCCCGGACCACCTACCGGGACCTCGCCGCGCAGGTCGGCGTCGCCCCGTCGACCTGTCTGGACCGGGTGACCCGGCTGCGCCGCGCGGGCGTCATCCTCGGCCATCAGCTGCGGCTCGACCCCGCCAAGCTGGGCCGTGGCCTTCAGGCGCTGCTGTCCGTGCAGGTCAGGCCGCACCGGCGGGAGTTGGTGGGTCCCTTCGTGGAGCGGATCCGGGCGCTCGCGGAGTCCCTGACCGTCTTCCACCTCACCGGCCCGGACGACTACCTCGTCCATGTGGCCGTCGCGGACATGACCGACCTGCAACGCCTGGTCATCGACGAGTTCACGTCCCGTCGCGAAGTGGCCCGCGTGGAGACCCGGTTGATCTTCCAGCAGTGGGACTGCGGACCCCTCCTCCCACCCGCTACGCCGTCGGCTCAATCCGGGTGACGTGCGGCGACCCGTCGTACGAGGATGGTCCCCATGTCTGAGACCAAGAGCCCGCTGCCCCGTGAGGTCGCCGACGCCTACGTCGACGAGCTCATCGCCCTCGACCCGGTCACCGGTACGTATCTCGGCGTGAAGGAGAGTTCCAGCAGGCTGCCCGACCTCTCGCCCGCGGGCCAGGAGGCGCTCGCGGAACTCCAGCGGACGACACTCGCGAGGCTCGACGAGGCCGAGCGACAGCCCGGCGCGGACAGTGACATCGAGCGCCGGTGCGCGCGGCTGCTGCGTGAACGGCTCGGTGCGGAGCTCGCCGTGCACGAGGCGGACGAGGGCCTGCGCTCGGTCGGCAACATGGCCACGCCCGCGCACTCCGTACGCGAGGTCTTCACGGTCACGCCGACGGAGACCGACGAGGACTGGACGGCCGTCGCCGAACGGCTGCGCGCGGTGCCCACCGCCCTGGCCGGCTACCGCGAATCCCTCACCCTGGGCCTGGAGCGCAAGCTGTACGCGAGCCCACGCCCGACGGCCACCTTCGTCGAGCAGCTCGCCGAGTGGTCCGACACGGACGGCAAGGGCCGCGGCTGGTTCGAGGACTTCGCGGCGGCCGGCCCCGACGCGCTGCGCACCGAGCTCGACGAGGCCGCCCGCACGGCGACCGCGGCCGTGGCCGGGCTCCGCGACTGGATGCGCGAGGTCTACGCGCCGGCCGTCGAGGGCGCCCCGAACACGGTGGGCCGGGAGCGATACGCCCGCTGGTCCCGCTACTTCAACGGCACCGACCTCGACCTCGACGAGGCGTACGCGTACGGCTGGGCCGAGTACCACCGGCTGCTCGCCGAGATGAAGCAGGAGGCCGAGAAGATCCTGCCCGGCGCCGAGACGCCGTGGGTGGCGCTCGCCCACCTCGACGAGCACGGCAAGCACATCGAGGGCGTAGACGAGGTCCGCGACTGGTTGCAGGGCCTGATGGACCAGGCCATCGAGACGCTCGACGGCACGCACTTCGAACTGGCCGAGCGGGTCCGGAAGGTGGAGTCCCGGATCGCCCCGCCCGGCGGCGCGGCGGCCCCCTACTACACGCCCCCGTCGGAGGACTTCTCACGCCCCGGGCGCACCTGGCTGCCGACGATGGGCCTGACCCGCTTCCCGGTCTACGACCTCGTGTCGACCTGGTACCACGAGGGCGTCCCCGGCCATCACCTCCAGCTCGCCCAGTGGGCGCACGTGGCGAAGGACCTCTCCCGCTACCAGGCCTCCATCGGCATGGTCAGCGCCAACGCGGAGGGCTGGGCGCTGTACGCGGAGCGCCTGATGGACGAGCTCGGCTTCCTCACGGACGCGGAGCAGCGGCTCGGCTACCTCGACGCGCAGATGATGCGGGCCGCCCGGGTCATCGTCGACATCGGCATGCACCTGGAACTGGAGATCCCCGCTGAGTCCCCCTTCCACCCGGGCGAGCGCTGGACGCCCGAGCTGGCGCAGGAGTTCTTCGGTGCGCACAGCAGCCGTCCGGCGGACTTCGTGGAGAGCGAGCTGACCCGCTATCTGACGATCCCGGGACAGGCCATCGGCTACAAGCTCGGCGAGCGGGCCTGGCTGCTCGGCCGGGAGAACGCCCGCGCGCGGCACGGCGACGCCTTCGACCTCAAGGCCTGGCACATGGCGGCTCTTTCGCAGGGCTCGCTGGGACTTGACGACCTGGTGGACGAGCTGTCGCAGCTGTAGCCCTTCCACGCGTCGGCGCCGCTGTCCACCCGCCGAGCCGATCATGTCACCGGTGCCCCGGCCCGCCTCGTCCGTCGCAAGCCGCGCGATGGGACGGGGCGGGACGGGGTGAGCGCCGAGGGGCCGGACCGCACCCGCGGTCAGTCCGGCAGCCGCCGCAGCTGGACAAGTCCCAGCCACGTCTCGGGGCCGGGCCTCACCTGCGCCGCGCGGACGGCGTAGCGGCCGGGATCGAGGACGACCCGCACGTGGTCGGTGCGTGCGGAGGCGGCGCCGGGCCAGGCCGCGTCGAACAGCAGGACCGCGCCGGGCACTTTCCAGTACACCTCCGGCTCCCAGGCCGCCGCGTCGAGCGCCGTCGGCACCTCCGCGAGGAGCGCGGCCTCGGAGTCGGCCGCGGACCACCGTACGAAGGTCTGGTGGTCCGGCAGGTAGGCGGTGGAGGCGGGATCGTCGCCGAACACCAGCGCGGCGCTGTCCCCGACGGGCAGCAGGCCGATGAAGCCGTCCACCTCGCACGCCCGGTCGTAGTCGGACGCCGTCTCGTCCCCGTCGGCTCCCGCCCAGAACGGCAGGACCGTCTCCGGCACCGCTATGAGCGGACCGCCGCCCGACTCCACCCAGTCCACCGTGCCCGGCTCCGCGTATCGCACCATGCGCCAGAACCTACACTCCCGCAAAGTCCACCGGACCGCGGCCTCAGCAGCCGCAGTTCTCCGCGTCCGCCGGCGCGGTCAGCGGATCGGCCGCGCGCCGCCCGCGGCCCTGCCAGGTCTCGAACTCGAAGCCCTCACGCGCCCAGTACTCGAAGCCGCCGAGCATCTCCTTGACCCGGTAGCCGAGTTCGGCGAGGGCGAGGGCGGCCCGGGCGGCGCCGTTGCAGCCGGGACCCCAGCAATACGTCACCACCGGCACGGACTTGTCGAGAAGCTGCTCGGCCTGCTCGGGGATGAGCGCGGTCGGCAGATGGACCGCGCCCGGCACGTGGCCCCGGTCCCAGGACTCGGTGGAGCGGGAGTCGAGGACGACGAAGCCGGGTTCGCCGTCGGCCGCGAGCGCGGCGGCGACGTCGGACACGTCGGCGTGGAAGACGAGGCTCGCCCGGAAGTAGGCGGCGGCCTCGGCCGGAGCGGCGGGGGCGACGCGCAGGACGGCGTCGGCGGTGGTCGTCTCGGGGGTGATGGTCATGTCGAGGCCCTTCCGTGGTCGTTCTCCGTGATCGGAAATCTACGGCCGGTGACCGGGAACCTGAAGTGGCATTCCTCGGCGTAGGCCTTGTCAGGCCGGGGATTCCCCTGCTATTCCTCGGACATGACCGTGTATTCCCCGGACGCCACCGACTGGCGCATCCTCGAGGTCCTCCAGCGGGAGGGCCGGGCGAGTTTCGCCGAGCTGGCCCGTGCCGTGTCCATGTCGCCGAGCGCGGTGACGGAGCGGGTACGGCGGCTGGAGGAGGCCGGCGTCATCAAGGGGTACGCGGCCGTCGTGGACCCCGAGCGGCTCGGCCTGCCGATCCTGGCCTTCGTCCGGCTGCGCTACCCGAACGGCAACTACAAGCCCTTCCACGACCTGGTCGAGGTGACGCCGGAGATCCTGGAGGCGCACCACGTGACGGGCGACGACTGCTTCGTCATCAAGGTCACGGCGAGTTCGATGCGCCATCTGGAAGAGGTGGCGGGCAAGATCGGCGCGCTGGGCTCGGTGACCACGAGCGTCGTCTACTCCTCGCCGCTGCCCCGGCGGCCTGTGGGCCGCTGACGCGGGCGCGGCGCTATCCGGCGCCCCGCTGCCGCAGCACCGACCCCGAGCGCCCCTTCACGACCTCCAGCTGCGCGTGGATGCGCCGTCGCAGGTCGGCGACATGGCTGACGATGCCGACGCTGCGGTCGCGTTCGCGCAGCGAGTCGAGGACGTCGAGGACCTCGTCGAGGGTCTGGTCGTCGAGGCTGCCGAAGCCCTCGTCGATGAAGAGGGTGTCCAGGCGGACCCCGCCCGCCTCGTCGGTGACGACGTCCGCGAGGCCGAGGGCGAGGGCGAGCGAGGCGAAGAAGGTCTCGCCGCCGGACAGCGTCGCCGTGTCCCGCTCCCGGCCGGTCCAGGCGTCGACGACGTGCAGTCCGAGGCCGCTGCGTCCGCGTCCGCTGCGGTCGTCGGAGTGGACGAGGGTGTAACGGCCGGACGACATGCGCTGCAGCCGTACGGTCGCGGCGGCGGCCACCTGTTCCAGCCGGGCCGCCAGCACGTACGACTCCAGCCGCATGCGGCGTTCGTTGTCCGCCGAGGTGCCGGCGGCCAGGCCCGCCAGGCGGGCCACGCGGTCGTACTCCTCGCGCAGGGGCGCAAGGCGTCGTACTCCCGCGGCTGCCCGCGCGGACAGGCGGTCGAGTTCGGTGCAGCGGCGGGCCGCCGCGTCGCGCGCGGAGGCGGACTCGCGCAGCCGCCGGGCCGCGGCGGCCGCGGCCTGTTCCGCCGTGGTGAGGTCGGCCGCGGGCTGCCGGGCGGCGGCCGCGGTGTCGGCCTCGGCGAGGACGGCGCGTACGGCGGCCTCCTCGGACTGCCAGGCGTCCAGCCGTCGTTGCAGCTCGCGGTGGGCCGCCTCGTCGAGGAGGGCGGCGGCCGCGGCCTGCGGGGTGTCGAACCCGGCGCGGAAAGCGGCGTCCGCGAGACGGGCGTCGGCGTCCTTCAGGCGCTGCGCGGTGTCGTCGGCGGCGCGCGCGGTGTCGGCGGCGTCGGTGAGCAGCGTGACCCGCCGCTCCAGCTGCGCGGCCCGTGCGGCCACGCTGCCGGCGGCGCCACGAACCTGCGCCAACTCCTCTTCCAGGGCGGCCCTTTCGCGGTCGAGCCGCTCGCGATGGCCGACCCGGGAGGCGGCTCGGACGGCCGCCTGCTGCCGGGCGGCGGTCCGCTGCTCGTGTTCGGCCTGGGCCCGGCGCAGCTCCTCGTGTGCGGGGTGCAGCACGGAGGCGTCCCGGCGTGCCTGCGCGTAGAGCCGTTCCAACTCGTCGGCTTCCTGCGCGAGTCGGTCTGTGGGCGAGTCGCCGGCTTCCGCGGTGGCGGCGGCCAGTGCCTCTCGCACGACGCCCAGGCGCCGTTCGTCCTCGGCGCGCTGTTCGTCGGCGCTCTGGTAGGCGGCGAGGGCGTTCTCCTCCGCCTCGCGGCCGACGTGCCCGGCGATCTTGCGGGCGGGGGCGGGGTGTTCGGTGGCTCCGCAGACGGCGCACGGCTCGCCGTCGGCGAGGTTCGCGGCCAGTTCGGCGGCGATGCCGTTCAGGCGCTGTTCCTTGAGGTCGAGCCAGCGGGCGCGGGCTTGTACGGCCTGTTCGGCCGAGGCGAGTGCCTGGCGCTGCGCTGCGTCCGTGTCGACCGCGAACCGGTCGCGCTGCCGGGCCGCCCGGAGCCGCCGCTGGGCGGGTTCGCGCTGGACGGCGAGCTGTTCGGCCCTGGCGGCGGCCTCCTGCGCGGACTCGATACGGCTCTGCAGTGCGGCCCGGGTCGTCTCCCACCCGGCGAGCCAGGCCTCGGCCTCCTGCCGGACATCCTCGTCATCCCGCTCCTGGCGTTCCAACGCGGCCCGCTCCGCGACGAGTTCCGCCAGCCGACGCTCGCCGCGACGGGCGGACTCCAGCCCGCCCAGCTCCTCGGCGGCCCGCCGCGCGGCGGCGGCGAGTCCGGCGGCACCGGCGTCGGCGAAAGCCGCCGTCGGCCGGGCAGGCGTGTGCGGGTCGGCACCGGCGTCCCTGGGTCCGGCAGGTGCCTGCCCTTCGCGGAGAACGGCGCCGGGCGGGAAATCCGCCTCGCCGTCTTCGAGAGTGTCCAGCAGCAGGGCA
This sequence comes from Streptomyces sp. NPDC033131, assembly GCF_055578365.1. Lineage (NCBI taxonomy): Bacteria > Bacillati > Actinomycetota > Actinomycetes > Kitasatosporales > Streptomycetaceae > Streptomyces > Streptomyces sp. NPDC033131. The sequence goes on from NZ_JBVIPA010000005.1 coordinate 228,086, forward strand.
CGCGCGCGTGCCTCCGCCGCCGCGGCCCGCCGGTGTTCCGTGTCCGCCGCCTCCCGCAGGTCCAGCGCGGGCGCCACGGCCTCCGCCTTGCGGGCCCGTTCCATGCGCTGCTGGGCCTGGCGGTAGCCGTCGGCGCGCTCCTCCAGCAGGGCGGCCCGGTCCCGCGCGTCGGCGAACCGCTGCTGCAGGCGGGCCAGTTCGCGTACGTCGGCCAGCGTCCGGTCGGCCGCCGCCTGGGCGGACTCGGCGGCCGTGAGGCGGCCGTGGGCGATGGTCAGCTGTTCGCGGACGGTGCTGCGGGCGATCGCGGCCGCACCGAGGACGGCATCGGCCAGGCCGGGCTCGCCCGGCGTCAGCTCCGGCAGCTCCATGGCGGCACCGGCGGCCTGCTGCATGCGGTGCGCGTCGGCGAGCAGCTCGGAGTCCCCGTCACGCACCTGGGTCTCGGTGACGCGGCGGCGTTCGGCGAGCCGCTTCTCCACCTCCGCGAAGCGGTGGGTGTCGAAGAGGCGGCCGAGCAGCCTGCCGCGCGCCTCGGCGTCGGCACGCAAGAACCTCGCGAAGTCGCCCTGGGGCAACAGGACGACCTGGCAGAACTGCTCACGGCTCATGCCGAGCAGCTGGGTGATCTCCTCGCCGATCTCCTGATGGGAGCGGCTCAGGTCCTTCCAGGCGCCGGCCGCCGCGTCGTACTCGCGCAGCCAGCTCTGGGCCTTGTCGAGCGTCGTGCCCGAGCCGCGCTTCTTCGGCCGCGCCCAGGGCGGCTGCCGGGTGACCTCCAACCGGCGTCCGGCGACGGTGAGTTCGAGGCGGACCGCGGTCCGCGTACCGGCCGCGGCGTGGGGGGGGGGGGGGGGGGGGGGGGGGGGGGGCGGGGGAGAGGACCGAGACGAGAAAGGCAAAGAGGGAGACAGGAATCACCAGAG